>CALZHT010000037.1 GCA_945787445.1 uncultured Desulfobulbaceae bacterium
CAATAGATGTAATCTACACCCCGATGTCACGCATGCTTTGGAGAAACAGATGATACATAAGAGGATCATGACAACCTGCATTATTGCCTTGGCCGCGTTGGGATTACCCAGCATTCTGTATGGACAGGAGCCGGTTTCACTACAGAAAATACCTCAAGAATCGGAACCCAAGGAAACACTGCCGACCCAGCCGCAGGTAGCCACGAGTGACTGGCAGAAAATTGCAAAAAAACTCTCCTTCATTGCCCAGATTGACGCCTATTACTCATTATCGGACCGGTCGGGCGCCGATACCCTTTCCGGCTTTGGTCTCGCCAGTCTTCTTGCCCCTGGATACAGATTCAATGACAAATCTGTAATTCTTCTTATGTACGATGCACAATACTATGAGAAACGTGAATTCTATTCCGACCTGATAGGGCCTCGGGAACGCACGGAATTTCAGTCCCATACCTTGACTCCGATATTCAATTATGACTATGGCGACGAGTCCCGCTACTCTGTCAAACCATCACTTTTTTATAGCAGGACTTATAACAAGGATGTAGCCGGCGGCGGCTGGGGAGATGGGTTGTACAATTATGAAGACATTGGGATCGGAGTTGACTGGAAAATGCGGCGAGTGGGCTTTGCTGGCGCAGACGGCGCGGTAAAATTGGGCCTGCAGTATTACACACGGGAATATCCCAATTATGAATCACTTTTAGATCTTGCCACCGGAATCGGCATTGAGGAGGATGAAAGGGATTACGACGGCATCCTCATGCGGACGGGGTATTCATGGGGCGATAAAGGAGGTTTTTCATGGGGGGCTGATTATTATCTGCTCCGCAAGGCCCTGGAGGGGAAAAAAGTTGTGGACAGCAATGGTGTCCTTACAGGGGAAGAGCAGCGCGACTACCTGCATGGCTTGAGTTTCAGCTTCTTCTATACTCTGGAAACCATCCCGGCTCTCAGGATGGCAGTCGATCTTACTGCCAACCTTAACAAAAGCAACCAGAATTATTACGACGGTTTAGGAACCGTGGACCTGACCGATGATATATTCATGGAAGGTTTCTATGATTATGATGCCTATGGAATCAGACCCACGGTTTCCTATACGCTGCCAATAATTCCAAGGATGCCAATGCCGATAACGACGAGCATTTCCTATTTTTATCAGCAAACCGATTACAGCGGCAGAAGGGCTCAGGCCTCCGGCGGCACCTATAAGGATGAAACCCAGGAAGAAACCCAGAATGAAGTGACGTTAAATGTGCAGGTTGACATGTATAGGAGAATGAGTCTGTTTTTGCGCTTCCAGTATCTCAAGGTAGAGTCCAACAACGACAATGAAGAGGTCTACAGCTATAATCATAAATTGACTACCTACTATGCCGGATTTAAATTCAGATACTAATTGAGTCGCTCCAAGTTCTTTTCGACAATTTGAATGTAGTTGCCCTTTTCCAGCTCTTTGAAGAGTGCCAACGCCTCCAGATAATTCCTTCTAGCTTCAGCAGGCTGCATCAGATACCGTTCATACACAAGACCCATGTTGTTCTTGGTTATGGCGATCCCCAATTGGTTTTCTGTTTTTCTGTCCCAGAGTAGAAGACTATTGTATTGGTCAATTGCCGCCGTAAATCTCCCTTCTTGTATATATATCAGCGCCATATTGTTCATAGCTTTTGAAACTTCCGGTGCCATTCCCTCATCTCGATAAATCTCCAGGGCCCGGGTAAGCAGCGATCTGGCCTCTGAGTATTTGCCATGCCTGGTATGGTGGATCGATAATTCATTGAGATTGTGGGCCACACCGGCCGAGAAATCGATTTCCTTGGACATTTTAAGAGATTTTTCAAACTTCCGGACAGCAGCTTCATCCTTGCCTTTTGAAAGAAGATGCTGCCCCTCCACATACAGCCGTTCCGCCCATCTCATCTTCGCGGCGTTGGTAACACAACCGTTTGAAAGCATGAGGAGCAAGGCAACAAACAGAGCGGTCTTCGGCCTTTTGCTATCGTTCATACCCACCTCATAAGAAGTGCCTAAAGTTATGGTACTGATTATATCGGATATTCCTTTAACTTTAGGCACTTCAAACTTTAGCGCACTTTAGGCACTTTCCTGAATGTACATTAGCATAAATTATAAATTCAAATTACAATACAAGTACACTTGTAAAAACTTTTCCTACAATCACGGAGCCTCCCCATGGCCAAACTTCCCACCATCGATGAAACACTATCTACTGAAGTCATGCAAGACATTGCCGGACGCTATTTCGGATTCAGGAAATTGATTGAAGATGACAAGATGGATCTTGACCAGAAGATCAAGCAGTATTCTTTTATCCTTGAAAAGCGGATCAGTTTCGATCTTATCCGTATCTACATTATGCTCAGAGATGAAGAGCTGATCCGATCTTTCCTGGACCTGGCCAATCTCGACCAAAGGTTGTTCTATGATCCATATCTTGTTGAATCCCCGACTATTAGAAAGCGAGTTTTAGAATTCCAGCGATTCTCAGGGTTCACCAAGGCCGGCCGCTTCAAGAATTATTTTTTTGACTGCTATGAAAACCTGGTCTTTCATGTGGAGCTCTATCGCAAGCGCTTCCTGGAACTCGTGGAAGAACAGAGTATGATTACCGAAGAAGTGAAACTGTTTTATGCACAAAACGATATCAACGCAATCCTCGGTTTTCTCAACAGAATCAGCAAGGCTGAGAACGGCGGCATGCAGGGTGGCATGGAAACCGGCATCGCCGCAGGCCTTGATAAAAAGCTGCAGATCGAGACGCCTATGCCCATAGACCAGCATCTGCCTATTATCCCGCCGCTCATGCACCTTGCAAAAATAAAGGGCAAACTGAAAAAACTGATCAAGCGGGCCTATAAAGGCCAGACCCACGAATTTTTGGAAATGTTTTCAAAAAAAAGTACCACTTCCGACCACAAGGAGGATTTATAGGTACCCCCAAGGCCACCATTAACGATGTGCTCCTTGTTCGGTTTGAACCTGGCAAAAAACAACAACTTTTGTGAGTGATAACAGGTGCTGCAGATTCGTACGAGCGCGACTGTTCGCTATAGCCTGCTATGCGAGCAGGAGCGATCGTGCGAAGATGCGGTGTACCCCAAGGGCACTTCTTTCAGGGCGCCTGTGATCACTTACTATTGTTCTTTGGGATGCCGGCAGGAATGAGCCACAATAATCTTATGGGCAAGGCCGGCATCAATCGCCAGCCTGGTTTCTTTATACGCCACTATGGTAGGTCCAGAGGCGAAATTGCTGATGACCTCAAGGCAAGTGCCGATACCCAACCCCATCGCAGCGAGTCTGGCCTGCACGCTTCTTCCACCGGCAATTTCGACGATACTCACCTCTTCACCGATTGCAGCCATGGGTAGTGGGATATTGACTTCGCGTTGTCCCATACACTTATTACACAAACCGTAAATCTCCATCTTGTGTTGGAGAGGATGGAAATTAAAATCGCGGGCAATGGTGAGCTGAAGCCGTTCAAGATCATCGTTATTGAATTCCTGAATGAGGCCGCAACGCGTGCAGATAAAATGGTCATGATGTGCGCCAAGATGATGGTGCTCATAAAATGTCTCCTGGCTGCCAAAGGTCTTTTTCTGGGCAAAACCGAACTGGCAAAACATATCCATGGTCTCAAGCAGAAAAGCCCTGTCTTCAAAAGACGGATTCTTCTGTTTGAGGATCTCTTCGAGTTCAAAATAGGTGACGTGCTGTTCAATAGAAAGGAAAACGTCAAGGATCTCCAACCGCTCGTTTATCCGGGAAGCCTTAAATGTTTTGAGCACCTCCTGAAACTGCTCGCGCTCTACCTGGTGGACACTTTGAGGGACAGCGCCGCTTTTCTCGCCATTTTCAGTGTGTATTAACTTATGGATAAATGAGGGGAGGCGGATCATGGTCATAAGTACTCTCTCCAAACTGCGTTGAAGTAAACATTCAATAAGCGAATTATTTACATAAAATTTCAGTTATACAATAAATATCTTTGGCGAATTTGCTTAAATTCGCCAAGCTCATCTTGCCATTGTGCTTCCAGTTCCAACAAGGAAGTTCCATCTGTCAAAGCAGTTCGTAATTCCATATCTCCCAAAATCAAATCAAGGGGAAGTCGATCATATTCATATTCATATGGCGGTTGTTTATACTTGAAATCCTCAGGATAATGAAGCATCACGCCCTGCAGCAGAGCAAGGGATGTCCGGTAAGGTTGGAAGGCTTTTACATCTGTGACATGGATATGAAATCCCCTGCAGACGGTGTTGGCCCATTTGTTTGACGTGGGCTCGAAACTCACCGGTCGAAAAACGCAGCCAGGCAAGGGTATTCCATTACTAAATTCAAGAAGCTGTTGTGGATCGATAAAAGGCGCGCCGAACAACTCAAACGGCAAGGTGGTTCCCCTGCCCTCCGAGACATTGGTGCCCTCCCAAATCACCTGGCCCGGATAGACAATTGCAGATTCCGGGGTTGGAATGTTTGGCGAGGGAAAGACCCACGGCAATCCGGTTTCCCGAAAATACATATGACGTTCCCACCCTTTCATGGGTATCACCTCAAGCTTCGCATTTATGCGGAACCGGTCATTTATCATCAAGGCGAGTTCGCCAAGGGTCATGCCGTGGCGCATGGGAAGTGGATAGAGCCCCACAAAGGAAGTGCAATTTTCTTTGAGAAGGTTTCCTTCCATTTGCAGGCCGCCGATAGGGTTGGGGCGGTCCAGTACCACCACCATTTTATCAGAAGCCTTTGCAGCGTCAAGACAATACGCCAGGCTATAGAGAAATGTATATACCCTTGTGCCGACATCCGGCAGGTCAACGAGCAAAACGTCGAATTGGTCAAGCATTGCCGGAGTCGGTTTTCTTTGCCTGCTATACAGACTATATATCGGCAGCCCGGACAACGGATCAATGGCATGGTCAGATTCAACCATGTTGTCCTGCTTTTCGGCAAAAAAACCATGTTGAGGAGACAAAAGACAGGTCAGTTTATCAGAAAAAACCTGGCGGATCAGCTGCCGGCTGTGGATGAAATTATGGCCAATAGAAGCGTGATTGCATAGTAATCCAAGCCTCTTTCCTTCGAGATATTTTGGTGGAGCGGCAAGAAGCCGTTCAATTCCCAGGGTCACCATTTACAAACACCTCTTTATAAACAACGACATAAGCACTTGCTCCTCGTTGGAGAACCGCAGAACATAGAACACGGAATGTCGAATATCGAAGTAACACCTTCAAGATTCTGCAGTTCCTTGTTCCATATTCGACATTCGATTTTCAAATACAAAAAAAGCTGCTGCTGCCTGAAAGCTACCAGTCTGAAGATGGGGCTTTAAACCGTAAGCTCGGACGAATTAAACGCTGGGATTAAACCAGAAATGATGGGAACTTGCACGAGAAAAAGGGAGAGGACATAGGTTTTCACCAAAAGAAAAGGCCCCTTGGCGGGGCCTTTTTGAGAGTTACTCAGCTGGAAAACAGAATCTACAGATTCATAACTAAAAATCTTCAAACTCTTGATTGTCATCATCAAAAGGAATGACTTCCGCCGGATTAACATTATCTTCTTTCTTTTTTTCTACAGCTGGAGGTGGAGCCTGGGGCAATGCTCTTTGTTCCGTCTTTGCTGGAGCCGGTCTTTTAAGAGTTTGTTGACTAAAGGATTTTGCTTTTGGTTGAGCCATGGCGGGCTTTGCCGTACGATTGATCGCTACCTGTTGGCCTGTTCCGAAAATAATGAATTCTATTCCATTGACATAATCTTTCATCTGAGTGGATTGGGCGCTTAATTCTTCGGAGGCGCTGGCTGATTCCTCGGCATTGGCGGCATTCTGCTGGACAACTTTGTCCATTTCCGAAGTGGCCTTGTTCACCTGATCAATGCCCTGGGCAAGCTCTCTGGATGCCGCCGAAATTTCAGAAACCAAATGGCTGACCTTTGCCTGACTTTCGGACATGGCTGAAAAAGCGTCATTGGTGTTGGTTAAAAGTTCTTTACCCCCTTGCACTTTCGCTACGGTCTTTTCAATAAGCCCTGAGGTGTCCCGGGCTGCATCAGCAGCGCGCATTGCCAGATTCCTTACTTCATCGGCAACAACGGCAAACCCCGCCCCTGCCTCCCCGGCCCGCGCCGCTTCGACTGCTGCATTCAGGGCAAGAAGATTAGTCTGGAAGGCAATTTCATCAATAGTTTTTATGATTTTAGAGGTATCTTCACTGGCCTGGGAAATCTCCTCCATGGCAGAGACCATCTCATCCATGGATTGATTGGCCTTGCTGACCATCTGATTGGTATCGTTAACCAGTAAATTCATATTATTGGCATTATCCGCGCTGCCGCGAGTCATGGAGGCCATCTCTTCCATGGATGAGGAGGTTTCCTCTAGTCCGGCGGCCTGCTCGCTTGCTCCCTGCGCCAATTGCTGGCTGGCGGAAGCCACTTCCATGGATGCGGCCGCAACCTGGTCAGCTCCCTGGTTAAGGCCGCCAATGGCTGCTGTAAGAGGCCGGGTTATGGAGCGTGTTATGAGCCATCCAGCCAAAACACTAAATATAACGGCTAGAAATCCTCCTAACCCAACGATAAATACTAGGTTTTTCATGGAGGATTCAATGGACTGAACAAGTTCCTGATGCGCTAAATTTTCAAGTTCAACAATAGGGTTGAGTTCGTCCCGCAAGGATTCAACTGCTGCATCAAAGGTGGGCATCACTTTATTTCCCTCTGCAGGGCCGGCATCAATATAAGCCGTGGCAATAACTTTGCCCATTTCATGGAATTTTTTAAACTTCTCCTCCAGGACATTGAGCTGCGCAACTTCCTCCTGTTCATTATCTTCAATATAATGCGTCCTTACTTGGTCAAGTGTATCAAGGAAATCCTTACTCTGTTTTGCAGCCTCTTCTAAACCGCTGTCAAGACCGTCAAAAGCTCGAGTGGCCGATATATCTGTAATAGACTGCTGAACCTCAACCGCCAAGAGCTTCATCATTTCGGCTTTTTCCACTATCTCGGCTGATTCACTGGCATGTTCAGCATCGCTTTGCACAGATTTTGCCACCATGTAGACCCCAAACATTAATATCACCATGACCGTGATTAAAATGCCGAAGCCAACAGACATTTTGCCGCCCAGACTGGTATTATTCATTGTGACCTCCTGAATAACAACTCTCTTTTGATATGACAGTTATAGCGTGAAGAATATTCTAAGATCTTCTTGAATCCTGAAAGGAATGCTGACATGTCGATCAGTAATTATAGATCCTGCAAGTAAAAAATTTTGCCCATCAAGATAAAGTATCGCAAAAACACAACATTCCTGTCAAATATTTTCCATTTCGGCATGAAAAAATAATAACCATTCTCCATACTTCATTTACCCAATTTTTATCAATTCCCTCACTTCAGGTTTTGGGTATCATCATTGGGAGTTTGCGACCGGGCTTTACATCCTGCAAAGGATGCTTTACATGTATTATAAATTCGTAAAAAAAGGTGCCTCCATGAAAATTGCAATAAGCGGCAAGGGCGGGGTCGGCAAAACAACCATCATGGCCCTGTTGGCAAAACTTCTACAAAAGCGTGGCAAAGATGTTCTGCTCATCGACGCCGATCCAAGCCCGCAAATGGCTCAGACCCTCGGTATTGAGGATCTGGGTACAATTATCCCCATTGCCGACATGAAAGACCTTCTGGTGGAGCGCTCAGGGAAAACAGAAGGCTCCCCTTTTTACAACATCAATCCGAAAGTTGACGACCTCATGGGAAAATATATGGTGGAAAAAGACGGGATACGTCTTATGGTCCTGGGTGCTATTCAAACCGGAGACAGTGGCTGCGCCTGCCCGGAAAACACGGTATTGCGGCGCCTTCTCACCAAGCTGATGCTTTCCCCTTCCCAGGTTGTTCTGCTCGACATGGAGGCTGGAGTGGAACATTTAGGCAGGGGCACTATTGCCAAGGTGGACCATTTACTGATTGTTGTCAATCCCTCAAAGTCCAGCCTGCGCACTGCCCATAAAATAAAAAAACTGGCAACGGATGTGAGAATCCCCAACATATCTTTTATTGGAAACCTGGTGATTGACGATGGGGATAAAGTGTTTCTGACCGAGGGCCTTGGCGAACCGCCCATTGCCAACTTTCCTGACGCCCCCTTGATTAGAAAGACCGAAAGAGAAGGAAAACCCATCATTTCAGTGGCAGATCATTTTGAAGAAATTACTGCCACGTTGCTGGACGCTCTTGCTTAGTACACACATTCGTAAATATGGAGACGTGAATTTTTTACCACAGAGGGCACAGAGGACACAGAGAATTATACCGTAAACCTTTGAATTCCGTCCTTGAGTCTTTCAACATTGAAATTGTTCAGCAGGCCAGTATCCATTCTGGATAATTTCATGTATGTCAACAATTATGCTTAATGAATGCCGTTGATCTCATCAACAGTCTTCTTCATATTTCTCTGTGCTCTCTGTGGTTTGTCTATGAAACTGACCAGTATATATCACCGAACTTATGAACTTGAGTACTTAGTTTGCCGTATTACAGGTCGGAGTGATGCAGTAGAATAACGCAAGGGCAGCATGAAAATAAACATTTCCCCGTCCATGCTGATGCAGTAGCAATATTCTGATGACTGGCACAAAAAATCATTTTTAAAAAAATATCTCATTCAGAAAAGGTGCGATTTCAGCAAGCGGAATGATAGGCCGTTTTGGGATCCTGTACTATGGCAAACCCTCCTGCCTCTTTTATTTTTTTAAGACCAAGGGCACCGTCGCTGTTAGCACCGGTTAGAACAATACCTATAAGATGCGGACCAAAGACATCGGCGGCCGTATCGAAAAGCACATCGATTGCAGGCCGTGCATAATTAATCTTTTCCTCCGCAGAAAGAGACAAGCTGCAATCCTCTTCAATGAGCAGGTGATAATCGGGAGGTGCAATATACACTGTGTCGGGAACCAATGGTTCTTTGTCTTCCGCCTCTTTAACGTGAACTGAACCTGATGCAGACAGATGTTCCGGCAAAAAACCGTCCGAATCAGGGCTCTGGTGCTGCACGATAACAACCGGCACAGGAAAATCAGGTTTTAATTTGGAAATCACAGTGGTGAGCGCTTCAAATCCCCCTGCTGAAACACCTATGACAATAGCCTTATATCGCATTTTTTGGGCGGCATCATTCATATTTTTTCTTGTAGATTTTCTCCTTTCCATCAATCACCTGGAACCGGTCCACGTATTTTGTAAATTTCAGACTCTCCTTTGAACCGAGGCACAGGTATCCCCCTGAACAAAGGCTCTCCCAGAACAGTTTCACTACCTTATCCTGCAATTCCTTATTAAAGTAAATGAGAACATTCCGGCAGACAATCAAGTTCATCTCGCCGAAAACACCGTCGGTCACCAGGTTGTGGTCTGAAAAAACGATACGCTCTTTCAAGGATTTATCAAGAATAACAGAGTCATACCGAGCCAAATAAAAATCAGAAAATGAAAGGCGCCCTCCACCTTTTTGGTAATTAACCGTAAACTCTTTAATCTGATCAACCGGATAAATTCCTTCCCGCGCTTTTTGAAGAGCCATTTGATTAAAGTCCGTCGCATATATCTGCGATCTATCATACAAGCCTTCTTCCTTGAAAAGAATGGCAAGAGAATACAACTCCTCACCTGTCGAGCATCCGGCATCCCAAATCTTGATAAACGGGTATGTGCTCAAAATCGGCATAACATCTCTACGCAGGGCAAGATAAAAAGAGGGGTCACGAAACATCTTGGTAACATTGATGGAGAGGTCGAGCAGTAATTCCGCAAAAAAAACCTGGTCATAAAGGACCTTATGCTGCATTTCGGAAATGCTTGCATAATCGGTCATGGCCAGGCGTCTTTTGATGCGCCGTTTTACATGGGCCTTGGCATAATTTCTGAAATCATAGCCGTATTTTAGATAGATTGCTTCCAACAGAAGTTGTATCTCTATGCTCTCATTGTTACTATTGTGCATAAATATATCGGACCTCTCCGCAGCCCTATGCAAACTGGATCTCCATTCTCCTGCAAAAGCAACAGGAAACGCACTCTGCCGTCACGGATTCAGGTTGTATTCATGATTGTGTTCTGCTGATACGACTGATGAACAAACGCTCCTGTCCTGTTATCGATAGAGCCACACACGCAACAGGGAGAGCAGCTTATCAATTTCTACAGGCTTGGCAAGATAATCGTTTGCCCCCACTTCTATACACTTATTACGATCACCTTTCATGGCTTTGGCGGTAAGGGCAATGATCGGCAGTTCCCGGAAACGATCCTGTTTTCTTATTTCGCGAATTGCATCATAGCCATCCATTTCCGGCATCATGATATCCATGAGAACAATGTCTATATCCGGCTCTTTATCAAGATTTTCCAAACCGTCATTGCCGTTTCTGCCCATAATTATTTTCATGCCCCTTTCTTCGAGAACACTGCCGATGGCAAATACATTTCGCATGTCATCATCAACAAGCAGAACCTTTTTACCCATGAGAACCGCCTCCTTATCATGGGCTAATGTCACCAGGTGTTTCATCTCTTCCGGCAGCTCTTTTTCCACCCGGTGCAAAAAGAGGTTGGTTTCCTCAAGAAGACGTTCAGAGGAACGTACCCCTTTCACAATGATGCTTTCAGCATATTTTTTCAGCTCTGCCTCCTCCTGAACGGAAAGGTCTTTGCCGGTGTTTACAATAATTGGAGTTCGCGATAACGCCTCATCATTTTTTATACTTTCAAGCAGCTCAAATCCTGACATGTCTTTCAATCCCAGATCCAAAATAATGCAGTCAAAGGACTCTTTTTTCAGGAGGTCAAAGGCATCTTTTCCAGATGATATATCAGTGACCACAACGTCTCCGTTGCCGATAAGCTCCTTGATGCTCAATCTTTGCACCTCGTCATCTTCCACGATCAACAATTTTTTGACCGGCTTTGAAGCAAAATTTTCAATGGCGCCGAAAGCTTCCTGAATTTTTTCCATGTTAACCGGCTTGGTCATATAGCCAATGGCCCCCATTCGCATGGCATCTATAGACTTATCCATAGATGACATGAAATGCACAGGGATATGTCGGGTTTGCGGATTATCCTTAAGCCGTTCCATCACTTCCCATCCGTTGATACCCGGGAGACTGATATCAAGGATGATGCCGCTTGGCTTGTAATAGTCGGCAAAGTGGAGTCCGGTTTCACCGTCTTCAGCAACAAGGCACTTAAAAATTTTTTCCCTTGCCAGGCTTACCAATACGCCGGCAAAATCAGGATCGTCTTCAATGATCAGAAGCGATTTGTCTCCAGGCCTGACGGATTTCCTATCATCCGGGATAAAAGGATCGCTGATTTTTTTCTCAATTTTTTTATTTGTCCGTACCGTGGAGGATTTCTTAACAGTCTTCCCTGTAGCTGATATTTGGATATCATTTTTCACTGGTTTCTCAATATCTCCCCTGCCCTCAACACGCTCAGGAAGATAAAGTGTAAAAACAGTGCCCATGCCCTCTTCGCTTTCGAGATGTAATTCACCGCTAAGGAATTTTGCAAATTCTCTTGAGATGGAAAGGCCAAGACCGGTTCCGCCAAACTTCCTGTTGGTTGAGCCATCCACCTGTTTAAAAGCCTCAAAAATCACTTCTTTTTTATCACTGGGTATACCCATGCCTGTATCGGAAATTGCTATGGCAACAGCGGTATCCGGCTGCAAACCGCTTTTTAAATCCGTATCCGAACTAGGACGGCTTATCGAAAGAACCACTTCACCGTACTGCGTGAATTTGAAGGCATTTGACAGCAGGTTTTTGAGGATTTGTTGGACTCTTTGTTCATCGGTCAAGATGCTTTCCGGGACATCCTCCGAAATTACGATTTTAAATTCAAGGCCTTTATTTTCAGCAATCTGTCCGAAAAGCCTTTCCATAGGATGAACCATCTCTTCAAGATACATTTCACCGAGATTAAGCTCCATCTTGCCTGATTCCACTTTGGAGAGATCAAGAATATCATTAATAATCTCAAGAAGGTCAGAGCCGGATGTGTGAATGGTGGATACGAATTCTACTTGTTTTTCATCGAGGTTCCCTTCCTTGTTTGTGGCAAGAAGTTGGGAGAGGATTAAGATAGAGTTCAGCGGAGTGCGCAACTCATGGGACATGTTGGCCAAAAATTCCGATTTATATTTATTCGCCACTTCAAGATCATTGGCAATCTCCTCTAACTCCTTCTGTGTTTTTTCCAGAGCCACATTCTGTTTACGGACCGCATCCCTTTGTTCCTCAAGGGCTTGAGTGCGTTCTTCAAGTTCTTCATTGGCGACCCGCAATTCTTCCTGCTGATTCTGCAAATCCTTTTCAGACTTTTCGAGGAGCTTGGTCTTATCTTCTAAGGTTTCGTATGTTTTCCACAATTCTTTCTGTTGGGAACGGAGCTGTTCTGCTTGCCTTTTTTGCTTGTCCAGCAGCTCGCGCATTTTACTGCGGGACTTGGACATATTCAGAGAGATGGCGATATTTTTTGCAACTCGATCCAGAAACTCAAGCTGCAAGTCACTGAAACGAAAAAATGAACCTAGCTCTATTACACCACTTACATTTCCGCCAAACACTAATGGAAAAAGCACAATGCTGTGAGGTGTTGCTTCTCCGACACCGGACCTGATTTTTACATATTCTGCAGGGACCTCCGTGATCAACAGTCTTTCTTCCTGTTCAGCAACCTGGCCGACAAGACCATCACCGACATGAAACTCTGCTGCAAAATCCGGTTGCTGTTTGTATGCATAACTGCCACTGAGTTTCAATACTCCTGCATCATCAGCAACATAAAAGGCAGCGACAAAACAATTCAGATACTCTGCCAGAAACTTGATGACATTCGAGCAAAGGCTTGAGACGTCCTGTTCTCCTCTCATGATATTATGCAGTTCGACCTCACCTGCCCGCATCCAGTCACGGCCAAGATTCTCGTCGGTCATCTGGCGCAATCTGGTTGTCATGTTATGCAGAGCTGTTTCCAGTTCGTCTTTCTCAGACTTGGGAATAAAAACGATATTATAGTTGCCCTCTGCAACTGCATTGGCTTGTCGTACTACATTCCGGAGATTTTCCGCCATCAGGTTGACGGATTGGGCCAAGAGATCATTTTTGCTTCTCGACTGCACTGCCCTGCTATAGTCCCCCACGGAAATCGATTGGCAGATATCTGTAATTTTTCTGAATGAATCAACAACCTGGTGGAAACTTTCACTGAGTTCGCCGACTTCGTCCTTTGAATGCCGGATGTCATGATAATCAAGATCACCCACTGCCACCATTTTTGCCCATTCGGAAAGCTCTTTCACGGGGACAACAATCCTTCTCGTCACCAACAGAGCAAGAAGAACTACTAATATGCCGGTCAAGGTGGCAAGACCGTAGACAATATTTTTTAAGATCTGGGCAGGCCTGAAGGCCTCCTGTTTTTCAATCTCAGCCACAATGGCCCAGTGGAGCCCCAGGCCATGCAAAAACTCAAAATCACTGATCACACCAAGCACGGGAAGCCCTTTGGGACCAAGATATGTCTGGGCCACATCTACCCACTCCTCCGGATTTACCTGGTCAAAGCCATCAGGTTGGTTATTTTCAGGTGAATCACCCTTTTGATTATGTCCATTTTGGATTTCATCGACAGCAAGATGTTCTTTTACATAGGCCCTTACCGGCTTTGTATTAATTTTGGCAGTCAGCATTGTGGACTTCTTGGCAAATTGAGAGGAGTCGGAACGCATCATCATATCTCTGCCGACAAGGTATGTCTGCCCGGTTTCACCAAGACCAGTGCTTACCTGCATAATATCGTTTATCTGATGTATGGGCATTTTAAAGGCCATAAGGCCGACATGGTCACCATGCTCATCAGCAATAGCCTGCACGAGAAACATTACAAGTGCATCATGGGCCGGCTTGTAAAACTCAAGATCTCCCACAACGGGTTTGCCAGTTTGCAAGGTCTGCCAGCATGCTTTGGAAAAATTTGTATCAGAATATTGGTCGGTAAAGATATTGGTGCCGAGATCATCTTCACCCATGACGCTGAACAATATATTCCCGTCATTATCTATTAGCAGGACATCATAAAAGTCATAGGCAAATCTGAATTCATCAAAATATCCACCCCGGCTGCGTGAATTTGTTGACCACTGGGGTGTATTAATAAACTGTTCTATGGGCAGGCCGCTCATGATAAACGCCTCCCTCATGCGCTGCAAAAACTCTACGTTTTCAGACAACTCAACCTGCAAGCGTAAATTTTTCAGCCTTTCAGAAAAATACGAGGCAAAATGATCTTCCTTGAGCTTGATTGCGGCGGTCAGAGAGTCAACTGCATTCTTCCGCAGGCTATTTTGGGCATTCCACCAACTCACCAGACTGACTACTGTCAAAGGAATAAGTGATATTACCATGAACCAGAGAAACAGAGTTCGTCCCAGGCCACGGTAAAAAATATTGAGTGGGGATTTATGTTTGGCGGCGAAAACGGTACTCATATGTAAATCCACTATCTTTGTATGTCTGCAGACATACGCATTAAATGTGCCTTGAAAAACTTTCTAGGATGCTGCAGAAGTCCTGTTGGGTTCAACTCTGTTTCTGCCCAATTCTTTGGCCATATAAAGGGCCTTGTCAGCTTCTGCTATAAGGTCTTCGATCAACACATCAGTGCCGGGATGACAACATGTTACCCCGATGCTTACTGTTACCCGAATTGAGTTTTCTCCTTCCTTATAAATATGGGCTTCTGATAATTTTTTTATCTTTTCAGCAACCTTTACGGCGCCCTTAAGATCTGTATTGGATAAAAGAACCTCAAATTCCTCCCCTCCGAAACGAGCCATGATGTCTGACTCTCTGATAACGCTCTGGACGATATTGACAAAGCCTCGCAGAACAAAATCACCAAAAAGATGCCCAAAGGTGTCATTTACCCTCTTGAAAAAATCGAGGTCCATGAGGAGCAAGCAAAAACTCCTTTTATATCTATGCATCATGGTAATTTCACGTTCGAGAATCTCTTTGAAATGTCGATGATTATAGACGCCGGTCAAACCGTCCTTTATGGCAAGCTCGTGAAGGGCCTTGTTCTGGTCTTCAATGATTTGCTTTGATTTTTCGAGCTCTACGACTGTATCACGCAGGGTCTGGTTCAATTCCTCCAGCTTTTTTCTTTGCATATCAAGTTTAAGAAACACCCTGACCTTACTATGCAAAACATGAGGATCCAGAGGCTTGAATAAATAATCAACCGCCCCGATTTGATATCCCTTGAAAATGAATTTCTGTTCCTTACTGATTGCTGTGACGAAAATAATCGGCACATCCCGGGAGCGCTCGATACCGCGCATGAGTTCGGCTGTCTCAAAGCCGTCCATATCCGGCATCTGAACGTCGAGCAGAATGAGGGAAAAATCATGTTCCAGCACCAGGCCCAGAGCCTCATTTCCCGAACTTGCCTCGATAATGTTGATCTGGTCGCTCATTTCATGTTCTTCCAACAATCCGCGCAACACTACCAAATTGATCGGACGATCATCGACAATCAGGATATTTTGCTTTGGGTTATTTTCTTCAGGCATAGAGATTTCTAGTGATGAGGAGGGCAAAAATAATCTAAGAAAATCTTTACGGCGGCTTTGTGAAGATGGGTCCAAGAATTCATTGGTGTACTATGTTTCAGCTCCTGCTAAAACGATCCGATGATGCGTTAATCGTTTTCACCCTTTTAAAATCAGGGGAGGCGATGGTTCAGACTAGAATATTGTATTGTTTCATAAAAATATGATATCACTACTGATTAAATCATTTTTTTACAGCGAAATCAACAAGACATAAAATTAATGCTTCGTTGCAAAGAGACATGGACAGCACACGAAAGGATTGAACCTGAACAGTCTCAACTGAAGCACAGGCCACAGTCGGGACAGGTAGAATTAGAGGTTGGGAAGGAATGACCGCATGCAGGACAAACTACTTCTTCATTATCAGGATCAAAAACAGAATCATTAAAGCGGGCGTCATATTCTTCCAAGACCGTGGTCTTGCGGTAGTCCCGTTCAATAACCTCAACAGCATCAGAAATATCTTCCTCCCTTATCAGGAGATAATGCAGGGACGGACAACATCCTTTGCCGCATGAATTATCATCTCCCACAATCGTTGCACCGATTCTCTCCTCAATAAGGAGACTTTGCATCCTCTTTAACTCGTTAAGTGATGCTTTCTGAATAGGTACCAGATTATCCTCGCGGCTCAATTCCATCGATCGATCAGATTTGCGGTGATTCCGGGCCTCCTCTCGTTCCAGCATCTCATTACCGCTGACTAATTCCTCATTACAAATACCGCAGAGTGAAATTTCTACAACGTATTCACCGTTACATCTGGGACAATAGTTAAATTGAGAATCATACATATGATATCCTAATTTTTTTGATATTAATGTATAGTTGCAATGAAATATTCTTCATCGTACTTTCCCTAAAGCTCTGACGAAAAATGGGAAAGCTCACCTTAAAAATTATAAAAATAACAAATTTTAAACCATTACTGAAGGGGAATTTTTTATCATTGACGTAACCTGAAACCTACAAGGAGGACCTCATGAGTATTCATGAGAAAATCGCATCATCTGTCACTACGATCACTAAGGCGGTAATTCCCAACACCACCAACCATTACAACACCCTCTATGGAGGCACGGCGATGCAATGGATGGACGAGACAGCCTTTATTACGGCGACCCGTTTCTGCCGTCAAAAATTTGTTACCGTGTCCGTTGACCGTATCGACTTTAAAACTCCCATTCCTGCCGGCACCCTTATAGAACTAAGGGGTTGTGTTGAGAGCATTGGCAAAACAAGCCTGAAGGTCAAAGTAAATGTTTTTCTGGAACAGATGCATGAAGATACCAGAGATAAAGCAATAGAGGGAATATTTACCTTTGTCGCAATTGATGAAAATATGAAACCGGAGAAGATAATGGTATAGGTAATTTCGTTCTCATTTTATTAGACGTCCCGTCCATGACATTTACACATATTATGCTTATAGTAATTTAAAACAAAAATATACAATATAACAATTAATGATGCTTCCTTATCAGGCCAAGGAAAATACAATTTTTCTGCCTGCTCCTGCGGAATTAGCACAAAGCTGTTTATAATTTATTTATAAGTAAGCTTGCTTGATTTCATTCACAAATAAATTGTATAATAATTACATAAACTATTGTTTTTCCCAATAACTTTTGCTTTATTTGGGAAAAATATTAAAAGGTTATTTAAAGGTGAATGGTATGTTTGATCGCAAACTTTTTTATGTATACAAACAGAATAAAGCCAAAGGTTTACCTAAAAAGATTTCAAGATACGCTTGCTCCTGGTTTCTTGCCCTTCTTGTTTTACTCGCACTTATTGCCTGCAGCACCATGCAGTCGCAATCTCAATTCAAGGTTGCCGTCCAACAGGATTCTATTCCCACCTATAAACTATTCCTTGAAAAATTCCCTGAAAGCAAAGAAGCACCTTGGGTACGGACTCGAATCCAAAAACTCGAGGAAAATTTTGCTAAAAAGAGAGTTACTGAACTTCGCAAACTGAAGGAATGGAATCTGTTACGCATAGAGATGATCAAGCAGTACAGCAAAAAAAATACCGACATAATTACAGAAAAGGAATTCTTTTCAGACGGCTGGAATCCTCGCGATCCTTTTTATGGGCGCTTGGGTATTATGGGCATGAACAAAGCAGGAACTGTAACGGAATATGAAATCGGCGCCATTGTCGTTCCTGAAGATACCAGGGATTCACTCGCCAATTTTGCCGCGAACTGGTTCGACTATTATAGAGAGGCGCAAAAAAACCTGACATGGAAAGCTGTACAACAAAAAGACGATTCCTTCGATGTTTATTCCCATAAATTCTGTGCTATTTCCTTTAAAAACAAGCAGCTTAATTCTATAGAGTGGTCAGAGGAATTTCTTAACACGAAGCAATAGAGGGTGGGAAAAGTCACTTCTCTCAGTATTACCGGAACAAAATATTTACGATGGCATCAAAAACTAATTATGGGACATGAGATTGCTTGAGGTAAAATCCCCCATCTCGCATTCACAACGGCCGATATACTCTAACTCCTTCTGAAACAACTCAAAACAATTCATAGTGAAGCTCTCCGCAAGGCCACGGCGAAGGGATATCCGTTCTGCTCCGACAAGCAATGGAGAAGGCTCTCGCTATGCGTGTCCACTGACACTCCTACTATAAACAAAAAAGGGTATCTTTTTTTATGTGTCGTTAGCCATCTGGAAAAAAAATCTATATAATGAAAATATGACCAATCCAGATCGCATATCTGCCCCATCATGTCTCAATCCAGAAGTTTTCACTAACTCTCATTGGTAATCAAAAGGGAACTTTATGAAAGCATTGGAAGAACTGAGTGAACTTGAGAAGAAGGCTTTTGAAATGGCTGTCCAAGTACTTAATGATCCTTCAAACAGGAAGGGATTAGAAAAAGAAGCAGAACAAATGCTGGCCAGCCTCGATCACCTCGCAGAGGTTATAGACAATGAAGATCCGGAACTTGTCGGCGACCTGCCGGAAAAAATATCCGAAGCTACGCTTGACTTGCTGTTTGTACAGGCGGATACAGGCCTGAAGAGTTTACGTCTTAGTAATTATAAAGGGTAATGTACCATCTGGTTTTCCAAATTGACCCCTACGATCCCATTTTCACCTAAGCCTTTCATTTTTACTAAACATAAAAGCAGGGCATTACTCAGCCCTGCTTTTATGTTTTCCTATTTAAAAAATACTTGAGAACAGGTTGCTCTCAATCCACCTTTTTCAGCTGCATGCCGCATTTGCACTCTCCGGGCTTATCCGATACCGTATTGCACATACAGGAACCACCGCAGTTGCAGAAATAAACACCGCTCCCTTTAAGGTCAACGCGTTTCACAACCTTGCCGCAGCCGCATTTTGTTGGATCATTGGGATCTAATTTGCATTGGCAATCCGGCCCACAGGTGCACATCAGCGCTTCGTTGCCTTCGGTCTTAATAACATGCCCACCTTTTAATGGAGCGCCGCAGGCGCATTTTCCCGGCTTGGTACCCACAGTGTTGCATTTGCATTGCGGCCCGCAATCACAGGCATATAAGGCATCCTGTCTGTCACCCTTTGCCTCCGTATCCATTGCAGCACATCCCACAAGTGTCATGAGTAAAGCCGCAACCAAAAGACCGTAGATTTTCATGTTCAAACTCCTTTGTTGTTAGTTGTTGTGAATATAGGTACTATTGCTAATCAAAATGAATAAACCATATTCATCCTATCAGTTTGAGTTGTCAACATAAAATGAATAAAAATTCAAAATTTCCGTTATGAAAATAGACCAGGTAGTTCTTGAAAATCCTTTTATCCTGGCGCCTTTGGCTGGCTATACCGACCTTGCTTTCCGGCTCCTTTGCCGGGAATACGGCGCCGGTCTCTGTTTTTCTGAAATGGTAAGCTGTCATGGTCTTGTTTTCAGGCAGAAATCCACCCTGGACCTTATTGCGACAAGGCCCGCGGAACGGCCGGTTGTCATGCAGCTTTTCGGCAGCGAACCGGACATCATGGCCGAGGCGGCAGCCATTCTTTCTGAACAATCGATTGACGGCATAGATATCAACATGGGATGCCCGGTGAAAAAGGTTATTAAGAAAGGCGCCGGGGCGGCGCTTATCAAAAACCCTCGGTTAGCGGCAGAGATCATCAGAAAAGTACGACAGAATTCTCAGGTTCCAGTGACCGTTAAAACACGGACCGGATGGAACCATCATGCCATTGTGGCGGAGGATTTCGCGAAAATGGCTGAAGACAGCGGCGCGAGCGCGATCACGGTGCACGGCCGCACCTGGACCGACGGTTTCTCAGGTGAGGTTGACTGGCAGTGCATCGCCAGGGTAAAAAAAGCGGTCACCATTCCCGTTATCGGCAACGGTGATATCATAAGTCGTGAAGACGGCCTGGCAATGATGGCGAAGACAGGCTGCGACGGGGTAATGATCGGCAGGGGCGCGCTTGGCAGACCATGGATTTTCAGCGAAAACATCAATCCAAACCCCTCTTTGCATTTGAGGGTCAAAGCGCTTCTCAGACATCTGGATATTATCGCAAGCCTCGGTTCACCGGTTCCTCCATTTGCTAAAACAAAGAACCATGCCGGTAAATATTTCAAAGGAATTACAGGCAGTGCATCAATCCGGCAGAAAGTATACTCCTGCTCTTCCTATGAAGAGCTTCATGAATTTGTAAATTCCCTTATTACGTAAACCATTGTCTTGTATTCATTAAATCTCTCCCAAACAATCTTGAAACCCTTACCCCTTTAAGATCCTTATGCCTTACATTCTGTTATTTTAAAAGAATTACAGAAGAAGCTGTTATGCGGATATGGCTACTTGTGGCAAAAAACATTTTTTGTTTTACGCCGACATCATGGAACTTTCCTTGATAATCACCCTGCCAGTGCGATATAATTTATAATGATTTCATAAAGGTAGATTAAACAAACATAACAAGGGAGACCATGCAATCCGCGCAACCGCTCATGATGAAAAATTCCTTTCATAAAAACTTTACCTTCCCTTCTCAATTTTCCTTCTTTGTTATTTTTTTTATTCTTTTCACTGCCTTCATTTTTCTCTCCTCACCCCGAAACGCCAATGCGGCATGCTCTTCATACAAAAATCGGGCAGTTGTCAATGAAGCGCACAGGCAAGGCAATACAGAACGTTTCGTTGAAATAAAACTCCTTGATGCGAGCATCACGAACTCCATTTATGATAATTGGTCCATTACTATATGCAGCGATGCCCGAGGCTGTACAGGAGCAATTTCCGTTTCGGCAGCCAATGACAGTGGATATCCGCATGTTGTAATTGAAAAACCGCTGATATCCCATCAAAATTATATAGACCTTACCGTGGGCGGCGGCATGGATGTGATCCTAAAAGACGGATCCGGCAACACAATCGATTATTTCAGCGTCTCCGGGTACACAAACCAGCAGGATTCCACCTGCACCCCGGCGTATGACTGGGATTTCCCAGGATCAAACAGCCAGACAGTTCTGCGCTCTCCGGACGGAACAGGTGATTGGGAAATGGCTGGACCAGGCGGCTCTGTTCCTCCCACTGAATCGAATCCCAACGACACTCTGCCGGACGGCAGCACCCCGCCGCGACTGAATATTACCAATGAAACAGTAACCAGCGGCAATACGGCTGTCTTCACCCTCACCCTATTGGATCCGGTATCAAGTGATCCTGTTGATGATTATACCGTTTCCCTGGACTACCAAACAGTTGATGACACTGCCCAAGCCGGCGTTGATTATGTCGCAACCAGCGGCACCATCACCTTCCCCGAAGGATCGCCCGCTGGCACTACTGCCACGGTTTCTGTCGATACCACAGCCGGTTGTGCTTCAGGCAGCGACCTGTATTTCTATCTGTTTCTCAACAACCAGGTCAACGTCACCTTGCTCAACCATTTTGCCATCGGCACCATCCAACTGGCGGGATCGTCCTCCCTGGACCATTTTGAGATCCAACATGACGGCGCCGCCCTCACCTGCGAGCCTGAAACCGTGACGGTCAGGGCCTGCCAGACCGCGGATTGTTCAATCCTCTATCCGTGCAGCACCGATATCACCCTCTCACCCAGCGGCTGGGTTGGAGGCAACGATAAAACCTTCAGCGGCTCTGCCACATTTCAGTTGCGCCACAATACCCTTGCCGCACCCCCACTTCCTGATATCGTAACACTTGGTATATCTGCCTACACCCCCATACCAAGCAGCGCCACTCCTGTTACTTGTCTCAACACAACCACCAGCGCCGCAGACTGCAACATTACCTTTTATGAGTCTGGATTTGTCTTTGATATTCCCACCCAGGTAGCCTGCGAAACATCTGCGGCAATAACTATCAGCGCGGTGAGAAAGGATTTGGAAACCGAACAATGTGTGCCTGCCTTTGACGGCCGCACCGAAACCATCGACTTCCGGGCAACCTATGCCAATCCCGCCACAGGTACCAATTCCCTGATTCTGAATACTATTACGCCCCCGAATGTCTACAACCTGACACCGCCGGCTGTCAATCCAATCACTCTTGACTTTGATGCCAACGGAGAATCTACCATAACGGTAAATTATCCGGATGCCGGCCAATTGCAACTTGACGCCAGTTTTACAGGTTCCGGCAGTGAGGCCGGCTTGGTAATGACCGGCATTGATACGTTTGTGACCCGGCCTTTTGCATTATTTATAACGATACCAGGAAATCCAGGCGCTACTGATGCTTCAGGAGCTTTCTTTACAACGGCCGGAACCGCATTCTCAACAGATGTTACAGCCGTTTGCTGGCAAGCGGCAGATGATGCTGACAACAACGGTATCGCAGACGGCCACGATGATACGAACCCAACCAATAACGCCAACCTGGGCGACAATCCGGCAGTTCCCAATTTCGGGCAGGAAGCAGCAGCTGAATCCGTAGCACTGGCAGGGCTGCTCAATCAGCCTGCTGGAGGAAATGATCCCGGGCTTGCAGGCACAACGACCGTTGCATCTTTTACAAACGGCAATGGAAGCACAACAGTCAACTACAGTGAAGTGGGCATTATTGAAATTTCTGCAGGCATTGGTGATGGGGACTATCTCGGGATCGGACCTGCAGCCACAGCAGACATTGTCGGCAGCTCCGGATATATCGGCCGCTTTATTCCGGATAGATTCAACGTCACGATAAATCCTACCAAAAACAATTGGCAAGCAAGCACTGCGTATAACCTTGGCGACGAAGTGTTGCCGACATTCCACAACGGTCACCTCTATACAGCGCTGCAAGCCGGCACCTCAGGAGCAACAGAACCAGGTTCCTGGCCGGAGGACGGCACAACAGTCAATGACGGCACAGTAATTTGGATAGATAACCAGGCATTATTACTCGGTAGTTTCTGTGGTCCGTTTACGTACCTTGATCAACCATTTTCATATATTGGCAATCTTCAGATAACGATTGAAGCGTTAAACAGTTCCGGTAACCTTACTCAAAACTATGGAGGAGATGGCACTGCCGATGATTTCTGGAAATTATCGGCCCCCGCACTCGATGCAACCTATTATACCGACCAGGCAGGCATACCAACCTCAGTATTATCTATCAATAATGCAGGTACTGTTGCTGTCAATCAGGCAAACGACTTCGATGGTGACGGCATCCTGGAAATTAGTTCCGCTTCTTTCAATTATCCTCGTCCCGCTGCGGAAATCTGGCCTTTTAATGCCTTATTCGATTTTGCTCTACCGGATAGCGATTTGACCGACTCGGATGGTGTCTGCTATGACCCTGACGCAGATGCTACTTGTGATTCCTTTTCCTTAATCAATATAACGGGCACCCAGCTTCGCCACGGCATTGCAACGGCTATGAATGCTTACGGCCCAGAGACTGTTGATGCAGCCAATCCGCTTATCATGAATGTAATGGTTGAATATTACGACAGCACCGATACCTGGCTGACCAACCCTGATGATAGTTGTACCACATATGACTATACTATTGCTTCGCAAAACGATATCACTGTAAACCTTCCGGTTGGGCCAACAACAATAACAATGAATGCCGGCCAAGGTGATCTGACCATGTGGCCGACTGCTGATCCGAACATCTCCCCCAATTACCCGGGTGGTTTTGTTGTATTCAATTTCGACTTTCCAAGCTGGCTTGAGCCGGACCCCATAGCCGAGGCCTATTTCGGACTCTTCCGGGGCAATGACCGTATCATTAATTGGCAAGAAATCGTGCGGTGAATGTTGGATCAAAAACCAAGTTCTTCAAATAACGCTGCCCTTTAAAAAGTGATAAATTTCTAATTATGCGGTTTATAAACATAAATGGAGAAAGCAATCAAGGTTTTACCCTTATGGAAGTGATTATTGTAATGCTTCTAATCGGGGTCCTAGCCGTGGCCATATCAAGCAGATGGCCAACAGGTATGGATGATAAGGCCGCAGTTCTTGAATTCAAACGCGCTGTACGCTATGCCCAGCATAAAGCCATGACCCGCCAATATACCGGTGCAGCAACTGCCTGGAAGATTGGTATTGCTGCAAACCATTACACAATCCAACGTGAAGGCACGGACTGCTCCACCTGCCCAATTGATCCCGGCTGTGCTGAGCCGGACTACTGTGACCGTGCTCTACTGGATCACGCGGCAATCAGCCTTGTTGGTCCGACAGTCTGGTTCAACGGGCTCGGTGAACCGACAGACATGGCAGGCAACCCTTTAGCAGCAAGCACTTTCACCATTAGCGGCGGCAACACTGTTACCATATGCCCTGAAACCGGTTATGTTCAGGAGGGACCTTCTTGTCCGTAAGATTCAATTATAAACAACAGAGAGGTTTCTTTCCCGGTGGTTTCTCTCTGATGGAAATTCTGATCACCATAGTGATCCTGGGTTTTCTCTCCCTCATCCTTATTCCTTTTTATACTTCCATCACCCACAGTCCTGATCCTGTTATCCGTGAAAAAGGTATCGCATTGGGCCAGGCGTTGATGGATGAAATTCTTTCCAAGAAATGGGATGAAAATACGCCCTTTGGCGGTGGCCCTCTGAACACTGATCTTGAAAGTTCGCGTGGTGTAATTGCCGCAACTCCTATAGCAAGCCTTGGGCTTGATGCAGGAGAACTGATTGGTACTGATAGATCAAATTGGGATGATGTAGACGATTATAATGGGCTTTTTGAGTCTCCGGGTACTCCTGTCCCCCTTACAGACCAGAGTAATAATCTTATTCCAGTTTCCGGTTATACACGACAAGTCCAGGCAGGCTACATTTCAAGCACTATAGATCCCATAGATAGAACAACAACTTTTCAAGGACCTGGGCTTAACACTACTGACACAAAATTAATAAAAGTCACAATTACTATGCCGAACCAGGAGACTTTCACTTTGGTGGCGGTCTATTGCAATATTTAAATGCCCCGAAAATGAACAACCCAAAACACATATTAAATTTGTACCGAAACACCAAGGGCTTCACCCTTATGGAGCTTATCATTGTTATTGTGCTGCTTGGCATCATTGGGCTAATGGGGGCAAATTTCATCAGCACCGCCTTTAAAGGATTTTCAGACACCGATATCCGCAATGACATCTATGAAGAAGGTAAAACAGTCCTGGTGCGCATGGAAAGAGAGCTGCGCAACGCACTGCCCAATGCGGTCAATCTAGCCGGCGCCACGGATCTGCAATTCGGTATAATAGACGAGACAGCCCTGGATTGTTCATCATTGCCCTGCGTCTTCGGCCAGTACCGGGACAACAACCCTGTCGGCAGATCGTTTATTCGTGATCAACGTAATAATACAGGCATGAATGGGAGAATCATCTCCATCTATAACAGAAACTGGAGTCCAGATTTTTCAGGTCCGGCAGCTAGTCTAAGGCTCTATCAGGTTACAGGCATTGTTGGGTCACGCCGTATGAATTTACATAAAAATATTCTCGCCGCTTCACCTAATAGACGCTTTTATCCGGTGGCCAGAGCAATCCGATATTATTTGAGCGGCACTACTCTTATCCGGGAACCGGCAGCGGTTAACATTGCAGGGCCAACTCTCTTCCCGGGGGGAACAATACCGCTGGCAAATAACATCTCGTCTCTTACTTTTAATTATCAGCCAGGCACTCTTGTCCGAAATGCTCTGGTTACGGTGGATTTCACCATAAGTCGCAGCGGCATCAATGTTACCTTCCATAAGGAGATTCAGATTCGCAATGTGCCGTAACAATACAATTTATACTATTTTTGCCAACAACAAAGGTTTCGGTCTGATCGCTGCCGTATTCGTGGTTGTAATTCTCGCCATGTTTGGCCTGCTCATTGCCCGCTATACCCTGACAAGCTCAACATCGTCAGGAGAAGATTATGTCTGGTCTCAAGCACTATATTCTGCGGAATCAGTGGCGCAGCTCCGAATACTCTGCTATGACGGAGGGGGCAATTTCCCAGGACCATGTAATGGTGTCGGCGGAGTAGAGCCAATTGTTGAGAACTTTGCCGTAACCATTGGAACTGATACCTTTACCGGGCCGAATAGCCCTGATATTCTTCAAGTCCAGTCCACCAGGGGCAACATCAGCCGACAGATCCAAGTGAAATTCATTCTGTAAAAACTCCTATCCCCTTAGTTTCATATTAATTTTTTGATTATGGCATTTGGATGTGATATAAATATAGAGAATACTTATGTTATCTAACATTTTCTTGTTATCTCTATCCATTCCGGAAGGAGGAAAAATGGTGGGCTTGGGTAACAATAAAGGCTTTACCTTAATTGAACTCATAATAGTTATTATCATTCTCGGTATTCTCTCATCCGCTGCTTCTCAATATTATCTGAAAATGCAGGAAGAAGCTAAGATTGCAGCAACCAAAGGCAAACTTGCCGCTATTCGCGGTGGGATTGAACTTGGCCACGCCAAGATCATGGTGTCCGGTGTAAACACTGGTCCGGAAGGCGATAATCCTGACTGGCCGACCCTTGAAGAAGTGCAATTCAATGAGTTGATGCTTGAGACCCGGCCTGATTCTTTACAACACCTCAAACTGGTACGGGCTGACCATTTTTCCAATGAACGAAATAAAGCATTGCCTGATTGCAACCTGCCTGACATGACCTCCGGCATGTCCCAAAATCCTTCTGCAGTTGCATCCCGATCCCTTGCTGATGTAACCACAGGGATACGACGTGCCATTGAATCAACCTGTTGGGCCTATTATCCAGGTAATGAGCGAGATGCCAACGGCCGCGTGGTTGATGCAATCTTCTACATAAATGACGACCGGCCCAATTCCAGCAATATCGATGCGGCCGATCGTCGACCTTCTCAATGGTAGAGGCGTTTGTGAGCAAGCTCTTTAACACTCTCGAACAGATCCGGCAAAACGAATCACAAAGCTATACTCCCCTTTCAACTATCCCTGATCAAAACTCAGCTGATAAGTGGAGATGGAAAAGGAGAACTATTATTGCAGTCGTATCTGTACTGGCGGTTTTTTTACTGCTTGTTGCCCTACCCTCTTTCATCTCTCTCAATCAGACTGGGCAAAAATCACAGAGCAAAATTGCCTGGCTTGGCAACGCTTTTTTCTCAAAAAATCCTCCAACGCCAAAATCATCCGTAGGGGTGGTCCGAGCAGATACAAGAACCATACCGAAATCTGTTCAAACAATTGCAGACCAGGCCCTCAACATCGGCAAAAAAACAGCTTCTCCCTCGACTATTGATCCTATTATGCTTAACAACCAGGGAGCCAAGACAATACAACAGCAGGACTACTGGAAAGGCATCTACCTCCTGAATACCGCCATGGAAAACACCCCGGACCAGGTAGAACCCATAATCAATCTAGCAGTCGCCCTTACCGAAATTGGCCTGCATGGTCCTGCAAAACGATTATTTACCAAAGCGAAATCAATTAATCCGAAACATCCACAGTTACTTGAGAACTTCAAGATACTGGCAAATTCCGGTATGTTTGACGAGACTGCGTTACAGCCAAGTTTGAGGGATCGTTAGCATAACAGACGTATTAGTAAAAAGGGAAATCCACCTCTATCTAACCCACTGAAATTAGATTTATGAGATTGAAATTACACAAAAAAAATACGTATTCTCTGGCATGCGACCACAACAAAACACTGCTGACAGAATCCGTCAAGGCTTCCAGCTCATACGGACTTCGAACCATTGCTAGAACCGATGGTTCACTGAAAGACGAAAAAACTCTCCCGCGCTTACTCTCAACTACCTCTGCACCCAAAGCTGATGTTTCCGTGGCCTTGCCCTTGAGCTTCTTTGAGGTTGTAAGCCTTCCCTTGCCTGTCATGCCTGATGAGGCTATCAACAGAGCTCTGCCGTATTATCTTTCCAAGGCCATTGACAAGCCTCTTACAAGCTTCGTTTATGATTGGCAAATCACCCAGCGCCAGAAAAATCAGCTACAGCTAACGGTTTACCTCTTCCCAGCCTCTACCTTTAGACAATTTGAAGAAGAATTAACGAACAAGCAGCTTGAACTTGCGTATTTTGAGGCGGATATTTTTGCGGCCTATGCATATCTTGCCTGCACCAATCAACTGCAAGAAAATGAAACAAGCATATGTGCCATAATCTGGCCCGAGGACATTTCACTTGCAGTTTATGAAAACAAAATTCTCACTCTGGTGCGGTCGGTTTCAATTCCTCAACCATTGATCCCATTCAGTCCAACGATTGAGGAACCCATTTCTGGAGAATTACCACATATAGATGAAGAACAACCTTCCATGGTCAATGAACCGCAAGCTGATGGTCTTATTTTATTTGACGAACCCGGAGACGATTCCATTCTTGCCGAGTTCGACCTATTTTCCCTCGACAAACCCGCGTTCACAGCAGAAGAGTCTACCGATGTTGAAAATAACGAACCTGAGATTCCTGCTGATGAGCAAACTGTGGCGCTTTCAATACAGTCCTGGTCCGATTATTTACAGAATATCAATCTGGAAATTATGCGGACAAGGGATTACCACGCCAGCATTATCAAAGGCAACGCTATCAACAAGATTTATATCAGCGGTGCAGAGCCTTTCTGGAAAGACCTGGAAGAAATAAGCAAAAGTTCATTGGGGCTTGAAATCCAGGCTCTCGGCAGTGCATCACCAAACGATGAAATATCGTCAACACTTAATACCATATGTTTGGGCACAGGGATTAGGTGATGATAACAATGCTTGAAAGAATCAACCTTGTTCCGCAAAAGCCTTTTTCTGAAAAAATAAAAAAGGCCACCCCTTTTGTTCTCTGTATGCTGGTCACCTTTCTCTTTCTGGTTTTTATTTTTCAGAAAACAGCCATTGAGAGACAAATTGTCGCTATTGACCAGGAAATTAGCAAAGTTTATGAACGCTCACAGATGGCCGATAAGCTTAAGGTGATGGAAGCAAAACTTAGCAATGATGTAACCACGCTGCAGAAATTGCAGACCGAACTGCAAGTTACGGTTGATTCCATGTCCCCGGCCAAGGACGGCAAATTCTTTTTCTCGCGGGCACTCGCCGGTATAACACAAGCGCTTCCTGCATCCATCAAATGCAACAAAATATCGTTCCAGGATAATACCGGAAGCATTGAAGGGTCTGCCGTCCGTTACAGGGATCTGCCGAAATTGGTTGCGATTCTTAGCCAGAATCCGCAATTTACAAAAGTTGTCTTGCAAAATATAGACAAGGATTTGCTCAAGGACGAACCGCAACTCCATAATGATGTTTTTTCGTTTAGAATTATTTTCGAATTAACGTAACCGAATCTCTCAAGAAATGAAAAAAAGATTAAAAATGATGTTTCGCATTAAAAAATAAGGGTCATGGAATTTAGAGAGCTACAAAAAATCGGCAAGCTCCTCAAAAGGTTGTACTACAGTGTACGGAGCGATCCAGCCGCGCTTCTTGAAACCAGACAGCTCTTGCTGGGGATAATCGTTTGTTTTGTTATCTTTTACGGCATGTCGGCATTTTTCCTTGAGCCCAAGGAAAAAGTACTTACCCAAAAAAAGGCAGAGCTTGTTGAGACAAAAGATCTTGCTCCAGACCAGATAAGTACGGCCATTGCTACCAGGATTTACCAATTGGAAAAACAAAAACAAATCCTGGATGAAAAAATTAACACCCTCAAGGTTAAGGAGGCGTTTCTCACGGAACATTGGAATTCCTTGGGGGATCCAGAGCAATTTGTTAATACCATTTTTACCCTGAATTCTGCCGCGCCTGTCAGTCTGGAAAAGAATCTTGAACAGATGGCTAGAATACAGACCCGCAGCCGGAATAATTTTGAGCTGCACCCAGTGACTCTTATGGGAGAGGCTAACTTCTTTGATCTCTATGCATATTTGCAATACATAGAAAAAAAATCGGAAGTCGGAGCCATTAACAATCTGGATATTTCGGGCATGCCGGTTTCCGAACTCCAACAAAATGGAAATGTTCACTTCAGCATTGTTGTGAGCCGATTAACCCTGAAACGAACAACATGAAGCACACAACAGAAAAAATTTTTCCGCCATTCTGCGCTCTCTTTCTGGTGTTTTGTTTTATTGCACCTCCAGCCTTTGCTGCTGAAGAACCATTGGTGCTCATTGTCCGACCTGAAAAATTGCAAAGGACTGGAATGATTCCAAAGGACCTGATAAAACGCGATCCCTTCAATTGGTCTGCGGAACAACTCAGAAAATTTAGACACCATGAAGAACAACTCCTGGGTAATATTTTCGAAAACCTGCATCTAAGCGGCATAATATGGGGCTATGAGCGTCCATTTGCGGTTATCAATGACCATCTCGTAGGTATTGGAGACACGGTTGGCGGCGTGACAGTCACCCATATTTCAAAATCAGAAGTAGAGGTTGCCGGTAAGGGCTTGCGAAAAATGATGCGGTTTTCCCCTCAGGTCTCTGGGCTTAATCCTTCCGGGGAGAAAGATTAATGAAATATTTTGCAGCGATCAGAAGCTATCTGGACAATAGATCCTGCCGTATTGCTGTGTTGCTAGTTTTATTCTTCATCATGCCTATTTGCCCAGCCTCTGGAGCGGAATCGCCCATGCTCCAACAGTTGAAGCAGCATGAAGCCTCTGTGCGCGGTGAAAATCTGCAAGTGGCAAATATATTGCGAGCCATTGCACGCCAGTCTGCAATTAATATTTTTGTTGCAGACAATATCGATTCAAAAATTACCCTTGAGATGGAAAATCTGACCCTTTACGATATCTTTCATGTGATCATGAACGCCAAACGCCTCCGCTCCTATGAAAAAAACAAAGTCCTCTACGTTGTAAAAGAGTCGGACTTCCAGGAAGAATTGCAAGATGTGAAAACCGAGACTCTCTGCACCAAGTTTAGTGATGCCGCAGACTATGTCGACCAGATCAAGCCTTTGATGACTTCTAATGGGACCGTCAGTCTCTCAAAAAGAACAAACTGCTTTATTGTGCGTGATCGGGAACCTAATATCGCCCGCATAAAACAGGTTATCGAAAAGCTCGACACGCCTATCCCGCAAATTCATATCGAAGCACGAATTGTCTCGGTCTCTCAGGAAGCCAAAAAAAGGCTGGGGGTCAGGTGGGGATACGATAATTTAAGCAACCGAAATCCTGTCACTGCTGATGTTGATCTGTCCATAATCGGCTCGACCAATGTTGCTGTGGGCTTTATCCGGGACAATCTTGATCTCTCGGTTGATCTTATGGCCCTACAGGAAGAAAATATGCTCAATATACTCTCAGCGCCACGTGTTCTCGTTGTTGATGGGAGAGAGGCCGAAATAAAACAAGGGAAAGAAGTACCTTTTGTCACCCAATCAGGTGACCTGATAAACACATCCTTTCGGGAGGCCAATCTCAGCCTGAGAGTAACACCCAAAATCATGCGTGATAAATATATTGTCCTTGATGTAAATGTTACCAATGACAGTGTGGATCAAACCCTGGTCGGCACCGAGCCCCTCATCAACAAACAGGAGATAAAAACGAATCTTATCCTTGAAGATGGAGTAACCGTGGTCATTGGCGGCATTCTTCTCCAGACAAAGGATAATCAAAAAGGAAGCGTTCCATGGATCTCCAAAATCCCTCTCCTGGGATATCTGTTTAGAAATTCCCTAAAAAGTAATGAACAATCAGAACTCATGGTATTTCTTACCCCAACAATCGTCAATATTGCCCAGATAGCTGTAAATCCCGAAGACCTGGAAGGATCTTCGGATTTCGAGACGCAGAGCTTCAATCTGAATGCAAATGAATCTGAAGATAATTTGGCAAACCCGGCAACCGCTGCTTTTGCTAATTAGGTCCCATCCGGAAAGTCGCAGAATTGGAGGATGCTGGAACAAGTTGTTTCCAATTCGGAAATGGAAATTTTTCGTCAAGATCAAGGAAAACAAGGAGTCACGCGGAGGCGTACGCAGGTACGCCGCACAAGTGACTACGCAGGTTGACGCTGAGATTGGCGAAAAAGGCCGTTTCCGGATGGAAACTAATTAATTGAAATGACACAACCCATTTGTTTTTCCAGATAAAATTGGGATTTTTACCAGAACCATATGCATCACCTATCCTTTTTCGGATTAACTGAAGATCCATTTAAACTTACGCCGGACCGGGATTTTTATTTCCCTTCCGCGAGCCACACCGCTGTGAGTGAGGTAGTACGCTTCGGTCTGCAACAGGGAGAGGGTTTCCTTCTCCTTATAGGTGAGGTAGGAACCGGAAAGACCATATTGCTCCGGTACATGATGAACGAAATTCAGCAGCAATTTGAAACCGCCCTGCTCCTTTCTCCTCAACTTACCCCAAGGCAACTCCTGCTGGCCATTCTGCAGGATGTCGGTCATGAAGAAAAATCCCTCAACCGCTGCAGTTTGGACAAACTGCTCAGAGTTCTTAACGATTACCTTTTTGCACTTTCCACCAAAGGCAAAAAGCTGGTTATTATTATTGATGAAGCACAGAATCTGCCGGATCAGAGCATTGAACAATTGCGACTGCTTTCCAATTTTGAATCGGACAAACAGAAACGATTGCAAATTGTCCTGATAGGTCAACCTGAACTGCAAACAAAAATCGAATCGCCCCAACTCCGCCAACTGTTACAACGGGTAACAATTATGGAAACCTTGACTCCCCTTTCAAAAGAGGAAATGGGTCATTATATCCACTTCCGGCTCAGCAAGGCCGGTCGCGGCGACCTGCGGGTAGGACCTGCCGCCCGCAAATTGTTATGGCGATATACCCATGGGGTGCCGCGTCTAGTCAACAAATTTATGAGCAGATCATTATTGGTAGCATATGCTAATCAGAAACAAATCGTTGATTGCAAAATCCTTCGTGAAGCAGCTCTTTCCATGCGTTGCAGGAAACCGTTTTTCGGCAAGCTGAGAATGACAACCGCAATTGCAACCAGCGCACTATTTATTTTTGTTTTTTGGTTTATGCAAATTTAACAAACTTGCAAAAACTATGAATTCATCACAGAGCACACAGAGTTCACAGAGCAAAACTTTATTCTCTTTTAGGGTAAATACCCAGCTGCGTGCAACGTTATTATGGAAAATATCCTTTGTTGAGATACACCGTAGCTTGCCGCGGGGAGTTTCATTTTTTCAAACAGCATTCTCTGTGCTCTCTGTGCTCCCTGTGGTAAAAAAACAACTATTTCTAGACCATCAATTTGGACCCATAGACGGGATAATAGAAATCCAATTAGTCCATACTCAGGTGTAATCCAATGGCAGAACCTGTAAAACGAAAGCGGTTTGGTGACATTCTTGTTGAAGGTGGACTTATTTCCGCAACCCAGCTCGAACAGGCCCTGGCCCATGGTAAAGACAAAAATATCAAACTTGGCCAAGCATTACAGGAGCTTGGTTTTGTAAACGATATTGCCGTTGCAAAAACGCTTGCCAAACAGCTTAACATCCCATTCGTTGACCTGGAAAAAATTGTCATTGATCCGGAAATTGTCAGTTCAATCCCTGAGCTGATCGCCAGAAAACACAAAGTCATAGCGCTCGGTAAACGGCCGGGAGAGCTTTTAGTAGCCTTTGCCGATCCCTTAAATATTTTTGCCCTGGATGAAATCACCAAACAGGTTGAAGATAAAGTTGTCAGCAGCGTAGGTGTTGAATCAAGAATAGCCTCGGCCATAGATCGATATTATACAACAGAAGCCCGACTTCTTGAAAATGAGGCCACAGGTGAAGAATCCGAGGCAGTGACAGCAGTCAACGAACTGCTCTTGCAGGCTGTCCGTGAAGAAGCGAGCGATATCCACATTGAACCCTCGGAAGATAAAGTACGGGTACGGTTCCGCATAGACGGAATCCTGCGGCAAACTAAAGAATATTCTTTTTCCATGCACCCCAGTATAATTTCTAGAATAAAAATTCTTTCCCAATTGGATATCGGTGAACGCCGAAAACCCCAAGATGGTCGTTTTGAGATGCCAATCTCCGGTCGTCACTTTGACGTGCGTACCTCTACATTACCGCTTAACCCCCTTGAAAAGGTGGTAATGCGTCTGCTGGACAAATCAAAAATCCGCATCGACATGCAGGACCTTGGTTTTGAGCCGGATCAGAATACCCTTTTTGAAAAACACCTCCACCATCCCCATGAGATTATTCTGGTGACCGGTCCCACTGGAAGCGGCAAAACCACGACCCTTTATGCTGCACTCAACTTCATTAATTCCGTTGAAAAAAACATTGTCACAGTAGAAGACCCGGTTGAATATGAATTGACCGGCGTCAATCAGGTGCAGGTGAATCCCAAGGCCGACCTGACCTTCAACACCTCCCTCCGTTCTATCCTGCGTCAGGACCCCGATATTGTGATGATCGGGGAAATCAGGGATGTGGAAACCGCCGAAATCGCTATCCAGGCAGCCTTAACCGGACATCTGGTCCTTTCTACTTTACACACAAATGATGCCTGCGGCTCCATAACCCGTTTGGTGGACATGCAAATCCCACCGTTTCTGATTGCCTCTGCTCTAGGACTGGTTCTGGCCCAGCGGTTGGTGAGGCTCCTCTGCCCAAAATGCAAAGAAGCATTCACTCCACCTGCCAATATTCAGGAAGATCTGGATATAGAGTATGATGAAAACCGTAAATTTTTTCGTGCCACAGGCTGTGAAAAATGCGACCAGAACGGTTACAAAGGCAGATTGGCCTTATATGAAACGTTACCCATTTCCAAAGAAATTGAAACCCTGATCATGGCTAAAGCTTCAAGCCATAACCTTTTCCGGCAAGCTGTCCAGGAAGGACTGGTTTCTCTGCGTCAGGCCGGGATCAATAAAATGCTGGCCGGCACCACCTCTTTGGATGAAGTTTTACGCGTAACCTTGGATACCAAGGAGTAGATAAAGCATGGCGCTCTTCAGTTATGAAGCCATAAATGCGACAGGAAAAACCCAGACCGGTACATTTACAGCTGAACTTTCCCAAGAAGTCGAACGATGGCTCCTGGAAAAAGGCTTGAGTCCGATCAGTATCCGGATGGTTGCGGAAAAAATCGGACCAGACTACGAACAGCATGAAACAAAAATATCACTTTTAGATAAAATCTCCGGCGTAAAAATTGAAGACCGCATCCTATTCTGCAGACAGATCGCCACCATGCTGGACGCCGGTGTACCTGTGCTGCAATCCTTAAAAATATTGCGACAGCAAGTTACCAATCCAATTCTCAAACAGATAATCGCAGACATAGCCACTAATGTTGAACAGGGGGCCAGCTTAAGCGATTCCTTTGCCCAATTCCCCAAAATATTCGGGCAATTGTTTCAGAATGTCATCAAAATTGGTGAAGAATCAGGAAATTTGGACAACTCCTTCAGCTACCTTGCACTGCTCTACGAAAATGAAAAAGATGTTAAAGAACGGATCAAATCTGCCACCAGATATCCGAAAATCGTAATATCAGCCTTATTCGTTGCGGTCTTTTTCCTTATGTCTTTTGTGGTCCCTAAATTTATCAGCCTGTTTGAAAAGGGTAAAGTTGAACTTCCTTTAGCTACAAAAATTCTCATTCTGATAAGCAATTTCTTTTCACACCACTACCTGGCAATTTTCATCGGAATAGTTGTCTTAATCATAAGCTACCATGTTGCCATACGCTATGAGGAGGTCATTCTTTTTCGGGACAGGATGCTCCTCAGAACACCGATCTTCAGCGACCTCTACACAAAGATTTACATGTCCCGTTTCTGCCGAGTTTTTGCAGTATTAACCAAAAGCGGCATTGATATAATCAAAACCCTGAGGCTTTCCGCATCAGCCCTCGATAATCTCATCCTCTTCCGAATGATTGAGCAGGTGACTGGAGAAGTGGAGGAAGGTGCTAATCTGCATAGCTCCATGGACAAACATCCACAGCTTCCTGCCATGGTTGTCCAAATGGTTGCCGTGGGCGAGGAATCAGGGCAACTTGACACCATGATGGATAAAGTAGCCGACTATTATGAAGTAGAAACAGATTATACTATTAAAAACCTGTCAACGCTGATCGAACCCATACTACTGCTGTTCATGGGGATCATGGTCTGCTTTATCGCCCTTGCCATCTTCCTGCCCATGTGGAATATGATGAGTGTCATGCGTGGCTGAAAGTTCCAAGGCCAATAATCAAACCAGCTCAAACCACATGCTGAAACACGTATCGTCATCTTTCCCACAGCAATTCATCCACATTGCTCTGCTTACACTTTTTATTTCTATTGCTTATTTCCCATCCCTTGATGTGCCATTCATATTTGACGACCAGCCCAACATTGTTCTGAATCCCTCTGTGCACCCGGAAAAATTTTCCGAAATATGGGAGGCTACAAAATCCCCTTACTCCTCTTCCCGTCCCTTGGCCATGATGTCCTTTGCCTTCAATTATTGGCTGCATGGTCTTGATTACTTTGGCTATCATATCGTCAATATCCTCATCCATATATTGAATGCCTTTTTGTTATATAAAATAATTAGTGCATTTCCCTTAAAAGCAACGCAGAAAACTTCCAAACACTCTTTCACGTATAACACCCAAAATCTTGCCTTTTGGAGCGCGGCTCTCTGGGCTATGAATCCAATCCAAACCCAAGCGGTCACCTATATTGTGCAGCGCATGACCTCAATGGCGACCTTTTTCTACTTCAGCGCCATCCTTACTTTTCTGCTCTGGCGGAACAAAAAACTTTCAACCATCACAGCTTTTTCGATAATTATTGCCAGTTTCATTTTGGGTATGGCGTGCAAAGAAATTGTTATCACCCTGCCCTTTGCTCTCCTGCTTCTGGATTGGCTCTTGTATTCAAAAACCACGACAAAGAG
>CALZHT010000038.1 GCA_945787445.1 uncultured Desulfobulbaceae bacterium
AGGATCTTTCCCGCCTCAACCAACTGGTCGGTGACGGCAATATCATCTTTGGAGGGCTTGAGCGCACCGGAGGGATGGTTGTGGGCCAGAATAATTGAGCAGGCCCGGTTGGAAATGACATCGGCAAACACCTCGCGGGGATGGACCTGGCTTGAATTAAGAAGGCCGATGGTAATCACCCGGTTGGCGATTACCTCATTGGCGCCGTTCAGAGCAATACAGAGGAAATGCTCCTGTTTCCTAGCAGCGATATGGGAGATGAACGGCAACACATCCTGCGCAGTGCGTACCACCACCGAATTTTTGAAAAAGCGGCGGCGGGCGAATTCCAGGGCCGCCATAATCTGACAAGCTTTTGCCAGGCCGACCCCTTCAATGGCGACCAGGGCTTGTATATCGAGACCGTCGCCATCTTCAGCAAATTTGCGCAATACGGCTTGCGCCACCTGCACAACGCTTTTCTCCCTTGAACCGCTGCCAAGCAGCACAGCAAGCAGTTCAGTGTCGGTGAGCGCCTCGGCTCCCCGGCTCGCCAATTTTTCCCTAGGGCGCTCAAAAGATGGAAAATCCTTGATGCTTTTCATTAAAGCACGCTATTTTTTCTCTTCGATCTCTACAATTCCCCGCAACAACCTGATAAGCCCTTCCCGTGTTTTCTTGTTCTTGATGCGGCGGAACAGTTTCAGAAGGACGAATCCTTCCTTATTCACAGATGGAAGGGATTCACTCTCCCCTTCCATATAGGTAATTTGAGGATCCGCGACCTGCGGGGTTCCGGCCTTCTGCTCTATAAAGAAAACTGAAACCGGAACCTCCAGGGCTTCGGCGATTTGCTGCAAGCGAAAGACGGACATTCTTGTTGTGCCCTTTTCGTATTTTTGCACCTGCTGGAAGGATACCCCTATTCTCTCGGCCAATTCAATCTGGGATAAGCCCCAGCCTTTTCGGATCTCTTTTATTTTCAAGCCGATTGCTTTGTCGATGTTTGTCAATGTCTTATACCTGATTTTTCATGATGATTTCGACTGTCAGCAAGATAACACCAAAAAAATAATTTCTCCTAATGTTTGTCAATCTTGCCCTGCAATCATTGACCAAATAAACCAAAAAGTCTAACACCCATCAGTTGTGTTTTTTGTTGACTTTTTTCTCCTATTGGTTGTATTTTAATCAAAAGAATATATAGTGCCGGTAATCATCCATGCAAAGAGAATTTTCCGATTTGGCGCTGTCATTACAAACCAAAAGGAGAAATGCCGACATGAAAATACTCATCGTAGACGACTATGAGCAGATTCTCAAACTTGTTACGAAATTTTTACAGGCAAGGGGGTACGCTACTGTAACGGCAAGAAACGGCGCAGAAGGAGTCAGAGTCGCCAAGGCCGAACAACCCGATTTGATCTTGATGGATATTCAAATGCCCCTTATGAACGGCATAAATGCCATGAAACTCCTTAAGTCCATGCCATCTACAAAGCACATTCCAATTTTTGCCTTTACTGCCCTGGCAATACCTGATGCAGGGAAAAGACTCATTAAGATTGGTTTTGACGGCTTTATACCTAAGCCTATAGATCTGCAGGAATTGTTGCGTAACATTGAGAAGTTTGCCCGTGGCAAAAGATGATCTGCAAAGAACCCAAGGTTTAGTAAATGTCAAAAATAAAACCAATTCATCCGGGTGAGGTTCTTTTCGAGGAATTTCTTATGCCAATGCGCTTAAGCCAGAATAAACTGGCAAATGATATTGGCGTGCTGCCGCGTCGGATCAATGAGATTGTGCATGGCAAGCGCAAGATAACGGCCGACACGGCTCTGCGCCTGGCTCACTATTTCAGGATGTCACCGCAATTCTGGCTGGGGCTGCAAATGGACTATGATCTTGACGTTGAAGAAGAGAGACTCGCTGATCGTTTAGCAAAGGAAGTAAAGGTGTATAAGGATGCAAAAAAAGTGCCTAAAGGTATCGTACTTTTCTAATCAGACAAATCTTTTAACTTTAGGCACTTTAGCTCACTTTAGGCACTTTAGGCACTTTAGGCACTTTTCTGTAACTCCTTAGAAATTACCTTTCGAACTCAGGAGTTCTGAACTTACCCAGCCTATCATTATACTAGGCCAGCATATAGCCTTTCCTGCCCATAAACCATGTAAAAAGGGCATCCGCGCCGTTATAGAATATAACAATGAGCATGGCAATAACCAGAACGCCCTCCTCACCGCTCAACAGCATGGAGATAACGATAAACCAGATAAACATGGAGCCAAGCAACTCAATACTGCCCAGGCTGCGGTGGCCGAGGTACAGATCGCCTAAACCGGGAAGCAGAAACGATCGGATCATGGCTTGGGCCGGACGTTTGAATAACGCGTTACAATCCGGACAATTCTCAAGACCGGCCTTAAGCGGCACAAAACATGACGGACAAAGATGTTCCAAAAATTCACCTGTTTCAGCTCCACTTGCGGTTTCCACAACCTTGGCGTCGATGAATTCTTTTATCCCTTTTGAAGCATAGCCTTTCATATACTGAAATACTCTTTTTTTCCCTTTTTTTCGTAGAAATACTAAATTTCTACCCAATAGGCCACGCTTAACCTTTGTCAATTCTTCATACTGCATCTGAAAAAAGAGATGGGTGGTTTTTGCATTCCTGTAGGTGATATTGCAAAACAAAATACGCTTGTTTGTGCATAATATAGCGTAATTATTATACATCAACGTCAGGAATCCATTACCGAAAAAGAGCTCGGTCGGATAATAGGCAAAACCCTGGCCAACCCGATACACCTGTTCATCCGGCAAAAGAATCTGTGAGAGTTTTCCGTAAACCGCCTGCAGAATCTTGAGCTTGAAGCCATTCTGCCGTGTTGTATAACTCCCCTTTTTATTGGCATCCAGAACCTCAGTAAAAATGATGCGCTCCTCCAAAAGTCCATGGTATTGCGGATAGTGTTCTCTTACTGCCCGGGCCGCATCGTCCTCGGCAACCTGGGCGACTGACTGGACCGCCTCATTCTCCATTGCATCTGCAACAACAACCTCCTCTACAATCTTTTCTGCTGTCAACGGAGGTTCAATAATAATTTCTCCAACACACTTCTTGCATGTTGCCTTCATCCTCTGGGTGCCAATTTTTTCGTCAGGGATATTGTACTCCGCTTTACAGTCAGGGCATGTAACAATCATAAAAAGTCCTTTTTTACTGATAAGTAGATCTTTGCATACGGTTCAATCCATCACAACCAGTAAAAATTATATTACATGCTAGGTGGTTGAAACAAGAAGATAATTGAAGATAGTGTTCATATATAAATGGTTAAAAGTAAACTAATGATTACAATCGTGAAAAGTCCTTTTATACTGCAGAGAACACTAAGACACAAAGATAACTTGATGAAATAAGAAGGTTTTACTCTGTGCACTCTGTGTCCTCTGTGGTGAATTTATCGTTTTTGCGAGTCTGTCAGCTTGTAATCTATAGGGATCAAATAGCTATTGCACACTTCATTAGCAGACAGCCGCCTTCATGGGGAATGAGCTTGTGGGGTTGTAACTCTATCTTTTTGATTATTTCAAAACCGTTTCTCATATACAGGCGCTGCGCATCAGTATTGTCGGTAAAAACAATGAGGCTCAACATGTCATACTCCTCTTTCTTTGCCTTTATCTTGGTTCGAGCTAACAATTCGCTGCCGATGCCTTTATTCCTGAACCCCTCTGCAACACCGAGCACATCGATAAAATACGTGTCCTCCAGCCGGCATGAAAAAAAGTGTTTAAAATGCTCAAGCCGGTCGGCAGGGAAATAGCCTCTCATCTCTTCAGTAACTCCATGAAAATGTCCCGGATACGAGAGAGACATGCCGACGATTTCGTCTCTGTATTCTGCTACTATGGCATTGCGGAATGAGTGTGGATAGGAATCTTTTTCGAGGTTGGCAGCGACTATCTCCACATGGCTGAGACCGGGAACCAAGTCATGCAGCAAGAATTCCACAGCCCCGCCCGAGGCCATATCCATTAATTCAGCCAGTCTATGACTGTCTTTCTTTTTTCCTTTGCGGTAGTTGATTTTCATTGAGGTTGCTTGGCATAATTTTTTTTGTGCTGGAAGTTCTCTTTGTAACATCCCAGATCGTCGCTTGAAATGCAATATTGCTAGGGCACCATGTTCAGCAAAATAATATGGATTTCGACAAAAGTATCTTGACAAAAATTCAAACGATCGTTTTAATCATACGTATGAATTATTATAGTTGTCATTATATTCTCTGTAATCTTTAATTGAATAAAAGCAATGGGTAAAAAAGATACTAAAGAACGAATACTTGATGCAGCGGAACTGCTTTTCGCCAGGGAGGGCTATCATCCCACTTCCCTTAGAGCCATAACTAAAGAGGCGGATGTCAATCTCGCAGCAGTGAACTATCATTTCGGCTCCAAGGAAGCGCTTATCAAGGAAGTTATTGCCCGGCGCCTTCTGCCCCTTAACGCACTGCGCAGCAAGCGGTTGCAGGAAGTAAAAGATGAGGCCCAAAGAAAAAAACAGAAACCACCCATCAAAGACGTTTTGCGCGCCTTTATTGAACCCACTCTTAAATTCAGGGAATCAGGCCGCGGCGCCCGGGCATTCGTCACCCTGGTCGGTAGGGCAATTACCGAACCCGATGACACGGTGAGAAATATCTTTATGGAGTTGATCCAGCCGCTTTTCAGGCAAATGTTCGAGCTCGCCGATGAATCCCTGCCCCATCTTCCCAAGGACATTATCCTGTGGCGCTTGCATTTTGCCATCGGCGCCCTGACCCATACCATGCACTGTATGGATAAATGCATCATGCCGCCTCCAGGGGTTGAACAACCCGGCGCCCAGGCCCTGAGTTCTATAATCATCGACTATGCTGCCGCAGGCATGGAGTCAGCCCATGAAAGCTGAACCAACCATCCGTATATTCCTTTTCTTTTTGCTGCTTGCCCTATCCGGTTGTGCTGTACATAAAAGTGAACTTCCCTCCCACACCCCCATGCCGGAGAAATACAGTCAGGCAGACCGGGAAGCCGCTGCTGTCGAACATATCGGCAAATGGTGGGAGCGATTCAACGATCCGACCTTGAACGGACTGATCAACGAAGCCCTTGGCAATAATCTTGACGTGGCCCAAGCCTTTGCACGGCTGCGACAATTTCAGGCCAGCTACCAAATCACCAACGCCTCTTCCAGACCGTTTCTGAACCTTGAAGCACAGGCCCGTGCTTTACGCCAACCCTCAACCTTTGGCGAGGACACCGGCACCTCCACCAATCTCTCTGCAGCGGCAGGTTATGAAGTGGATTTATGGCGCAAGCTCGCCAGTAGAAGCGAAGCGGCCGCCAAAGATGTGCTCGCCTCGGAAGAGGAAATAAGGACCATCTATATAGGCCTTACCTCCCAATTGGCGGAACTCTATTTTCTTGCCATTGAACAACGCGTCCAGCTCCAACTCACTGACCAGCTTATCGATTCATACCAGGAATCCCTGGAAAGAATTGAATACCGCTACCAGGAAGGATTGGCGCCGGCCCAGGATCTTTATCAGGCAAGGCTGGTTCTTGGAGCGACCAGAGCACGGCGGCCGCTTTTTGCCGCAACCCTTAAAACGACAAACAATAGTATCGCCATTTTACTTGGCCGTTTTCCTGAGAAAGAATTGAGCGGCAACCTTGCTGTAATACCCAAACCACCGGCCCAGGAATCCGGCCTGCCGGCCGAGCTCCTCTTGCGACGGCCTGATATCAGAGCGGCCCATCTGCGCTTGGAGTCAGCAGATGCGAAAATTGCCGCAGCCATAGCCGAGCGGCTGCCGTCAATTAACCTTTTGGCGAACCTCGGCCTGTCCACAACCGATGTGCCGGTCAGTTTTTCCGGCGTGGTCTGGAACATCATGGCAAGCGCCATGCAACCACTATTGGATGGCGGCCGCCGCCGGGCTGAAGTGGAAAGGAACCGGGCCGCCTTTGATGAAACGCTCTATCGTTATCAACAGACAGTTCTCCAAGCTGTAGGGGAGGTTGAAGATGCACTTGCCAGGATTAAGGAGGATACCGAGCGTCTGTCCTTTCTCGAAAACGAGGCGCTTTCAGCTGCCTCCGCCAATGAACGGGTGACAACAGAACAATATTTCCAGGGGTTGATTGATTACCTGCCTGTCCTCATTGCCCAACGCTCTCTTGTTGAAACGGAGAGTCAGACCATTACGGCACGGCGGCAGATTGTTTCGGATTATATCAGTCTGATGCGGGCCCTGGGCGGTGATTGGTTAGATGAATATTATCAGCAAAATACAGCTGCACATCATAAAGGAAACACCCCATGAGTCTCAAAACCAAGATTTTCAAAATCGGCCTCCCTCTTCTCTTTCTCGCTTGTGGTGCGTTGGTTCTGCGCTTCCTCATCTTGAACAAGCCCACCCCCCAAAAAGTAACCAAGCAAGATCAAGGCGCATTGGTCGAAATCATGGAAGTAGAAAAATATGATAGGCAAGTGCAGGTCTTTGCCACCGGCACGGTACAAGCCGCCCAGGAAGTGACAATTACCCCGCAGGTGAACGGCAGGGTAATTTATGCGGCCCAGAATTTTGTATCGGGCGGCTTTTTCAAGAAAGGTGCACTCTTGTTTTCCATTGAAGATATCGATTACACCTTAGCACTGGAACAGGCTAAAGCCTCACTGGCCAGGGCCGAAGTGGACTTGGCAACCATTGAAAGCAGAGCGCTCATTGCCAGGAGCGAATGGGAGCAGCTCAATAAAAATCCGCAAAAAAAGCCAAATCCCCTGGTTCTGCTGGAGCCCCAGGTTAAAAATGCCCAGGCCGGACTCGATTCTGCCAAGGCTGCGGTCAGCCAGGCGCAGCTTAATCTCTCCAGAACCAAGATATATGCGCCTTTCAATTGCCTGGTGCGCAGGGAACAGATCGACATCGGCCAGTATCTGCGGCAGGGCAACCCTGTTGCCACCGTTGCCGCCACTGACACGGCAGAAATCATTGTGCCGTTACCTCTGGCCGAACTGACGTGGCTTTCCGTGCCCCGGCAAGGTTCCGGCAGAAAAGGTTCAAACGGAACACTAGAACTTAAAGTAGCGGGTAGCAGATACCAGTGGCAGGGTCATATTATCAGGTCTCTTGGCGAAGCGGATCCGCAAAGCCGGATGATGCGCGTAGTTGTTGAAGTTGAAAGCCCATATAATCCCACGGCGAGTAATAACAGCCCACCTGACCTGGCCTTTGGCGTGTTTGTTGATGTCATTTTGCACGGCCGACAATTGGAGGGAGTATTCATCCTGCCTCATAAGGCCATCAGGGAACACAATACGGTCTGGATCATGGATGAAAATAACAGCCTGAAAATAAGAGAGGTTACAATAATCCGGCAGGAAAAGGATGCGGTACTTATCAAGGCGGGCCTCGATCCCGGCGACAAGGTGGTGCTCACCAATCTCAGCGCAGCAGCGGAGGGCATGAAACTCAGGGCCAGAAACCAGGAGATTTCCCAATGAAATCAGCAATTCAATGGATGGCCCACAACCATGTGGCTGCCAACCTGCTTATGCTCTGTTTCGTTGTCGGCGGCCTGGTTATCGGCGTCACCGTGAAACAAGAGGTATTTCCGGAAGTCCAGCTGGACTCCATTTCCGTTTCAGTGGTATACCCCGGTGCCAGCCCGGAAGAAGTGGAAGAAGGAATTCTCCTCAAGATTGAAGAAAACATCTCAGGGGTTGACGGCGTCAAGGAAATCAATGCGGTAGCGGCGGAAGGTGTCGGCACGGTGACCGCCGTGATCCGTACCGGCGAAGATGCCGATCTCATTCTGCAGGACATAAAATCCGAGGTTGACCGGATCATCACCTTTCCGCAGGATGCGGAAAAACCCATAATAACCAAGCTCCTCAACCGACGGGAAGTCATTTCCATTGTGGTGTACGGCAATGTTTCCGAACGGATATTACGGGAACAGGCTGAAGCGTTGCGTGACGAACTGCTGGATATGGAGGACATCACCCAGGCCGAACTCGGCGGCGTTCGGCCCTATGAAATCTCCATTGAAATACCGGAAGCCAACCTGCGCCAATACAACCTGACCCTCAACAGAGTTGCAGACCGGGTACGGAGTGCCTCCCTCGATATACCCGGCGGTACCGTAAAAGCTCAAGGTGGTGAGATCCTTATCCGCACGAAAGAGCGGCGCTATACAGGGCCGGAATACGGCAATATCACCATTGGCGCAAATCCTGACGGCACGGAAATAAAGCTCCGCGATATCGCGGCAGTAAAAGACACCTTTGAGGAAACTGACGAATTTGCCCGCTTTGACTCCATGCCGGCTGCCATGATCAGGGTTTTCAGGGTCGGGGACCAGAAACCTACGGTGATCTCCAAAATAGTCCAAAATTTTGTGGCCCAGGAACAGGAAAAACTCCCGGAATCCATCAAGCTGGCAACCTGGAACGATACTTCCGAACTTCTGCAAAGCCGCATGAACCTGCTACTCAAAAACGCCTTTTTAGGCTTGATCCTAGTCTTTATCATCCTCAGCCTCTTTCTGCAGATGCGTCTTGCTCTCTGGGTAATGCTCGGTATCCCGATCTCCATGTTCGGCACCCTTTTGTTCATGCCGCTTCAGGATGTCTCCATCAACATGATCTCGCTTTTCGCCTTTATCATGGCCATCGGAATTGTGGTGGATGATGCGGTGGTAGTCGGCGAAAACGTCTTCGAGCATCGCCAGAGGGGGAAAACCTTTTTACGAGCCGCTGTGGACGGCGCCCAGGAAGTGGCCATTCCCGTCACCTTTTCCATCCTCACCTCTATCGCCGCCTTTATGCCGTTGATTTTTGTGGAGGGTATGCTGGGGAAGTTCATCAAGGTCATCCCCCTGGTAATGATCGCCATTCTGCTGGTATCGTTGATCGAATCCCTTTTTGTCCTGCCTGCCCATTTGAGCCTTGGACGCCGGAATGATAAGCCGTCAGGCAAGGTTGGCCGAGTTGAGCGCTTTCGACTGTGGTTCGGCCAATCCCTATCCAACTTTGTGACCGGCCCCTATCGGCGCTTGCTCAGTCTTTGTTTGGAATACCGCTACGCAACAGTGGCGGCATCCATTGGCATTCTTTTGATCACCATTGGCCTTGTTCGAGGTGGCATCGTCAAATTCCGCTTCATGCCGGAGGTGGATGGCGATGTTATCCGCGTGGAACTTGAGATGCCCCGCGGCACCCTGATTGCGGATACGGCCCGGGTCCAGGATTATCTTACCGCCACGGCCATGGAAGTTGTGGAGGAGTATGATGCAAAACGACCTCCGGATGACACGGTCCTGCGCCACATTTATTCCGTGGTGGGCGGCACCTTGGCCCGGGGCGGTCCGGTGGGCGGCGGCGCCAGCTCCGGGACCCACCTGGGAAACCTGGCGCTTCTCCTCAAACCCAGTGAGGAACGCAACATTCCATCTGCGGAAATTGCAAACCGCTGGCGGGAAAAGTCAGGCGAAATACCAGGGATTGATTCCCTGTCGTTTGTTTCAAATCTTTTACAGCTGGGCGCCAATATTGATGTCCGTTTTGCCCATGACAGACAGGATGTGTTGGAAGAGGCGGTGGATCGCTTCAAACAGGCCGTGGGCCGATATCCAGGCGTGGCGGATATTGCCGATAATTATCCTTTGGGCAAACGCGAGATAAAGATTCGTCTCAAGCCTGAGGCCAGAACCCTGGGAATCACGGAAGAAGACCTTGGCCGTCAGGTCCGGGCCGCCTTTTTCGGCGCCGAGGCACTGCGGCTCCAGCGCGGTAGAAACGAGGTCAAAGTCATGGTCCGTTATCCGGCAAGCGAACGCCACAGCCTCTGGGATTTCGAGTCCATGCGAATCCGTACCGCAGGCGGCGGAGAAATCCCCATCCTGCAGGCTGCCGATATTGAGACAGGCCGGGGCTACAGCGTGATCAACCGGGCGGACCGCAAAAGGGTCATCAATGTCACTGCTACGGTGGACAGCAAGGTTGCCATTGCCGAGGAAATCATCGTGGATCTCCAACAGACGGTGTTGGCCGCCCTGATGAATGACTACCCTGGCCTGAGCTATAGCCTTGAAGGCGAAGACAAGGAAAGGCGGGAATCTCTCGGCAGCATGATGCATGGATTTATTCTTGCGCTCTTTGCAATTTATGCCCTGCTGGCTATTCCATTCCGCAGCTACAGTCAGCCGCTTTTGATCATGGCCGCCATCCCCTTCGGCATGGTGGGCGCTATCTTGGGGCACCTGATCCTGGGCTTCAAACTTTCCATGCTCAGTATTTTCGGGATCGTTGCGGTTTCCGGCGTGGTGGTCAATGACTCCCTGCTGCTTATTGACCAGGTCAACAGAAACCGCATGGCTGACAAAAACATCAGGCATGCGGTTCTTGAGTCCGGCCAGCGCCGCTTCAGGCCGATCCTGCTCACCTCATTGACCACATTTTTCGGCCTAATGCCCATAATTTTCGAAACCAGTGTGCAGGCTCAGTTCCTGATCCCCATGGCAATAAGCCTTGCCTTCGGCATTCTGTTCGCCACAGGGATCACCTTGATCCTCATCCCCAGCCTGTACATGGTCCTTGAGGATGTCAGGGGTATTTTCGGTTTTAAGCCGTTACACGAAAATAATCGGGATAGTTCCATTAAAAGAAGTGCCTAAAGTTTGAAATGCCTAAAGTGCCTAAAGTTATGGTACTTTTCTGACCAGATATTTCCTTTAACTTTAGGCATTTCGAATTTTAGCGCACTTTAGGCACTTTTTTAGTAACTCCTTAAAATATGGTTCGAGCTCGGGAGTTCAGAACGTATCATCGTGGCGGTCAAAATGGAGATGTAAATGATCGCCATCATGCCACCTGATGTGCAAATCCTCCATACAGGATTCAATAACCGACCAATCTTTAGTATTGATCGGCAGGTCAGCAGCACAGAACGTGCCGTTCATTTTCCCATAATGGGTATGCTGCAACAATTTCACAGCAAGAAGGACTGATTTTGCCGTCTGATACTGGACAGCATTAACTCCCCAACGCTGCCAAATTTGATAATGGTCTTCAGACCAAACCAAAGTTTTTTCTTTACCGGTATCTTTCTGGGTGATTTTTACGGCTACGCGCTCCCTACCATAGACAGGCACAAAAGAATCGGGAACCTGCAATGTATTCTTAGCCGTTTGCAGATCCTGTTTAAACACCTCCATTACCCTGGGGTGCAATCCATAGATAAATTGTGCGCTGTCCACCTCCGGCAGCAGGCCAATATTCCAGATGTCTTCATGTCCTACAATTCTGGACTCGACAGGTTCACCCTGCCAATTGGCCATGGTTTCCAAGCTGCCTGCCCCGGTATTACCCTCAATCTGTTCGCCGTTCATCACTGCAAAAGTTGGAGATTCCATAACTTCTTCTATCAGTGCCTCAGGGCTCCAGCCAACAGCAATGTATTTGTCTGTGCTACAATGGAGTTGATCATGTTCATACACAGTCACATCATAGGTTGATTGCCTGTCAGGGAAGCTACCGAGAATTTTTCTGGCAATCAATTCAACCATACCGGGATTAATGCCCCAGCAGAGCCATTGCGGTTTTCTGCTTGCAACCGGGGTCAATGTATAGGGCATCATGCGGCTGAAGCGGACCTCTCCAACATCTTCAGGAGAACAACAGCACGAGTCGACATAGGCTACATCAAATTCTGCAATAACTTTTCGCACTTTGAGGTTATCGACACCGGCGCAGAGATTGATAAAAATTGCCGGTTTCTTGAAGCGATCGAGCAGACTTCTCAACCACCTGTCATCGGCTATGTCCCCCTGAATTCTGCAGCTGCGGACAGGTAGCACCGGTTCGTCTTTCAATAGTTTTTTATCGACGGCATAAACTTCCGCAAAGGAGACAAAGGTATCGTGCCCAAGAGCGAAGACACCCTTGCCGATAGCACCGATTCCTGCCACGATCAAACTTCTAAAGTGGTTATCGTATCCTGTTATTTTTTTAAATCTCATTCTCCCTAAGGTCTGTCTCTCCAGTCATTCACCTGAATTCGCGAGCCGCGTTTAAAAAATGTATCATATACTTCCTGTATTTCAATATTCCATTCCGGATACATTTAAATACTTGGGGCCCCCTATCCCCTTTGCGGTGGAGCGGTTAACAAAAGTTTCGGTATTTATTATTTTTCTAAAAAAAACATAATGATATTGTCCAGATAACCTAACCGATGATTTGACATCCGTCTCTGAAACTGAGAAAATACATTCACGCGTTTATAAAAAGAACTGGCCCATATTCTATTTTAAACTGGAGAAATGCCGCATGAAAACTATCACAACCGAGTACCTTTTTAAACTGGAAGACGGGAGGGAACTTGTTTTTAATTTGATGGTGGGTGGCCCTGATTTTAAATTACAAGGCCTGATTCCTGCTGAATTGCCGGGCTGGACAGAACTTGATTTCAACCAATGTCCCCACTGCCCTCTGAAAGTTGATGAACATCCTCATTGCCCCCTGGCTGCAAATATAGTCAAGATCATCGACAGATTCGAAGGCCTTATGTCAGACGATACTGTCCGGGCCATCATAACCACGGAAAACCGGCTGACAACCATAAAAACAACGGCGCAAAAATCAATCAGTTCACTCATGGGCCTGGTTATCGCTACATGCGGTTGCCCCCATACTGCTTTTCTCAAACCCATGGCCCGCTTTCATCTTCCTCTGGCGGATGAAGAGGAAACCATCTACCGCGCAACATCCATGTATATGCTTGCCCAATTTTTTCTCAAACGTGATGGATTACCCTTTGATTTTGATTTACAGGAATTATCGGAACTGTATAACAACCTTACCAAAGTGAATTTAACTCTTGCTGCACGGCTCAGAGAGGCTTTTGAAAACGATCCCTCGGTTCATGCTATCATATTCCTTAATATGTATGCCCAGGTAATGCCCTTTGCTGTTGGTGAGTCGCTGGAAGAATTACGGTATCTCTTCAAACCGTATTTCGATGCGGTGAAAAAATGATGCTCCCGTAAAAAGTCGGGAAAAATGAAATAACCCGCGGCCCCGTTTAGGCGGAATTTCCGCTTCGCTACAACAAGCCGCGAGGAATCAAGAATTCAGAATACAGAATAAAATGGAGCCGCCTTGTTACCTCTTGGAATGAAATTTGGTTTCAGTATAGCAGGCCGACCCTTTCCCGAACAAGATCCAGGGTACCGATAGCCTTTTGCCTGGCCTTGTCCGCTCCCTTTTTAAGAATATCCCGGATATGGTCCGGATTGCTGACCAGCTGTTTGCGTTTCTCGCGAGCGGCGCGGAAGTACTCCCAAAGAATGTCAACCAGCTCCAGTTTGATTTTACCATACATCGCACCGCCCTTAACATAGAGGTCGTGGACCTCTTGTAATCGATCGACCGGGGCAAACAACTTATAAATATTATACAGGTTGCAGGTATCAGGATCTTTTGGTTCCTCAACCGGCTTTGAATCCGTGACAATACTCATCACACTTTTCTTTAACGCTTTTTCTTCCAGAAAAATCCCAATTGTATTGCCGTAAGACTTTGACATCTTCTGGCCGTCAAGACCGGGAACAGTGGCAACAGTGTGATTTATCTCAGGCTCTGGAATGATAAAGGTCTCGCCATACGTGTTATTGAATTTCTGGGCAATGTCCCTGGCCACTTCAACATGCTGTTTCTGGTCTTTTCCCACCGGCACAATATTTGCTTGGTACAGAAGGATATCAGCCGCCATTAATACAGGATAGGAAAACAATCCATGACTTGGGGCGATCCCTTTGGCGATCTTGTCCTTGTATGAATGGCAGCGCTCCAGAAGCCCCATGGGAGTTAAGGTTGAGAGGATCCAGGTAAGCTCGGTGACTTCCGGCACATCGGACTGCACCCAGAAAAAACAGCGGTCCGGATCAAGCCCCAAGGCGAGAAAATCCGCTGCTGCCCCCAAGGTATCCCGCTCAATGCTTTTAGGGTCATGCACGGTGGTCAGGGCATGAAAGTTGACAATAAAGGCATACAGCTCACCACGGTCCATATTATTGATCATGGGCTGCATCATCCCGAAGTAATTACCAATATGAAGCTGTCCTGATGGTTGAATGCCCGAAAGAATTTTCATGTACAAACCCTCTATGATGATCCTTAATTAAATTTTCTATATGGTGTAATAGCCGCGAAAAATATATAAAAAACAATGGAACGTAAAAAAAAAGGGGAGTGCAAGCAACCTTTTTCTGCACTCCCCGGTAATCAATTAGTATTCTGTTGGGATATATTTACGAAGTTTGGTTATTTCACCTCTTCAAAATCAGCGTCGACAACGTCGTCGTCCTTCTTGGGCTCTTCCTGAGCTTCGGCTTCAGGACCGCCGGCAGCTCCGGCTTGCTCCTTGGTGGCCTGAGAGTACATTATCTCAGCAAGTTTGTGAGAAGCCTCGGTAAGAGCCTCGGTGCCTTTTTTGATGGTATCAAAATCATCGCCTTCCAGTGCCTTCTTGAGGTTTTCTACTTCTTTTTCCACGTTGCTCTTGGTTTCACTGTCAACCTTGTCCCCCAGGTCCTTTAAGCTTTTTTCCGTGGCATAAATGAGATTGTCGGCCTGGTTTCTAGCTTCAACCAGTTCTTTCCGTTTCTTGTCCTCCTCAGCATGCAGCTCGGCATCCTTCTTCATCTTCTCAATCTCTTCTTCAGAGAGACCACTGGAAGCTGTAATCCGGATGGATTGCTCTTTGCCGGTGCCGAGATCCTTTGCGGAAACATGCAGGATACCGTTGGCATCAAGATCAAAAGTTACCTCGATCTGGGGAACACCGCGCGGCGCCGGCGGGATATCCGTCAACTCAAAACGACCGATGGTTTTGTTGCCGGCAGCCATTTCCCTTTCACCCTGCAGGACATGGATGGAAACAGCAGGCTGACTGTCGGCGGCTGTGGAGAATATCTGACTTTTCTTGGTCGGGATGGTAGTATTCTTTTCAATCAACCTGGTAGTAACACCGCCCAAGGTTTCAATTCCCAGGGACAACGGCGTCACATCAAGAAGAAGAACATCTTTCACATCACCCCTGAGCACTCCACCCTGGATAGCCGCACCGATGGCAACTACTTCATCGGGATTAACTCCCTTGTGGGGCTCTTTGCCGAAGATTCCTTTGACCTTTTCCTGAACCATTGGCATACGGGTCATACCGCCAACCAAGATAACCTCGTCAATGTCCGAGGCGGACAAACCGGCGTCCTTCAAGGCAGTCTGGCAGGGGCCGACAGTCTTTTCCACCAGGTCGCCAACCAGGTTCTCCAGCTTGGCTCGGGAGAGTTTGATATTCAGATGTTTCGGTCCGGAGGCATCAGCAGTGATAAATGGTAGATTGATATCGGTTTCCATGGTGGTGGACAATTCCATCTTCGCCTTTTCCGCCTCTTCTTTCAGACGCTGAAGGGCCATTTTATCCTGACGCAGGTCAATGCCCTGGTCCCTTTTGAACTCATCGGCAAGCCAGGTGACGATCCGCATATCAAAATCTTCACCGCCCAGGAAAGTGTCGCCATTGGTGGATTTTACTTCAAAAACACCGTCACCGATTTCCAGGATAGAGATATCGAATGTACCGCCGCCCAGGTCAAAGACCGCTATCTTCTCTTCGGTCTTCTTATCAAGGCCATAGGCAAGGGAGGCTGCGGTCGGTTCATTTATAATGCGCTGGACGTTCAGCCCGGCAATTTTCCCGGCGTCTTTGGTGGCCTGGCGCTGGCTGTCATTAAAGTATGCGGGCACGGTGATGACTGCATCGGTTACAGTTTCGCCAAGGTATTCCTCCGCAGTTTGTTTCATCTTGGTGAGCACCATGGCTGATATTTCCGCGGCAGTGAGAGACTTGCCGTTAACTTCGACCACAGCGCTGCCATCTTTTCCCTCCACAATCTTGAAAGGACTGATCTCGATACTCTTCTTTACCTCTGCATCTGAAAACCTTCTGCCGATCAGTCGCTTGATGGCATAAAGGGTTTTCTCAGGGTTGGTGACTGCCTGTCGTTTGGCCACCTGGCCAACCAACCGTTCACCTCCATCTGAAAAGGCTACCACCGATGGAGTGGTTCTATTTCCCTCCTGGTTGGTGATAACCTTGGGATCATTGCCTTCCATCACCGCAACGCATGAATTTGTTGTTCCTAAATCAATTCCAATAATTTTTCCCATAACTCTTCTCCTTAAATATAACAAAAAGCTAAATTGACTACGTATTCTTAAACATCTCCTTTTGAAACAACCACTTTGGCGGCCCTCAGCAACCTTTCTTTATAAAGATAGCCCTTTTCATATTCCTGTAGAATCGTATTCTCGGGTATATCCTTACTGGCTTCCGTGGCAAGGGCTTCGTGGAAATTCGGGTCAAAAGGTTCTCCTACCCCATTTATTTGTCTGAGGCCAAACTTCCCTAGGGTTGACATCAACCCCTTTAAAGTCATCTCAACACCCTCAAGTAACGTAGAGGCATCATTGGTATTGCTTCCCTGCTCCATGGCCCGTTCCAAATTATCGATTGACGGCAACAACTCCCGTAAAATATTTTCCTCGGCAAATTTGAGAGATATTTCCTTTTCCCGCAGCATCCTTTTTTTAAAATTTTCAAGTTCGGCGGCCATGCGTAGCATTTTATCGTGACTTTCTCTTGCCTCTTCTTTGAGCTGTTCAAGCTCGACATTAAGTTCATCTTCAGGGCTTAACACACCTTCCTCAGCGGCAACGATTTCTTCCGTTGTTACTTCTTCTCTCTCTGCGGATGAAACCGCTCCAGCTTCTCCGGATGGGGCCTCGAAATGCTCAGCATATCCAGACTTGACAGCCTCGCCCCCCTCTTGGGCGTCGTTTACCTTTATCTTTCGTCTTGTCACTTGTCCTCCTTAACTATATGGCCTAAGCCCCGCTCAAAAGAATGGGACATCGTCATTTTCTTATGACGAAATCCTGATCAGTAAATGATAAATCCTTCCATAGAAGGATATAAGAGCTGTACTCTGCGCTGGGTGAACAATAAGTATGCTCCCTGACAATGTCAAGCCGGCCAGCCGCATTTGACCGCCAATCTTAGATCTGATAATCTGATGGCAATAAGGGCTCTAAATTCAATAATTAATGCGTAATCTTTATATTGTCGGATCCATGCCATGAAAAAAAAATATTCCATTTGTTTAATTCTTTTGGGATTAATGCTCTCAATCTCGATAGTCCATGCGGAGATGAAGCCTCTGCCGAAAATCAAAGCTGGTTACCCACCGCATGATGTCATTAAAAACATTGTCCAGGCTAACAAAATATCCGTGGAAGCGAAAAAGATCCCTTCTGGAGAACAAACCCCGATGCTTACCTGGCTCGCGGATCCCGACACCCGCATTCAGCCCGATCTTATTTTTCCTAATCCTTCCAAAAGAATCTATTCAGTAAGAAATTTTGCAAACCAGCTTCATTCTTCCCTGGCAGCAATTGATTTTGGCATTTATCACCTTTATACGCCAGTATTGCTGATTACCGGCAATACTGACAATCCTGCCATTTTTCTGCTTCAAGAAGATACTGCTCAACTGGAACCTGAAATAATCCGAGAAATAAAAAGCTTACGAAAAATTCTCTCTATTTCCGTGCCGAAAAAGAAAACAAACAAGAACCAGAAACAAGCACCATTAGATGAGGTCGAGCTTGTGGAACAGAACATCGACTTCCAGGTATCAAAGGCTGTGGCCCGTTACAAAAAAAGAATAGAAAGCGGCAGGCTGGTTGTGGTGGGAGGAGTGCTTGATTTAGTAAATCTTTACGGCAAAGGTCATGGCCGTCTCATCATCATTAATGTTAATGGTGAAAGAGATGGGGAAAAATTACGAAATTCACCGGCGCTTAGCCGGTTGAACCCGAAGATAAAGGCAGTCTTTGTCGGCCGGGTTGCAGCCAAGAAGCCCCTGGAAATGTGATACCTAAGGATTGATGATCGAGAAAAATCGGGAAAGCGGTTGACGTGTCATGTAATTTCAACTCGTTACAACGTGAAATATTGATGAACTGGCAATAGCATTGTAAGAAATCTATGTTGAACTTATCGCCCGTTTCATCGCAAAAAATCAAGGTGGTCAACGCGTCCGCGCAGCAGACAAATTGTATTTCTACAGTTTCATCAATGTTTAGTCAGTGCCTCCTTCATATTTGCGACAATCGCCCAAATATGATCAGTGTCAAGCGAAGAAAAACGGATTCCTAATCCGGTAAGATTTTCAGCACCTTTTTTTAACCAACAGACACTGCCTTTAACGTGTATTTTAGCTGCCGGTTTTAACAGATTGACATCCACATCAACCTGTGTACCAACCGGGAGGTCGACATCGCTGAGTATGAACACGCCTCCCAGACCGATATTGGAAGCCTTGGCAGTATGCGGATGCCCTTCTACAATCAATGTTGCCGGTAATAATTGGTGCAATCGAAAAAAACGGCGATGTACATCGCTTGCAATCATGAATGTATCATCACCCGGAGGCACCTCAAAATCACCGGAAAGATCCCCTGATCGATATAACTCCAGCAAAGCATCCAGTTCTTCATCTGTAAGAATTCTCTTCATAATTAAAAACTATGCACGAGATTAGAGCTGAGTCAAGCATAAGATCTGCTTAAAAAGCCAAAAAAATATCCATAGCCTTTCTTAGCAACCTTTCTCTATTACCCTAACATGTTACTAATTGTCTGTTAAACACTTTTTTGTCTTGCTTTTCATAACTGATTTCTCCGTATTGTATAGAATGATTGAAATCGTTAATCCTAAAGTCCAAGAATATTTAAACACCCTTCATCGCACTAAGGATGAACAGGTTCTCCTTGAAATGGAAGCTTTAGCCGAAGAACGCACTTTCCCCATAATTGGGAGATTGGTCGGTTCCTTCCTCGAAGTAATGGCATTATCGATCAATGCACAAAGAATATTCGAATTCGGCAGTGGATACGGCTATTCCGCTTACTGGTTTTCCCGGGCAGTGGGGCTGGACGGTAAAGTGGTATGCTCAGACAGCGACCTGGACAATTGCAGGCTGGCAGAAGAATATCTGCAGCGAATAGGCCGTTGGCCGAGAGTCGAATTCCACCATGGCTGGGCCCAGGATATTTTTAAAAAACAGGAAGGTATGTTCGATCTCATATACTGCGATGTTGATAAAGGAGATTATCCCGAGATATGGGAATTGGCAAAAACAAAGCTTCGCAAAGGCGGCCTCTATATAGCGGATAACTGTTTATGGTATGGACGGGTGACCATGGAAAAGGTGGTGGATGACGTGGTGGAAGGCTGGACAGAAGCCATAAAAGAACACAATGCACGCATAGCCAATGACAAGGATTATCGGTTTTTTATAAATCCGGTCCGGGATGGACTAATTGTTGCGTACAAATTGTAATATTAGTGAAAGGCTGGAAGAAAATTGACAACATATCTACTCCCTGGATTGGCAGCAGACGCATCAATGTATGGTCCGGCTTTCAAGGAATTACCGGACGTTACATTTGTTGAGTGGCCACCATATAAAGGCGAAAAATCAATAAAGGATATTTCCATAAGGATAATCCGCCACTATAACATAAATTCTTCCGATATCGTGGGCGGCTCATCTCTGGGAGGCATAGTAGCCTCGGAAATTGCAAAATATATTGCGATCAAAAAGGTTATTTTAATTGGCTCCACGCTAACACCGGAAAGCATCAATCCAGTGCTCAAGAACCTGAGTGTGCTTTCGGAAATTGCGCCAACACATTTACTGAAGACCTTTGCTGACAGAACAAGCCTGCTGACAGAAAATCAGCTATTAAAAATGTTCAGAAAATCCGATAATTCATTTGTCAAAACAATGTTTACGGCAATTTTCGAATGGGATGGCAATCCCACCCCAAAATGCACAATAGCCCATATTCACGGGGCAAAAGATCTTGTAATATATCCGCCCAAAACCGGTGCCACCCTGATTCCTGACGGCAGACATTTAATTGCAATATCGCACGAAAAAAAAGTTGCTGAATTTATCAATAAAAATATCACTTCTCAATGCTGTGATTCGTAAATTCGCTGATCTATTTTCAAATTAATATGATTTAATAGGACCACTTAAGGTTCGCAGGAAAGCAATAAGGTAATCGATATCCTCATCGGTTATATCGCCATGCACAATATCCGTGCCAAACCCATTATTTCCAGGCGCTGATCTTTTCCTGGCTTCATTCTGATAGAATTTCAGCACTTCATGAAGATTCTTTAACTGCCCGGCATGCATATAGGGCGGCCGGTCCGCGACATTCCTGAGAGAAGGCGTTTTAAAGGCACCGTGGTATTTTTCCGTATCCGTGTCAATATACTTCAGTTCCGCGCAATCGTCCGGGCCGGCGTCACTCAATCTTCCAAGGCAGTTGAATTCATTTGCCTGCACCAGATTGATGCCCTCTGCCCGGCCCATGTCCGGATCATACCCTTTGCGGGCTGGAACGCCGACATTATGGAAATCATTGTTGGTGAACAGCGGGCCGTTATGGCAGTTGATGCACTTGGCCTTGCTGATGAAAAGTTTGAGCCCGAATGCTTGATCGGCAGTCAAAACCGTTTTTGCCCTATCAATATCACCATTGAACAAGGCCTCTGCATATTCATCAAAAGGGGATGCTTCATGAACAATGGTACGGACAAATGCGGCTATGGCCTTGCCGATATTGGCATATAAGAGGGTGATGGCTTTCCGGTCTTCAACGGATACCGCTTCCCATTGAGATTGGATCTCGGGATTATCCGGCGCCGGGCGCGCGGTTTCTTTATACGTCTTATCAAGCTCAGGTATTGGACCGAAGATTTGTTCGTACTCCTGTTGGTAATGGTTGCTGATTATTATAACGCACTTGGTGCGGGATATGCCGTGTTCCACCGGACTTTCAATGGGCCCCAGGGCTTGGGCCCAGAGGCTGTCAGTCCGCCCGTCCCAGAAGAGCCACGGACTGTAAGCCATGCCGGCGAGCGGCATGGATCTTCTTGTCGTATCATCCATTCCGTGGGCAACCGGGAGGTTGTCCGTGAAGGTTTTATCCGGAATATGGCAGGTTGCGCAAGAGACCTTGCCATTGGCACTGAGCCGGGAGTCCGCGAACAACTTTTTCCCAAAGGCAATTGCCTGCGTATCTGTGTCATAAGCGTTTGAAGGATCATCCGGCAGTGGATGAAGTGAGCCGAGCCATAAGGACCGGATAAGCGCAATCTCCTCATTGCTCCATGAATGAACATCAGGATGAACTGCAAAAGAGTATCCGGGCGCCAGGAGCACAACAGATAAGACGATGGGAATTATCCTTTTATACATCGCATTCTGCCTATGATATGAGGTTCCACCCTTATTTAAGATCGAGATTAAAGGTAACCGAGTCTGTTCCCTGTTCCGTATCGAGATAAAAAGTCACGGTCCACCATCCGGGCATGGTAAACTTCATGCCTTCAATAATGTAAAGGCCGGGCCGCTTCTCTTTTGTCACCTTGGGCTTGGTTGGCAGCCCGTGACCATGTTCAGGCATGTCACCGTCCACTTTAATCGTCGCTCCGGTAACAGGCTTCCCTTCCTTATCCTGGAGCCCGATCTCCCATGTATGGATTCTATTTAATGGTACTGTTGCGGGACTCGCTGCGTAGGAAACCTGAAAAAGCTTCCTTTCAGACAATACACTTTTTGCAAGGTTGATTTCATGACGGGGCTTTCCGTGACCGCCATGGGCTGCATGGGATGCGTGTTTACCGTTATGGCCCGCCATCCTCTCAAGTTTGACCCCGGGAAAACTGAAAACAGCCTGGTCTTTCTTGCCGGCTGCACTTATAACAACAGTAAGCTCCCAGAGACCTGCCATGGTCAGATTGACATTGTCCACACTGTATAGTCCTGCGCCTCTTTCCGTGACAACAGACTCTTCCCTGACCCCGTGCCCATGTTCAGGCATCCAGGGAGTAACCATAATGGTGGCGTCTTCGACATCCTTATTGCCCTGACCATGAATAATAATATCTACACCATTTGAGCCAACGGTAAGGTTGCCCTGCTTAAGAAGCATTTCGACACTGAAAAGTTTATTCTCCGTGACTTTGAATAGACTTTCCGAATAATGCGGTTCAAAATGGGTTTCATGGCCGGCATGGTGGTGACTGTGGTCCTGCATGCCCTGAACTGCGCAACCGGCCAGAGCAAAAAGCATAAACGCTGAAATTACGAGTTGCATATGTCCTCCTGGATTGAAGAATTGAAATAGATGGTCTTGCAGACAGTATAAGGATTTTAGGTAATTTGAAAAGGACTATGACTAAAAAAATATCTCCAAGCCTTGCAAATATCAAAAAAAACCCGGAGCTGCAATGGGGTTTGCTGCTCCGGATTTTATTAGCCGCTTGTATCTATACGAACTCACCTGTCCGAGTCCAGATACTGCTTGATGGACTCGGCAATGGTGTGAAATATTTTCCTGAAATTGTCTTCGGTCCTTTCCAGCAACGTGGTGCGAAACCCTTGCAGATCCGTAACAAAAGATGTGAGGGGCACCACGCAGATGCCGGTTGATCCCAGAAGATAATAAACAAACCGCCGGTCAGGCGAAATGGATTCCTGATTTACCAGCCCTTCAACGTGTTCCCGTACTCCTTTGTTGGCAATGGGCAGGGTTTGCCTGTGGTTGAGCGCCCCTTCTTCAAAGGCCACGCTCATATAAAACGCGCCGTTTGTCCGGTTCACAATAACGCCCTCAACGTCTTTCAGGCAATCATAGGCGATATTGGAATATTTCTCATACCGCTTGACCCGCTCCTTCAGGTATGAATCGTATTGAGGATGACTCATTAATGGGGGCAAAGCTAACTGGGGCAAGGTGGTGGAGCAGACCTCCAGCATCTTGGCATTGAGAACAGATGCCACATATTTCTCGAAGAGCGGGTCTTTGTGGCCATTATAGACTTCGATCCAGCCGCAGCGTGAACCCGGCCAAGGCATTTCCTTGGAAATACCGCGCATGGCAATGGCAGGCACATCCCCGACAATGTCTGAGATCGGCAGGGTTGAGGTGCCGTTATAAATGATATTGTGATACACCTCGTCACAGATTACAAAAAGATCATATTTCCTGGCAAGCTCGACCATGCCGATAAGTATATCATCGGGGTATACCGCCCCGGTTGGATTATCCGGATTGATAATCAAGATTCCGGCAACGGCCGGATTATACTTGATACGTTTTTCCAGGTCGTCAAGGTCCGGGTACCAGTGGTGCGCAGGATCGAGCCGGTAGCAGACCGGCCTATCACCCGCATGGGCCGCCTCTGCTGATGAATGGGTAGTATAGCTCGGCGACGGCACCACCACCCTGGCCGTTCTTTTAAGAAAGCCAAAAACCTTGCTTATCGCATCTCCCAGGCCATTGAAAAATATTATATCATCCGGGGTGATCTGCGCTCCGCCGCGCTTGTTGGTTTCAGAAGCGATGAATTCTCTGGTGGCCAGGACGCCGCGGGTAGGTGAATAGGCATACGAAGCGTCATCCATGGCGATCTCCGCCACAATTTTTTTCATCCATTGCGGAATTTCTTCCCCCTTGGCCACAGGATCGCCGATATTTTCCCAATGCGTCTCAATGCCTAATTCTTGCAGCTTCTGGCCGACATTGACGATGGCACGAATCTCATAGGTGAGCTCCTCGGCACCGATATGTACAATATTTGTCCGCATTCCTTCAGGCTCCTCATTGTATAAGATTGATGAATTCGTAAAATAAACGAATTGTCTGCTACGCGGACGCATTGACGTCCTTGATCCCTTGCGATGACAGAGGCGGTAAGTCCAACCGAAATTTCGTAAAGAGCTATTGCCTGTTCATCGTTGTATTACGGTGTAAGTCCTTGAAGTTACATGGAACGTTAACCGCTTTTCCGACTATTTAGGGGACCATCAAATTTGATGACAAACCGAACTGTAGGGTCGCTTCCAATCACTTTGAAAAATCTAAATTAATTAACACACGCAATGCTGCGAGTCAATAATACTTAACAAAAGAAACAAAATTACCGATAATATTAATAACTAAGGTAACCTTTTATTAAATACAGCGCCGAAATAATAAAGGAGGCGCAGCATGTCAATTTGGAAATTTTCAATACAGGATGATGTGGTTAAAAGCGGTGACACAGAGAGGAAAAAGCTCACCAAAGATGGCTGCAATGAGCCATTTAAAGGCAGATTCTGGTGTCCGAAACGACAATGGTTCAGAAGTTCGCCTTGTCCATTCATTAACAGAAATGAATGCGAATGTTATGAATTAATGTGCGGCTGTCTGTAATGCCCTTACCGGTGTAATTGAAACGGGGGATAGCTTTACAGCTTCATTCTCAGGAAGATTCACTATTGGTTAGAAAAGATTGTGGTCTGATATATTACTCCTCGTCGCCCTTTCTTTCATGAATCGGGACAAACGGCCTTCTTTTAGGGCCGACATAAACCTGGCGCGGTCTTCCAATCCGCCAATTTGGGTCAACCCACATTTCTTTCCAATGGGAAATCCACCCTGGAAGTCGGCCTAGGGCAAACATCACGGTAAACATATTTGTTGGGATACCAATGGCCCGGTAAATAATCCCACTATAAAAATCCACATTGGGATAGAGATGTCTATCTATAAAGTAACCGTCTTTCAATGCAACCTCTTCTATCTCCTTGGCAATATCGAGGAGAGGGTCGTTGACTTTGAGGGCATCCAACATCTCATCGCATATCCCTTTGATTACCTGGGAACGGGGATCATATGTCTTATAAACCCGGTGCCCGAAACCAACAAGCCTGAAAGGATCATCAGAATCTTTTGCCCGAGCAATAAATTTTTTGTAATCACCGCCGCCATTGTAAATTTCTTCAAGCATTTCGACAACTGCCTGGTTGGCCCCACCATGCAGCGGTCCCCACAGGGCGCTGATTCCCGCTGAGATGGAGGCATAAAGATTCACCCGGGCGCTGCCCACCAAACGGACGGTGGAGGTGGAACAGTTCTGTTCATGATCAGCGTGCAGGATCAAGACTTTGTTTAAGGCTTTAACCACAATATTATTTATTTCGTAGGGCTTAACAGGCGAATCAAACATCATATTGAGGAAATTGGCACAGTACGACAAGTCATGCCGCGGATACACCAGGGGATGGCCGATGGATTTCTTGAATGAAAAAGCGGCTATGGTCCTGACTTTGGAAATAAGCCGGGCCGCGTTCTCATCAATATTCTCCAGTGGATTTTCGGTCATTTCCGGATAAAAAGTCATCAGGGAGTTCACCATGGATGACAGGATAGCCATTGGCGGGGCACCAGCTGGAAATCCATCAAAAAAATGGATCATATCTTCGTGAATAAGAGCAAAACGGCCGAGCAATTCACTGAAATGTTTCAACTCCTCAATGGTCGGCAAGCTCCCATGGACAAGAAGATAGGCCACCTCAGCAAAGGTACAATGCTTTGCCAGATCCTCCACCGGATAGCCACGATAACTGAGAATACCCTTTTCTCCGTCCAGAAAAGTGATATCACTGCTGCATGACCCGGTATTCATGAATCCGCTGTCAAAGGTAATATGGCCGCTCTGTGAACGCAACGCTCGTATATCTATGGCCCTTTCCCCCTCAGAGCCTATAATTATGGGAAGTTTATAGACCGTATCTTCAATCTTTAATTCTGCTATTTTATCTTGTATATACTGATCCAACATATGCCCCGAACCTACCTGTAATAAAGATGTCCATAGAAAAGAGTCTTCATCACTCTATTTTATGCTCAACGCATTAAATCAAAGCGCAAAACGCACTATTTTCAACATCCCAATCCCCACCGAATATGCGCAATGGTTTAGGACGTCATGTTTATTTATGCAAAAAGCGTTAGTGTAAGGCTGAAGTAAATTGTTTATTATACGGTAAAGATTTTTTTATTCAAGTGGAATAGGTGATTTAATGGTTGGTACGCCATATGACAGCAGCTCGATATACCATAAAAGACTAACAAAATTTATCCATGAAGTAACTGTTTATCCTGTGTCCTGCGAAAAACTGGCAAAGGGCAGAACAGACCAACAATGGCTGGAAGCGGTTCTGGCAGGTGGTGCGCGCATGGTCCAACTCCGTGATAAAGAGTCGGATGACCGGACCCTCTATGAAAAGGCCCTCTTTTTTAGAGAAAAAACCAGGCAAGCCGGTGCATTATTCATTGTCAACAATAGACTGGACATTGCCCTTCTTTCACAAGCGGACGGCATCCATCTCGGCAACAGCGACATACCGGCTCAAGAAGCCAAAAAAATTGCTCCGGACTTCATCATCGGTGTTTCATGCAACAATAAGGAACAGGCAATATCAGCAGAGGCCAGGGGTGCAACGTACTATAATATCGGGCCGCTTTTTCCCACTGAAACTAAAAATGGCCTGTCTACCTTTCTTGGCAAAGAGGCGATAAAAACCTTTTCTGCCCTTTCCGACCTACCTTTTACAGTCATGGGAGGGATAAAGCTCGAACATGTAGCAGAGTTGGCAGCAATGCATGCGCAGCGTTTCGCAGTGGTTACCGCCCTGACCGGAGCAAAGGATATCGAAAAGGAAACCAGAACCTGGATCGCTGCAATTGAACAGGAAATCCGTTTCCCAAATTGAGCGATTTTCGAATTTGCCGAAGATGCGCGAAAGAGGACATTTCGCTATAGTAGACTATACGGGATGTTCTCTGACAAAGCAGATTCGGTGAAGTCGAAAATCCCGGAGGGTTTCAAATTTTGAAAACTCAAATCAGAATAAGTACATTATCATAAACAAAATAATTTCCTTTTCAAAACTTGAAACGCTCAATTTAGGCGTTTATAACACTCTATCTCAGACGAAACGAATATGAAAACTATCAACGAAATACTAAAGGAAATCAAACTCCTGATGGAATTTGCCGTTCCCAAGGACCACCTCACTGAAGCAGAAGAGCTTGTCGAAAAATACAGTGCCGACACTATTGCTTTAAATGTCTTGCACGCTTTTTACAGCTATCTGCCTGAAGCCCTGGATGACGCTATACTCTCCCTTGTATTGCTGGACTTTAAAAAAGGCGCCTTTCTGATGTGCGCCAAAACAATTCTCAACAATTACCTTTACCTTTCCACTAGAGAAAAGGCGGAATTCCTCGGTCTGCACAAGGAAGGGGTTTGGGACCGGGAAATCCTCGATTTTTTCGGCTGCGAAAACAGGGACGCCTTTATAAAGCGTTACAAAGACCTGTCAATCTTTAATCAGCACCATCCTGTTAATCTTGATGAGAAACTCTGTCCCGCCTGCTCTTGTTCCAACGGGGAGCATCATGTCATGGGATGCCCGGTTGAAGTCTGCCCCTGGTGCGAAGGTCAGCTGACCAGCTGCAATTGTAGGTTCAACAAACTCGGTACCGAGGAGATTAACAATGAGGAGCATCTTGAATCCCTGCAGGGCAGACTCAACAAAAAAGGGCGCATCCCTTATGACGCCAGGAAGGATCGCCCGGCTTACCCCTCTGATTCCGGACCAGCCAGGGGCATAAAAAAGGATTGATTACCCTTAACCCACATTTCTCACCAGCATCTGCTGCAACGCCGCAATGGCACATGTCTACTGCGTTACGTGCTGCGAAGCAAATACTCTTGGGGTGCTCGATTTAGGTGCTCTATCCCGCCATGGCGGGACAAGTATGCCTGCGCGCCTAAATCTTCGCGCGCCTTGTATCCATATACCCTTGCATCGTTTCGCGACGATACTTGTGAGAAATGCGGGTTAAAAGTTCTCCCTAATTGATGCTTTTGAGGTATTTGTAGAAAGGTGAATCCGATGAAATAATAAGCTTGGAATTATCACCCATGGTTTGTTTGTAAGTCTCAAGAGATTTGGAAAAGGCGTAAAATTCCGGGTCCTTGTTATAGGCATCAGCATAAATCCTTGCTGCCTCGGCATCCGCTTTACCCTTGATCTCCTGGGCTCCTCGGATGGCTTTGGATGAAATCTCTTTGAGTTCCCTATCGACCTTACCGAGAATCTCCGCCTTCAGTCCTTCACCAAGGGCCCTTTTTTCCGCGGCTATCCGTTTTCTTTCAGAGATCATGCGTTCGTAAACCTTGCGGCGCACGGTTTCGATGTAGTTGACCCTTTTGAACATCACATCTACCAACTCGATGCCGTACTTGGGGGTTAGCTGGGATGCGGCTTGCTGGATCATGGCCGCAATCTTGTCCCGGCCATAGCGAATCTCCTCTTCAACCTCCTTGCGACGGACACTTTCCTGAAGCATTTCCGCTGCCACCCAATCAGAACTTCGGACAATTTCCACCAGGTTGTTCTTGTTGACAAGCTCCCTAACAGTACCATCGATAATATCGTCCAGAATGGTCTGGGCTCTGGTTTCATTGTTTACCGCCTGCAGGAAGCGCAAAGCGTCCGATATGCGCCATCTGGCAGAGACGTCAAGGTACACGAAAGTTTTGTCATTGGTGGGGATCTGGTTGGGGTCGCCGTCCCAAATAAGGATCTTTTTATCAAAATATGTAACTTTCTGAACAAAGGGTTTTTTAAACTTAAGACCGGCATCCGTTATAGGATCGCCAACCGGAGCGCCGAACTGGGTCACCACGGCTTGCTTGCCTTCGGGCAGTATGTAGAACCCGTCCATGACTGTAACAACGAGGCCGATTAGCACAATGATCACGATGGTACGAATTATTTTATTCACAGGTTATTTCCTTGCTCTGAATTTTCATTTTTGACTTATTTACAAAAAGTCGTTGTCGGCATTTTTCCGTCCCTTAAAATCAAGGACTTAAAACATTGCAGCGTCGGCGGAGCGGTCTTTTTGCGAAGGCGACAACCTTGATTTTTTTTTATACTACTCTTGCCTTACTACTTAATTGCTTGGACAGCTGGTGCCTTGCCGGACATATTCATAAAAGGCAGCATGAAGCGCTGGTCCTTATCGATTACATAAATATCACTGAGCGACGGCAGAACTTCCTGCATGGTCTCAATATACAAGCGCTGACGGGTGACATTCTTTGCCGCCTGATATTCCTTCAATACTTCCAAAAACCGTGAAGTCTCGCCCTTGGCAAGATTCACCCTTTCAACTGAATAGCCATGGGCTTCCTCGAAAATCTTCTTGGCATCACCACGCGCCTTAGGAATAAGACGATTATATGTCTCCTCCGCCTCATTGACCAAACGCTTCATATCCTGGTCTGCCTCGTTAACCTCGTTGAATGCAGGCTTTACAGCATCGGGCGGATTGACGTCCTGGAACTTGACGGTCAGGATATCCAGCCCGCTCTCATAGGTATTCAGGACATCCTGCAGTTCCTTGGCAGTAGATGCCTCAAGTATTTCCCTGTTACTCAACACATAATCAAAATCATGGTTGCCAACCACCCTGCGAACTACCATCTCGGAAACATCTCGTACAGCCTGGCGTACATTACGGACCTTGAAGATAAAATTAATGGGATCCTGCACTTTATATTGGACAATCCATTCCACATCAATGACATTCTTATCCCCGGTCAGCATGAGAGATTCCATCTCGTAGCCCCGTTTATCATACACAGTTTTCTGGCCAGGACTCTTGGTTCTGTAACCGAATTCCTCCTTGCGCACGTTTTCCACATCAACTTTGAACAGCGTATCAATCAACGGAAATTTGAAATTGAGGCCCGGCGAAGTAGTATGGCTGTATTGACCGAACCGGAGCACGACGCCCTGCTCCCCTGGTTTTATGGTATAAAAACAGGAATAAATGCCGTATAAAATCGCAATTATTACTAAAACAGAGCCCAGTTTGCCAAACTCCCCAAAAAAGGAGCGTTTTCCGCCGCCACTT
>CALZHT010000039.1 GCA_945787445.1 uncultured Desulfobulbaceae bacterium
GCAGCGCCGGGCGAGCCGGATCCTGATGAAACCAGTGTCCCCCGGTTGCGGCTTGTCTGGGGAAATGTACCCTATTTCTTTCCAGGGCAGGGGAATCCCGACCTGGTCATGAGAGCAAGGGCTACCTCTCCGAATGGACCGCAGCGTTTGTGGTGTGAAATTTTCCAGTTTGATAACGCGGGAAATGTTACAATGAACGTTCAGTGTCCGCCACCGGATGTTGCTCCACCCCGCGCTGGAATAATTCCACCGTGACGGCAGGGCGGAGCCAGAAAAGGCTCCGCACTTCTCTAGGAAATTGGGATTAGTAGGAAATTGGGGTCAAAGTAGGAAAGGTACGAGGCTTGATAAATGGGTATTAATAGTACACCTTTTTTATATTATTTTTTTTTTCGTATTTAATATGGATACCAGAGTTGTTTATTTCTGAAAAAACCGCAATGGGCAGGCCTACTCGCTGCCCATTGCGGTTTCATAGGGGAAAGTGGAGGTTGCGAAGGTATCTTTATACACTCTGTAATATCTTCTGAATTGCTCTCTTGTAGGTAAGGCTCCATTCATTAATGGTTTCATCATTGACCGCTTTGAATCCACTCATGCCTAAAGGCTTCTGGCCCATTAAATCAACTCTTTTCTTAAATACCATATTGCCGGTATTATCCCACATGGTGAATACATTTTTTGTCACTGCCTTGGTCATGGGAATCATGCCGCCGGTTTTTGCCGTCCATTCTGAAAAGACGAGGACCACTGCATCGACATTGAGTGAAGAGCAAAGTTCCTTGGCTTTTTCAGCGTCAATAACGCCCTTTTTTATTTCTCTGCTCACCTGGGTGAAGACCGGCATTTCCTTGCCGTTTACCTGAGGCACAAATACGCTTAGCACTTTTTCCACGCCTAAGTTTTGATAATTGGGGTTATGGATAAAGCTTGATACCTTTTTTGTTTCCCACTTGTCATTTAAACTCCGTTCAGTTGATTCAAGCATGTCGGCGAGGGCCGACTGGATCAGTTCCGCAACAGATGTGCTGCCGACACTCCCGGCTTTCACACTTCCACCCCAGTCACTGACGGAAAATGAAACAACAGCGACCTTGTTGATTGCTGAAATATTACCGGTTGGTGCGCTTGATTTTGAACTGCAACTTACGAGCATCAGAGAAGTTGTTACTGCAATAACTGCCATGAAAATTTTTTTCATACCGTTCTCCTGTATCTTTTGAAATGCAATATGTACTCGGCCCAAGTAATTATTATATGGGATCAGAGACGCATTTTTCCAGATAATTTATGCTGATTCGATAGCGTGATTGGCAAATTCAGGCAGCCTGGGGACCGTTAATCAATTATTTCTGAAACTTTCCCTTCAGAAAATTGTATTTTCATGATTCTGAACCTGTCTTTCCAATAAACCCAGGTATCCTCATCAAGGGAAGGAGTACGATGCCTGGCCGGATACCCTAGTGCCACCATTATCCCGTCCCGGCTCATGCCGGGCAGTGGCTGCCCTTTTGCAATGCCTTGCTGGTCAAGTGGCGAAAAATGGCTGTAATCAACCTTTTTGATTGAAGTTATCAGATCGAGATATTCACGGACGGTCATGCCATCCATATTGGTCCTGTTGTATTCAAATAGGATTTCTTCGTCTGCTTCAGGAAGAAAGATCGTAAAGCCACGTTTGTATATTCTTATTGTGAGGGGGGTGTTGTAAGGAATCATCCGGTGATTTGGCGGATCAATGTAATTTGCATAACTGGCGATCCTCTCAATATTTCCTGTCCTGGCATTGCTTTTTTTATAATAGTGGATATTGAAACGGTTATAGATTATTCCTTCTGCACTTTTTTGGGTTGAAGATTTTCCAGATGTATCCCCTTCATAATGCGTCCCGGTGCATCCAGCAATTATGATAATGCAGATGATGGATAAGGTTGGCACTATTTTTTGAATCGAAATCGATCTCATATTTCCCTCTTTAGGCTTTTATTTTCAACCAAGCGTAGCAAAGTTTTGAATAATGTTCCAGATCCAAAAAAGTATAACATGACAATTTTGCTTAGCCATCCCGTGACTTTTTACGGGATCATCAATTTTGATCCTTAATTCTCTCTTAGGGCCAATACTCTTTAACAGCTTGTTGGGGCGATGCTGACATCCCGCTTCAGAGGGGCTGTGTAGGCAATGCACATCGGCGTTACCTAAGACACATTAATTTTCAAAAAGGGTGGAAAGGTCATCTCTGACAGGGAAGATTCGTTTCCTATCCGAGGGTCGAACCGCTGGCAGAGATAGTCGGTAACTGGCAGGAGGTACTTTTATCTGATTTACCGGATGATGACCGCGAAAACTATAAGTAGCCACGAAAGAGGCGACTGGCCTCTTGGTAGCGATGATTTTCTGTGTGGGCTTCAGGATTTGACAAACCGTGTGCTTGCAAAGCAAATAACCGGCCCAGAACTGTTTTTTCTATTGACATCCTTGTTATCCTTAGTACTACTATGTGATAGGGTGACATGGTTCAGGACACCAAAACGAAGGCAGTAAAGTAATCAAGAAATGTGAAAATCTGCTCTTCACGGCTTTGCTTTTCAAACTGACCAGAAGCAATTTCTTGATATTATTTATACTGCTGGAGAAAAGGAATGAATTGATGAGAAGGCAGTCAATATTGCTATGTATTTATGTAGGCTTGCAATCCTTTATGTTGGGGATTTTTGGCTGTACTGCGGCGCATCTTGAATTTGATCGGATGACAGGTACTGCCTTTCCACAACCTCAAACGGTGGGCGGCAGAGAGGTGTCACTAGAATCTATATATACAAGTGCTGACAAGCTTTTAGTAGTTGGAGAGGATGAAACGAATATTGTGCCGCTCAATGACGGTACAGATTCGCAAATTCAATGTATTACCAATGCCGAACTGGACAACCTCATGACTGCTCATCGCGACACTCAGATTGTCCCTGTTTCATTTCCCTGTGGGTGGTGGATATTTTCCGGGACTTGCACCCGATATCAAGTATACGGTGTCGTAGTCGACCACTATGCCACTTATGCTAACGGCAACTGCAAAACCAGTGTCATTGGCCGGATGTGGCAAACACCCGAGCGCAGCGGATTTGCCATGTTCTATAAAAATAGTGTGCCCAGTGGCAATGAAGAACAATATTTGCTCGCAACCGCACATGAGCTTGGCCACGCTTTCAATTTGCATCACGAAGAGAGTGATGGGACCCGGTCGATAATGACGGGGACCATTGATAGCACCTATGATTTTGCTTTTACAAGTGAAAGTATCACCCATTTAAAGGAACATCCAAGCGAGTGTGTCTATCCCGGGACCGGCAGCTTCTATTCCGTGCATACGTCACATACAAATCATAGTTATGTTACCCAAGATTGCGGCTTATAAGGTAATAAGGATGCTTTTGGTTATGATATCCAAGAACGAGGTGATGCTATTGCGGTTGTTATTGGAACTGTTGTGCTGCGTTGTATTTATCCTTTGCAGGACTCATGCGTTTGCAGTAACAACCGATCTGTATTTGACTCTGCAGTTGGATAAAGAAACGGTCGTGCTCGGTGAGCCGGTGTATCTCACGGCAACACTTAAAAATCAAAGTACGAAATCAGTTGCGATTTTCCCTTCTCTTTTTCCTGAAGACAGTGGTTTGCAGATAGAAGTGATCGGTGCGGATGCAAAGCCGCGTAGCTTTATGCCATACTCGCTTGATCTTAATGATTTTACGTTGAATGAATTGCCTCCGGGAGAATCAATATCTGCCGCGTTTTCTATTTTTTACGGCGGCCGGGGGTGGACGTTTCCAAACGTCGGAATATATAAAATCAGCGCCGTTTTTTCCAATCCGGCCCAAGGGACGGTCATGGTGAAGTCGGATAGTGTTGAATTAACCGTCGAAGAGGATGATGGGGGCGGCGAGTTTCTCCTGCAGGGCGGAACAGCAAGCCAGGAAGCAGGCAAGTTCCTGATGTGGCAATCAGGTGATCACCTGCGGGCCGGCATTGCCCATTTGAAAAGCCTTATTGAACAATACCCCAAATCAATTTTGGCCGATTATTCGCGCTTAGCGCTGGCCCATAATCTCAGCCGGCCGTTCCGGGACTATGGCATTAACAAAGTGCGTAAAGCAAATCCGTCGATTGCGCGCAAATATCTCGAAGAGATTATTTTCGAGCGGTTAACGCCTTACCTGCAAGTTGATTACATTGTCACTGAGTCCCGCAGCTATGCCGCACAGGGTAATATTGAAAGGGCGCGGATAATTCTCCTGCGGGCGGATTTTCTCATCGAAAAACAGCCGGCCTACCGTGTTCTTTTGCAGCAGAGTTCTGTTGTGGGAAGATAGAGTGGGGTATTGATGGCGTTACGATCTCCATGCTGCAGGAAGTGGTGATATAAAAGAATAGTGAAGTAAAACAATTATCGATTTGTCATGAAAAATCAATGGAATTGTTTGGCTATATAATCGTAAACTTATGCCGTAATTGAAAATCGTTATCCTTGCCCTCACAAAAACATCCGCACAATACAATCAAAGTTTTTTCTCCTTTTACCATAATTCTCTGTAGATAATTCGCTAATAGTAAATACAATAAAACTGTAATGACGCTGATATGGAAAAAATTCGCAGACCAAATGGGGAGGTCTTTTCATGGACAAGATTGAATTGGAGCAAAGGATTATCGAGCGCGGCCGCGCTTTTTTCAGCGATATCGGTTTGGAAACTCCTTCCATTTTTAACCCGGATTACTGGACAGGAAAGGTGTTGGATTGGGCCATGCGCCATGAACATTTCAAGGTGCAATTGTTCAGATTTGTCGATGTGCTTCCCTATCTCAAAACAGGCGGTTCCCTCAACCGCCATTTTGAAGAATATTTCACCAGCGAACCTCATGACCTGCCGCGCGTATTCAAGTGGTCCACCATGCTGAAAGGGATCGCCGGAGAAAAGCTCACGACCGCCTTTATGGCCAGAACCATCCGCGGCCATATCGAGAAGATGGCCAAGCAGTTCATAATTGGTGAAAACAGCAAGGAAGCAATAAAAACTCTCAATAGGCTGAGAAAAGAAAACTACAGCGCCACCATGGATATCCTTGGCGAGGCCACAGTAAGCGAGGACGAAGCACAACAATATCAGCAGCAATATTTAGCCTTTCTCGATGCTCTGGGAGAAAAACAAGATGACTGGCCAAGCCTCGGCAATTCCAGCGGTGATCTGGATTGGGGCCATGCCCCCAAAATAAATCTCGCCATAAAACCCACAACATTGTTTTCGCAGGCCAATCCCGCTGATTTCGAGGGATCTGTGCAGGGAATCTGCAACCGGTTCGTGCCGATCCTGAAAAAGGCCGCTGAAATAGGCGCATTTGTCTGCATAGACATGGAGCAGTATCGATATAAGGACATCACTATTGAGGTTTACAGTCGGCTGCGATCGATGCAGGAATTCAGAGATTACCCGCACTTGGGATTGGCCCTGCAATCCTATTTGCAGCAGACGGATGCTGACTTGGACAATCTTCTGGCTTGGGCCCGCGAGGAGAACTTACCAATTTCCATCCGCCTTGTTAAAGGCGCCTACTGGGACTATGAGACGGTAATTGCCCGCCAGAACGGATGGGAAATTCCTGTTTATCTGCATAAGGCGGAAGCGGATGCGGCCTTTGAACGGCAGGCCCAAAGGATTCTTGAAAATTATGATATCTGTCACCTCGCCTGTGCCTCCCATAATATCCGCACAATTGCCGCGGTTCTGGAAGCGGCGCTGGCCATGGCAGTCCCGGTTGAGCGTTATGAATTTCAAGCTCTGTACGGCATGGCCGAACCTGTGCGGAAAACCTTACTGAAACATGTAGGGCGGGTGAGGCTCTATTGTCCTTATGGCGAGTTGTTGCCCGGTATGGCATATCTGGTCCGGCGCCTTCTTGAAAACACCTCAAACGAATCATTTCTGCGCCAGAGTTTTGCCGAAGAGACGGAAACCATAAAGCTCCTTGAAGATCCATTAAAAACACTGCTCCATTCCCAAGGCGCTGCCAGGACAAACTATGAAAAAAGCTCTGCAAAACGTATACTCGATGACGAAATATTTCACAATGAACCTTTGGCCGATTTTACCAAAACGGATATCCGTGCTGCTTTTCCTGAGGCTATTGCCCAAGTGCGGAGCAAGAGCGGCCAAACATATCCTTTGCTAATGGGCGGAGAAAGAATCGAAACAGATGATGTGCTTAACTCTATCAATCCGGCAGATCCATCAGAAATTATCGGCGCAGTATGCCAGGCCGGTACCGCCGAAATAGAGCAGGCCATTGAAAAGGCCCAGAGTGGTCTGCCCGAATGGCGGGATACTTCTTCTGAGGAACGGGCCCGTTATCTCTTCCGGGCAGCGGATATTGCACGCACACGGAAGATTCTTCTTTCCGCCTGGCAGGTACTTGAGGTTGGTAAACAATGGGATCAGGCCTATGCCGATATAACAGAGGCTATAGATTTTCTTGAATATTATGGCCGGGAAATGATTCGCCTGGGTAACAAACGGAAGATGGGCCATCTGTCGGGGGAACTCAATCAGTACTTTTACCAACCTAAAGGCGTTGCTGCTATTATTGCGCCCTGGAACTTTCCCTTTGCCATCAGCTGTGGTATGTGCGCTGCCGCAATGGTGGCCGGCAATTGCGTTTTGTACAAGCCTTCGGGCCTCTCTTCCGTAAATGGATATCTTCTTGCCGAACTGTTTGAGGAGGCGGGTATCCCCCCGGGTGTTTTTAACTTTACACCCGGCAGGAGCAGCGTCATGGGGGATTTTCTGGTGGAACACCCGACAATCAATCTCATTGCCTTTACCGGCTCCATGGAAGTCGGTTTACGTATCACCGAAAAGGCAGCCAAAGTTGTTCAAGGGCAGTCTTCCATCAAGAAAGTAATCACCGAGATGGGTGGGAAGAACGCCATTATAGTTGACGATGATGCAGACCTTGATGAGGCAGTGAAGAATGTGCTTTCTTCCGCCTTTGGCTTTCAGGGACAGAAGTGTTCAGCCTGCTCACGGGTAATTGTTCTTGAAGGTGTTTATGACAGGTTTGTAAAACGGTTGGTAGCGGCCGCGCAATCCATTGCCATAGGACCGGCGGAAGATCCGAAAAATTATATGGGGCCTGTGGTTGATGGAGCTGCCCAGGAGAAAATTCGCAAATATATTGCAATCGGTAAACAGGAAGGAACCTTGCTGCTGGAAAGGGAAATACCCCAAGACGGTTATTATGTACCGTTGACGATTTTTACAGATATCAAGCCCGAACACCGGCTGGCGCAGGAAGAAATATTCGGTCCGGTCCTCTCAATTCTAAAGGCTAAGACGTTTACCGAAGCGCTTGATATTGCCAATTCAACCCAGTTTGCCTTAACCGGTGGAGTTTTCAGCAGGAGCCCAAACCATCTTGAAATGGCCGGCAGATTGTTTCAGGTCGGCAACCTCTATCTTAACCGGGGGACTACCGGCGCCCTGGTGGGTCGGCAACCATTCGGCGGTTTCAAGATGAGCGGCATAGGTTCAAAGGCCGGTGGTCCGGACTATCTCCACCAGTTCATGGATCCAATTGTGGTCACGGAAAACACCATGCGGCGCGGTTTTGCTCCAGTTGAAGAGTGAGCATTGCAAGCAAAAGAAATGTTACTCGTAAAACCGTATAAATCGTTTGAGTCGTTTTTTTATGTCTCATAATTCCACCTCCAAAACCAAATAAACGACTCACCCTATTCTTCACAACAATGCTCCCGCAAATGCAGCAAAATATATATCATTCATCGTCCTTGCTGGGTTATGGGACAATTCTTATTTTTATTGTAGATAGATTGCTTAGAGGTAATTCCATGTTGAAAAATAATTACTTAATACTTTTTACCTTGTTTTGGATAGCTCTTGCCATGACATCATGCGCGGTAATATCAAAACCGGTCCGTGATGAAGCTCTTCCTTCCCTGCCTTTTAAAAGCCTTATTCGTGAAGCGGAGAACCATATAGGTAAAACGGTCATTTTGGGAGGCTATATTATTACAAACCAAAATATATCCGGACGGAAATCGCTTATTATTTTGCAAACTCCGCTTTCCCTGGGTCAGGAACCAAAGGGAAAAGACTATTCAGAAGGTAGATTTATACTCCATCACCAAGGATTTCTTGATCCGGAAGTGTATGCCAAGGACAGAAAGATTACGGTGGCGGGAATCATCAAAGGTAGCGAGGATGCTAACACCAAAGAATGTCCCAATTCCTGTCTGGTGTTGCAAGCCAGGGAATTTTATCTCTGGCCGGAACGATATGATAGCTATCCATACTATATGTATCCCTATTATGATGGGTATCCTTTTTATTACCCTTATCCGTACTTTTATTATCCTTACCGTTTTCATCCCCACTCTCATCCCCATCACAGGTGGTAGCCTCCTGTTTAGTTCAAGGCTCATGAACGTATTCGTATTGACTTCGATTCCTATTTCTTTAAAACTGAAATTATCCTGATCCTGAAAAGATCGGAAGCGAGGTTCCTGTGCCATGTGATTTCTGCTTTTAGGAGGATAATTCGATGCTGCTTAAACAGTTGTGTGTCGGTGAAATGGAAGTTTTCTGTTATATCTTGGGATGTGAAGAAACCCGCCAGGGTGTACTTATAGACCCGGGTGGCACTGTTAAGGAAATCCTGCCAAGTGTTGAGGAACGTGATTTGGAAATTCGTTTTATAATCAATACGCACTGTCACCCGGATCACACCTGCGGCAACGGTATGTTGCAAAAAGCCACCCATGCCAAGATCGTATTGCATGAGGCTGATCATGCCTTACTTAAAGACAAGGAGGCTGCAGAATATTTTGGCAGGATGGGTTTCCCGCCATCGCCACCAGCAGACATCCTGGTAAAAGACAACGATGTTGTGGTTTTTGGCAATTATTCTTTGGAAGTACTCCATACACCGGGCCATTCGCCAGGCGGTATCTGCCTGTATTGTGATGGTAATCTATTTAGCGGTGATACCCTCTTTGCGGGTGCGGCCGGCAGGGTTGATGTCCCCGGCGGCGACTTCAATGTCCTGATAAACTCGTTGGCGGAAAAAATTCTCCCCTTGCCTGATGAGACAGTGATATGGCCCGGGCATGATTACAGTGACGCGTCTTCCACAACGCTGGGGAGGGAAAAAAAAGAAAATCCCTATCTGGGTGGAGAGTGGTAGCAAAGCCTGCTACCTCCATATACTACACTGGTGGGATGCGCACTTTGATTTATATTGTAATCCGCACAGCTCGGGGAACCGTTGTGAACTTTGGAGGGTACAGTTTCGTGTAAACAGGTCACAAAAATTGTACAACCTACTTCACTGTACATCGCAATTGCACATGCTATAAAGAAAGTATGGGGGATAGGGTAAACTTGAAAAAGGGGATAAGGAAAATAGTCGTATAAGGACAAGGGGGAGGTCATGAATATATGGAGAATGAAACATATCAGTTCAGAGATTTTACTTGCAATGGTGTTCCTGTTCTCAATAAGCTTCGTCAATGCCGATAACGATTCCACTGGAAAAATTTTCAAGGTTTTACGCCTTGAAAAAGTATTTCTAACCAATGTTTCTTTTAATCACGCCGATGAAAAATTGAAGACAATTCACGTTGAACCGGTCCAGTTGAAACCGGTAACCGTAAGAATAATGTCTGACCTGGACGTGACTAAGCAAAACACGATGTTTGAAAAATAGAGAATCCTTTCTGATTTTGAGGAGAACTAGGCTCCCTGCAGTAAATACTGCAGGGAGCCTTTTTTTATATGGTCTTAGGCCATTATACATAACGCAAAAAGTCCTATCCATCTTGCCATGCTGCGTCACTCGCTGCAGTGCCTGCTCATCCCGCTACAGCGGGACTCCGCCGGCTCCTCGCTCGTTCCTTGCCTGTTCAATCGGCAAGAACTTTTTGCGTTATGTATAGAAAGAATCTAGTGGTCTAGGGACCTTAATTTATTATATAATTTTAAGTGGTACCTGAAAATCCCCATCATCCGTGCATAATGGTCCAAGGTCAGATTTTTAAGATATAAGGGAAATTCACTGAACAACATGGCAGATGAAAAAAGCACCATCAGAAAACAAAGGCAGTTTTTACAGCTCCGTTCAGATTATCTGGATTGGCAAGGCATCTTTCAGGCAACTCCCCAGCCGTTAATGATTCTGAGTCCACGACATGAAATACTTGCTGCAAACCATGCTGTAGCTGAGTTAGTAGGTAAAGAAGAAAGTGAAATTCCAGGAAGGAAGTGCCACGAACTTTTTCATGATTTAGATCACCCTCCCAAGAATTGTCCTCTTCAAACAATGCTTCTAACAGGACAGATTGAAAGCAGCGAGATCGAGGAAGGAAACCTCTATGATATCATGAACGTATCGTGTTTTCCTGTTTTCGATGAAAGCGGATCCCTTAAATATGCAATACATAGTTGTGGAGATTGCCTCCCTCAAAAAAACTTTGAGAGAAAGATAGCCCACCTTGATAGTCTGCTGCAGGCACTATTTACAATTCGCCAGATGGTTGCCCATGAAAAAGGCCAGCATGCTTTACTGCAAGGCGTCTGTAATATTCTCACCGATGTCCGCAAATATCCGATGGTATGGCTAGGTTTGATTGAAGAAGAACATAATAGAGTTATTCCAGCCGCCCAATCCGGGTTTGCTGCCGGTTGCTTGAAAGATATTACCCTTACCTGGGATAATGAACCAGGCGGTAAATGCCCGGTTGGTACTGCTATCCTCACCGATAAGCCATGTGCGGTGCGGGATATTACAAACTTGTCGCACCATGAAACCGGGAGCAAAGAAGGGAGTATAGGTGATTATCGATCGAGTATTGCCATTCCCATAAAGACTGATGAGAAAATAATTGGTGCCTTGAATGTTTACTCTTCTCAGCCGGATGCCTTTGACGTGGAAGAGACAAATCTCCTGATCCAAGTCTCCCATGACGTTGCCACGGCAATGAATTCCTTTGCCGCTGAAAATGCCAAGAGCGCAACGGAAGCGGCAATTATCGAAAACGAGATCAGGTTTCGATATCTTGCTGAAGCCGCGAGTGATTTGGTGTGGACTGTCGATAAAGATGCCAGATTCATTTACATCACTCCGAAGACCACTGAGTTACTGGGGTATTCACAAGATGAAATAACAGGCAAATCTTTTTTTCACTTCATACAGGAAGGTCCAGAACACATTGATGAAAATTTGCGTCCTTCATTTGAAAATCATGAGCCATTTTCAAATATCGAAATCAAAATCCAACATAAAAACGGATCCATCATTTTTCTGGAGACCAGCGGGGTTCCCATGTTTGACGGTTCAGGGGAATGCCTTGGTTTTCGAGGAATAATGCGTGACATTACGACCCAGAAACTTGCAGAGCTTGAAATCAGGCATAAATCGGAGCAATTGACCCATCTGCTCCAATCACTGCCAGTCATCCCCTTTACCTGCAAGGCAACTACGGATATGGAAATAACCTATGTCGGCGGTGCTGTAAAAGAGATAACCGGATTTAGCCCAGAAAAATTTATCAGCGACACCAGTTTTTGGCATGATCATATTGTTGCCGACACTGCAAAGAAACTTTGCCAGGACTTTCGGAATCTTTATAAAAAAAGGGAGTCACAATGTGAATATCTTTTTGAGGTTGCGGATGGTTCGTATAAATGGTTCCTCGATAGCCGGCGGGTTGTAAAAAATCCTGACGGATCGATAAATCATATTGTCGGGACCTGGCATGATATTACGGAAGAAAAGAAAATGCGGCAGGAAGCAGATTGTCGGCAGCAGCAGGTTATACAGGCTGATAAACTTGCCTCCCTTGGCGAGGTTGTGGCAGGCGTGGCGCATGAAATTAATAATCCAAACAGCTTTATAAGCTATAATATTCCCTTAATTGAGGAAACCTGGCGGATATTTGAGCCTATAATTACAGCGTATGGCGCTGAGCATAGGGACTGGAATGAAAAAGGCTTAACCATAGATGATCTTTGCCAGGACATGGATGAAATTATCAAGGCCCTGAAGATCGGTTCAGAGCGGATTAACACGGTTGTTAATAAATTAAAGGATTTTTCCAGGCTGGATAAAGGTGGCAGGCCAAAGCGCATTCAGATCAATGAGGTGATAGATGATGCCTGGACAATTGTCGGCGCCCAGGCAAGAAAATCATTCGCAAAAATTGAGAAAAACCTGGAGGCTGAGTTGCCGGAAATACACGGTCATCATCAAAAATTAGAACAGGTAATAACCAACCTCATAGTAAATGCATGTTCAGCAGTTGCAGAGAAAGAAAAAGCAAGGCTTTCAATAGTAACCCGATATATTGCAAGACTTAATGCACTAATAATCGAAGTTGAAGACAACGGCATGGGCATGGAAGGCGAGGTGGTCAGTCATATTTTTGAGCCATTTTTCACGACCCGGCGTGATTCGGGTGGAACCGGCCTGGGACTTTCCGTCTCCTATGGGTTGATCCAGGAACATAACGGTATAATTGGCGTGCAATCCAAACCAGGGATCGGTACAAAGTTCATACTGATTCTGCCCACAGACCGCCGTAATGCAAAACTTGCATTGAAACCTACGATTCTCTGTGTTGAGGATGACGCATATTTTCTTAATCTCCTGGAATCCTTCTTCATTGATATTGAAATTCCCTTTGAAATTATGGGCGACTCGGAATCGATGTTGGATTATCTGGAGGAACATCCTGAAATCGATATTGTGTTGACGGATATAAACATGCCGAAGATCGATGGTGGTGATCTGCTTGCAAAAATCAAAATACGCTTTCCATTGATTTCCGTCATCATGTGCACTGGGGCTGAAGATACGCTGCAAAATAGAGAATGTGAGTGTAAACCGGAGGGGCTTGTGACTAAGCCTTTAGCTTTAGAGCAATTGGCAGAAATGATAAATGGTATGAACAGGATCAGATTATGAAAATCTTGATTGTTGATGATGAGGAAATTGCCTCGACTTCGCTCAAGCGTCTTCTCAGACGACGGGGGCTGAGAAAGGTGACAACGTGCAGTGAAGGTAGTAAAGCCATTGACCTCATTAAGGAAAGTGATTTTGACATCGTGATCCTTGACCTGTTGATGCCGGAAGTAGATGGTGTACAAGTTCTCCAAGAGACAAAACCTTTCAAGCCATACACAGAGGTTATTGTACTCACGGCGGTGGATGATCTGGAAACAGCTACCAAATGCATTCGTCTTGGCGCCTATGATTATTTACTCAAACCTGTCGATTATGACCGCCTGTTATTGGCAATGAATCGTGCCCTGGAAAGAAAGGGGCTTTTATGTGGTTTCAATCCTGATGCGCCCGGCTTGCCTGAGGATGATATCCCGGAACCATTTTCCGCCATCATCACGCAAAGCCATAGAATGAGAGAGCTGCTGCGCTATGCGCAGATCATGGCGCGAGGCGGCAATCCGGTATTAATCACGGGAGAATCCGGAACAGGTAAAGAACTTTTGGCCAGAGGCATCCATGCAGCCGGCGTGGCGCCAGAGGGCCCTTTTGTTCCCGTCAATGTTTCATCCATTCCGGAAAGCATGTTTGAAAGCCAGTTTTTCGGATATGTCAAAGGAGCCTTTACCGGCGCCACTGCTGATCATCCCGGTTTTTTTGAACAGGCTCATGGCGGCACTCTTTTTCTTGATGAAATCGGAGAACTCCCCCTACATCTTCAGACCGCATTTTTGCGGGTTCTCGAGGAGAAGCAGACAACCCGCCTCGGTGATACAAAATCCACTCACTTTGATGTCCAGATTGTTTCGGCGACAAATGTTGAAATGGATAATGCCTGCCGGGAAGGAAGATTCCGGTTGGATCTCTTCTACCGCCTGAAATCAGCACATATTCATCTCCCGCCCCTGCGGGAAAGAGGAGGTGATATTCCTCTATTGGCTCAACACTTTTTGCAGGGTGCCTGCAAAAAACATAACCGCAAAATTGACGGATGTAGCCCAGAGGCATTAGAGATATTGCGGCAAAGGCAGTATCCCGGCAATATTCGCGAACTCGCCCAGGTGGTGGAAAATGCGGTTCTCGTGTCAGATACCTCACAAATTTTTGCCCATCATCTCGGTGAGCAATCTCCCTTGCCATCGCCTTCCACCAGAAGTCTCTGCTCCTTTAAAGAAAACCATGACATGCATTTTGTTTTTGTTTTGCACCATACCCGGGGAAATCTCAAAGAAACCGCACAGATCCTGGGCGTTACTCTCCGCCATGCCCAGAGGCAGCTTGCTGACCTCCGGAGCGATCCGCAATACGCCTCTCTGGTCAACGACATTTAAATCGTTCTGCATGACATTTTTGTCGTAATCAAATATCCATAATGATTTAAAATAATTACTGTATTAGATGAAAACCTGTAGCCTAGCGGGTGCGCGACATTTTGGTCGCCCTGCTTTTGCTTTTCCTGCCATACGATCTATTGACAATGTTTATAACTATTTAATATCATAATATTATTTGAGATTATTATTCTTCTGGCATAGGGTTTGCTATTTCCATCCATCAGCCGCTGTCCTTTTTTGATATCTGCTGCAAGGAGGTGGAAAAAATGGCAAACCGCAAAGAGATCAAAAAAATACTTTTAGTTAATGATGATATTGAATTCGTAAAAACTATAGCCCGTCACTTGCGACGGGAAGGATTTTGTATAGATTTCGAATTCGATCATGAAGACGCCTATAAGAAAATCATGACATCCCATCATAAAAGAAGTTCCTTTCAGTTACTTATTACCGATGTTCTGACCACGATTAAGAAAGGCCTCACTTTGATTAGAAAAATCAAGCAGGAATTTCCCGAAACTTCCATACTTGTCCTCTCCGGTTTCGGTGACGTTGAGGTTATCAGAAATGAAATCCGGCCTGAAATGGATGACTACGGCCCAAAGGCCATAACTCCTCAGGAAATGCTTTTACGAATTGATCATATAAACAGCCTCCGTAAAGCAGGCGGCGCAACAAATATACTTTCGTTTCCACGGAAAGGGCACAATCAGGGTGCAGATGAAAAATACTCTGACGATCATGAGTAATGAGCAAATACCCCTTGAAAGGAGGCAGATATGGAAGGAAAAATGCAAGAGATCTCATCAGCAACCGAAAAGGAAGGCAAATACCTTACCTTTGCTTTGGGCAAGGAAGAATACGGTCTCGGTATCATAAAGATCAGAGAAATCATTGGGATCATGGACATTACTGCTGTCCCCCAGACGCCGGGCTACGTGAAAGGCGTGATCAATCTCCGAGGTAAGGTAATCCCTATCCTCGACCTGAGAGTTCGATTCGGGATGGATGAAATCGAGTATTCAGAAAGAACCTGTATCATAGTGGTTGAGGTGTCGAGCAGTGATGAAAACATTGTACAGGTTGGTATTGTCGTTGATGCTGTTTCTGAGGTCATAAACATCAAAGGAAATGACATTGAAGATCCTCCTTGTTTTGGCGAAGCATTTGAAAAGGGCTACATCGCTGGTATGGCCAAGGTTGGCGACAAAGTCAAGATACTTCTCGATATAGACAATGTGTTTCATAATGATGAAACCATTCTGCATCTCGCGCAAGCGCCTAATGGATAAAATCATCTTCATATAAGAGGATTTATTGAACGGAAGGAGACTGTAATGAAAAACATGACACTGGGAAAAAAAATCACATGCGGTTTTGGTATCGTCCTCATACTTTTGCTGGTAGTTGGAGTGCTGAGTTATTTCGGTATTAATACTATTGTCAAAAACGGCTCTCAGGTAATTGACGGCAATAAGCTTGATGCTGAGCTTGCCCAGAGGGAAGTCGACCATCTGGTCTGGGCCAAAAAGGTAGGCGATCTTTTAAGTGATGAATCAGTAACCACCCTGGCAGTCCAGACTGACCCCCATAAATGTGGATTCGGCAAGTGGTTTTACGGGGAGGGTCGTAAAGAAGCGGAAAAGCTGGTTCCCAGCCTGGATTCCATTCTGGGCCGAATTGAAGCGCCCCATAGAGAACTCCATGAATCCGCGGTTCAAATCAGTAAAAAATTCAAGCAGGTTGATTTGTCTCTGGGAGATTTTCTTCGGGAGAAAAAAATAGATCACCTCAAATGGGCAGGGTATATAAAGGATATACTTCTCGATCAAAACGCGGATATACTTGAGATGATGGAATCCTTTTCCATAGTGCAGCTGGATCCCACCAAATGCGGTCTGGGCAAATGGTTCTACTCACCTGAAGTCGCAGAATTAAAAAAGAAAGAACCGGGATTTGCAGAGAGTATTGCAGGAATTGAAGGACCACATAAAAAACTGCATGAAAGTGCCCAGAAAATTTACGATCTGCTGATGGCGGATGATCGTGATGGCGCTCGGGAATATTTTTCGGATAACACGAAGAGTTACGCCTTCCAAGTCCTGAAAGTTATTGATGGAACCCTTGCATGGCATGGTGAGCAGATCAAGGGGATGCAGGAGGCAAATACCATCTATGCATCACAGACAACTTCCGCCCTTCATAATGTGCAACGATTGCTGCATGATATCCGCAAGGAAGCCAAGAATAACATCATGACCGATGAGGTCATGCTGGGTGCTGCCCAGAATACCAGGTTAATCGTTGCAATAGTTATTGCTGTTGCCTTGATTTCAGGGATTCTCCTTGGCTTTTTCATTGTCAGGAGCATTGTCTCTGTCCTGCAGAAAGTTTCGTCTGATGTGGAAACAACCTCTGTGCAAGTTGCTGCAGCTTCCGGCCAGGTATCGGCCGCCAGTTCCGAGCTTGCTGAAGGGGCAAGCGAGCAGGCCGCCGGCCTGGAAGAGACCTCCTCATCATTGGAAGAATTGACCTCAATGACCCAGCAGAATGCTGATAATGCCAACCAAGCAAAAATACTTGTCGATGATGCAAATCAGATGGTCGACCAGGCTAATTCTTCCATGACAAAACTTACCACGGCCATGGAAGATATTTCAAAGTCCAGTGAAGATACTTCTAAAATCATTAAGACCATCGACGAAATAGCCTTTCAGACCAATCTGCTGGCGCTTAATGCTGCCGTCGAAGCTGCACGAGCAGGGGAAGCCGGTGCCGGCTTTGCCGTGGTGGCCGACGAGGTGCGAAACCTTGCCATGCGCGCTGCCGAAGCTGCTAAGGATACTTCTAACCTGATCGAAGACACGGTAACCAAGGTCAAGGATGGCCGTAATCTTCTCCATGCAACCAATGAATCTTTTGGTGGTGTTGCGGAGAGTTCAAACAAGGTCGGCCAGCTCATTTCCGAGATCAGCAGCGCTTCTCAGGAGCAGGCGCAGGGAATATCACAGGTTAACAGGGCGGTTACAGAAATGGATAAAGTGGTCCAGCAAAATGCCGCCAATGCCGAAGAGTCGGCCAGTGCATCTGAGGAATTAAGCGCCCAAGCGGAAAGCATGAAAGATGTGGTAATGGATCTTATGGCGCTAGTAGGCGGTAGCCACAATGGCAAAGCCATATCCATGCACAAAGGAAATGGATCCCCAAAAATCCAGGCTCCGCCTAAAGCCAGTCCATTGCCGGTGGCTTCAGCGCAGGAGATGATACCATTTACTGATGATGATGAAGAGGATTTCAACGATTTCAATGAGGCATCATAAATTCTCAGTTATGGTAATAAAAATCGACATTGACTGACTTTTTAAGGCAATAAGAGAGGATTTTTTTAACCAGGAAGAGTAATCAGCAACCATTTTTACAGCATGAAACAAGCGGCCGCAACCTTTCAGAATTGCGGCCGCTTTGTATATGGTGCTTTTCATTGTAACTTGTTCTTGGCAAGCATCCCGACAATCAGTTTGTTTATCTCAATAGCGAGTTTGGGATCTTTGAGAGAGTCACTGTAGTCTTCAAATCCGGCAGCCTTCAGATACGAAGGCAGATAGAATAATTCCGGCACATCCGGCCTATCAAGATGTGTATTAGCAATATCACGCAATCCTTGGAATGCTACCTGGTCTCCAATGCGACAGCTAACATAGCAAAGGGTCTGCTCCCGCAGATGGGCAAGGGCAACAGGGTCGTTCTTTTGTATTGGTTGCGCTTCCGAGACCATGGGCAGGATGCTTTCCCGTATGCCATTGACAATGATTTGCGGCAGGTTCCATTCCTCTGCCAGAATTGCTCCTAAAATAGCAGCGTTAGCCTGTAACCGTTCCTGTTCCAGTAAGGTCCTTTCAAATACGCCCCTTGCCGAAACCTCTCCATGGTCGGAATCCTGGGAGAGGATTAAAAAATTGCCCAGATAGGAAAACAGGGTTCGAGTGGAAATATTTGATACGGCAACCATTTCGTAATGTTGCGCCATGCGGAAGGAGAGAGCGCTGGCCACAAAACTTGCAACCCAGAAACGGAGCGATGCCTCACGCACTGTTTGATTGTCCGGTTTAAAGAGATTTTCTAATGTATGCTGTACGGCAATATCTTTGACCATGTTGTATCCAAGATAAACCACTGCTTTATGGACGCTGGTCACTTGTTGGGACAAGCCAAAATAGGAGGAATTGACCATTTGCAGGACTTTGGCTGCTAAAAGGGGATCAGTGCCGACCAGGTTGGCAAGCTCCTTGGCGTCGAAAGTATTCATGGGGGTCTGGTTGATGATCTCGTTGAGCAGGCTCGGCGGCCTGGGACTTTCCAGGGCCATGTCTCTGAATTCGGATATTTTCTCCGGCGCCAAGTCATCCAGGGTGAGAAGTCTAAAATCAGTAAGAATGTTTTCACATTCAATCCGTTGTTCACCTTGCGAAGGTTCTGTCTGAGAAGGATCCGGTATGGTTTTATTGTTTTGGGAAGTTTTATTTGAAGGATTTGTATGTTTACTAACTAGGGAGGCTCTGAAGACTGGCAATGATGATTTTTTAGGAACCAACTGATCTAGTACCATTGCTTTCTCCTTCTCCCTGACTGTTTGCGAGAAGAAAAAACTGATCAGTAGCACTGCTATGAGTAAGACAGCAATGATGACGATAATAATGATGTTCATCTCATGAAAAGAGTTGCGGAAAAATAATGCCTTAACGAAAATTTTATCATGGTCGGGGACAAAAAATCCAATTAGGAATTAGAAAGAATGGAATTATAAGGGATTGCATTCAAAATTATAACGAGCCTCTAAGGAGGAGATGCCGTACATCGCTTTGAAGCGAATCGGTCAGTCCAAGACAAAACCAACAAGGTCTGCATTTGAATGCGGTCTTGTATTGTATGTTCAATCGACAAATATATTTTGATTAAAAGGAGAACCGGTGCTGCCAGCTATCAAACTACTAAGCAAAATTTATAATTTATTAAAAAAGAAAGCCACAAACCATTTGAATTTGTCGTTCTTTTTTGTTTTATGCTCTAGTGAAAATTTTTTACTAGAATTAACTGTTCACTATTGGGGTATGAAATTCAGAAAAGAGTACCAATTGATGAATTCGAAAATATTACGAATTCATCGTTGTAGAACGTTGTAAGCATTTGAAATTACATGGCACGTGAACCGTTTTTCCGAATTTTTTCGGGACCATTAACAATTGACTCTGTTAAAATTTATTTAAGGATATCCATCAATGAAACTCGGAATAATCGGCCTGCCCGGTTCAGGAAGAAAAACGCTTTTTGAAGCCTTAACGCGTTTTGGATCGGATGAAGCGACCCAGAAGCCCGAAGATAGAATCGGCACCATAACCGTTCCTGACAAGCGGGTAGGCATCTTGAGCTCCATGTATACTCCAAAGAAGACCATATATGCCCAGGTAGAATATCTTCTACCCTACATGGCAACATTTACAAAGGATCAGAAAAAGGAGGAGCCTGCCTGGTCCACGATACGGACCAGCGATGCGCTCATCCATGTGGTCCGTAACTTCAAGGGGTACGGCCTTGAAGATCCCGATCCGTTCGGTGATTTCCGCAGCCTGGACGAAGAAATGATCTTTTTGGACCTCATGGTGGTGGAAAAGCGGCTGGAGCGGTTAACCATGGATACCAAACGCGGCAGAAAAATCAATCCGGAAGAACAGGAGCTTTTAAACAAATGTCTGGAGATGCTCAATAATGAACGACCGCTCCGGAGAGACCCTGAATTAGCCTCAGCCCATGTGCTCAAGGGCTTCACTTTTCTTTCAGCCAAACCCTTGCTGGTTATCTTCAACAATGGCGATGATGACGACACCATGCCTGTCATGGGTGCGCTTGTTGACCAGGAAAAATGTCAGGTGGTGCGCGGCAAGCTCGAACACGAGCTTTCGCAGATGCAGGACGATGAGGCTCAGGAATATCTAAAGGAATTCGGCATTACCGACTCTGCTAGAGATCGTGTTATTGCTCTATCCTACGAACTCCTTGGATTGATTTCATTCTTTACCGTGGGCGATGACGAGGTCCGGGCCTGGACCATTAAAAAAGACACGCCGGCAGTGGACGCGGCGGAAGCGATCCATTCCGATATTAAAAAAGGATTTATTAGGGCCGAAGTTGTGCACTATGATGATCTCATGAAAGCCGGTTCGCATAAAGAAGCAAAAAAGCAAGGGACAGTGCGGCTAGAAGGAAAGACCTATCCGGTCAGGGATGGTGATATTATTGAATTCCGTTTTAATGTGTGAGCACAATTACAGAACGCATGGGTTTGATACCTAAATTCGAGGAGTTACAAAACGTTCTTGGATTTTGCTGTGATATCTAAAGAGTGCCTAAGAGTGCCTAAAGTTTGAAGTGCCTAAAATGCCTAAAGTTATGGTACTTTTTACTGATCAGATAAGTCCATTAACTTTGGTACTTCTCTTAATCGAGTTTTTTGGTGTATCGATAAAAAATCTGCCGAGATGAGGTTGTTTTAATTAACTGGGGGTGAGCCAATGTCATTATTTTCAAAATTAAAAAGCGGTTCCGAGGCTCTTGAAACAGCCAAGCAGGTTCAAGACGAGACGCACAAGACCCAGACCGAGATTGAGCTGCTCAAGGATAAGGTGGAAAAATTAACGCAAATCTGCCACAGCCTGTGGCAGATTATCATGGAGAACCTTCACCTGGAAGAGGCGGTGCTTGAAGAAAAGGTCAAGGAGATTGAGGAACTGGATGAGGCCCCGCCCGTTCAGTGCGTCTCCTGCGGCCGTCCCATCCATATAAAGAAAAGGAAATGCGTTTTTTGTGGTGCTGGACAGCCGGACCGGGGTTTTTTTAATACGCTTTAGCCCAGGGCGGTATTTCGTAGTAAAAAGAGTTTTATTACTTCCCGTAGCCTCAAAATAGCCATCTGTTTTTCATGCATGTGATTGGGCATATTCTCAGCTGATCCCCTCTTTTTTTAAATTCCATAAAAATAATTTTATTTCTTGACCTAGATCAAGGCCGGAACATACCGTTTTCTATATTTTGGGTGAAACAAATACGAGTAATAAAGGTTTTATGCAACCATGAACCAAAAAAACAAGGAGAATGTCATGTTCTGTAATCAATGCGAGCAAACAGTAAAAGAAAAAGGATGTACAAAAATAGGGGTATGTGGCAAACAGCCGGACGTTGCTGCATTACAGGACCTTCTCATCTATGCCCAGCAGGGCCTTGCCCTCTATGCGGAGGAAGGACGCAAAGTTGGAGTGAGCGATGAAGAAACCAACCTTTTTACCTGTGAGGCGGTTTTTTCCACCCTGACCAATGTAGATTTTGATCCTGACCGTTTTGTGGCCTTGATAAACCGGACCGTGGAACTGCGGGAAACACTGAAAGAAAAAGTAAAGGCAGCCGGCGGCACCATCAATTTCAGCCATCCTGCCGCACAATTTGTTCCGGCCGACACCACCGAAGCCTTGGTCAGTCAAGGTGAGGCTGTCAATCCTACTGTTTCTTCGGCAGAGAATGAGGATATCCAGTCACTGAAGAATATTCTGCTCTTTGGTTTGAAGGGTGTTGCAGCCTATGCCGATCATGCAAAAATTTTGGGCCGGGAAGACGATGCGGTATATGCGTTTCTGCATGAAGGTCTTGCGGCAACAACCCGGTTCGATCTGGGCCTTGAAGAGTGGGTAGGACTGGTACTGAAATGCGGTGAAGTCAATCTCCGGGCCATGGAATTGCTCGATGAAGCCAATACCGGAACTTACGGCCATCCGGTGCCGACCCAGGTACCATTAGGCGCCAAGAAAGGCAAGGCCATTGTTGTGTCAGGACATGACTTGAAAGATCTCGATGAAATCCTCAAGCAAACAGAGGGGAAGGGGATCAACGTTTACACCCATGGCGAAATGCTGCCCTGTCACGGTTACCCTGAACTGAAGAAATATCAGCATTTTTACGGCCATTACGGCACGGCCTGGCAGAACCAGCAGAAGGAGTTTGCCGAATTTCCCGGCGCCATTGTCATGACCACCAATTGCATCCAGAAGCCCAAGGAAATGTATCAGGACAATATTTTCACCACCGGACTGGTGGGGTGGCCCGGCCTTACCCATATTGAGGATAAGGATTTTTCGGTGGCCATTGAAAAGGCTTTGGCAATGGAAGGTTTTAATGAAGATACCAATAGGGGCGAGGTTACAGTCGGCTTTGCCAGGAACACTGTAATGTCGGTTGCCGATAAGGTGATTGAAGGGGTAAAGAATAAGGATATCCGTCATTTCTTTCTGGTGGCAGGATGTGACGGCGCCAAGCCAGGCCGGAATTACTATACCGAATTTGTCGAGAAAGTTCCTGAAGACTGTGTTGTGCTCACCCTGGCCTGCGGGAAATTCCGATTTTTTGATAAAAAACTCGGTGACATCGGCGGCATCCCGAGGTTGCTAGATGTGGGTCAGTGCAACGACGCCTATTCAGCCATACAGATCGCCTCGGCCCTTGCCAATGCCTTTGACTGCGGAGTTAATGACCTGCCGCTTTCCCTGGTTCTTTCGTGGTATGAGCAGAAAGCCGTAGCCATTCTGTTAACCCTGCTTCACCTCGGCATCAAAGATATCCGCTTGGGGCCAAGTCTGCCGGCATTTATCACTCCCAATGTTCTTGACGTGCTGGTGAAGAATTTTGCCATCAAGCCGATCACCACTCCGGACGAAGATCTTGCCGTAATTCTCGGAACAGGCGAGGCATCTGCAAACGTTGCTTAAATCCTAAATGAGCCGGCTAGAAAAATAAATATTTCTTCCGGTTAAGTGGTACCCATAATACAAAATTGATCTCCTGAACCAAACCTTGCAGAAGTTTTTACCGGAGACCAGAAACGCAAAAAAGGGGCCGTCCTTTTTGGGACAGCCCCTTTTTTTATGGTTCAAATATGTAGGCCGGTACTTAAAGAAAGGGTCAGCCTTTAGTCGTCTTTCTCGGTATGGCAGACAAAGCAACCGCAGCCGGCATTAGTTGTTCCAGAGGTGCAGACGTCGTAATCCCAGCGCAGACTGTCAATATGCTGGCTGGCATGGGCCCGGTGGCAGGAAAGGCACATGACCACCGCTTCACTCCGAGCCGGTGCTGCGGGGTCCAGGTAGGCGACCGGCGCCATATTGTTATAGGTTGCCGTGGGATCGTATGCTGCATATTCATCTGTTTCGGGCAGAAGATGGTCTGACGGATGACGGAGCCAGGTACTGCTGGCGCCGTCCATTTCTTCATGAAAATTGGCGTGGCAGCCGGAGCAGAAATCAGTAATGGACTGGGTGGCGTTCAGAGCACCGTCTGCATATATATAGGTGGTGGCGTCATCTACCCCTTTATATTCATTGTGTCCTGCTCCTGGATTTTGTTCATAGTTGCCGGTGGGATCAGGAACACCGTCCACCCGCCGCATCGTATTGAAGCTATGGCCTCGTAAAAACCGATACCATGTGGGATTTTCATGATGTCGTACCCCATAATTTCGCAAATGGCAGCCTTCACAACCGTTGCCGCCGAAAAATGTGGCGCCGCCCGCGGCCAGGGTGCCGTGGCATTGCTGCATGCAAGTGGGATTCACACCCGGCGGCGGAAGAGTGCCCGGTGCACCCGGAGTGGGCGGTGGAAGGTTGGCGTCCTCTCCAGATATGCCGTGAACGTTGTGGCCGTATCTGTCATTGGCCGACCCGCCCAGGGAGACGTTATAAAAGTTTCCTCCTGCCAGAGGTTGGGCCGGATAGCCGCCGGTGTTAAATACGATGGGAATCCGTGTTGAACCTACTGTGACTATAGTATTTCCCGTGTCTGAAGAATGGCATCCCACGCAGCTTGTCACCAAAAGATTGGATTGCGGGCCGTTGTCGGTGCCTCCTGCCAGCTGATTGGAACCATTCCAGCTGGCGCCGGTGCCTGCATAGACCATGGTGCTGCCGTTCTGGGAATTATGCATCGAATGGCACAATGAACATTGGCCACTGACCGGTAATACAGCCTCTGCTGAAGTATAACCGATCAATATGATACTAGAAGCAATGATAATAGAAATGATTTGCGGCAGCCCTTTACTTACGAAACCAAACAAAGATTTCATTTCACTCTCTTCCCTGTGATCATGTAAAAGATCCACTCAATTTTGTGGTCTTGAATGGATACTCTTTTACTCTGTTGTAGCCTGTCTATGTCTATAAAAATCCCTATTTTGCCCAATAACACTCAGTTCGCAGCGATGGCTGGTTGTTATAATTATAATTACCCTCTATTATATAATTTATCATATATAAGTATGCAAAACAACAGATTAGGCAATTCACACAATTACTGCAATTGCCACTCTGAAGAAATGTCCCAATGAGCGCCTCTATTTTTTTGGTAGTTCGTTTCGGCAGCATACGAAGGGATGCAGGGATTTTTCGATACCGTGGATTCCTTATTTGTATTGGGAAGAGCGGAAGCTTTTAATCTTTATCCGAATGGCAGACGAAGCAGCCGCAATTGGGATTGGCCGATCCCGGGGAGCAGGTGAGATAATCCCAGCGCAGACTATCTTGATAATTGCTGGCATGGGCCCGATGGCAGGAAAGACACATGACCACGGCTTCGCTTCTCACTGGGGCGGCAGGATTGAGATACGCGACCGGTGCTAAATTGTTATAACTTGCCGTGGGATCATATCCCGCGAATTCACCTGTTTCCGGAAGCAGCATGTCTGACGGATGACGGAGCCAGGTGCTGCTGGCGCCGTCCATTTCCTCATGAAAATTGGCATGGCAGCCGGAGCAGAAATCAGTAATGGACTGGGTGGCGTTTAGAGAGCCGTCACCATATGTATATGTTGTTGCATCATCCACGCCTTTATATTCATTATGTCCTGCGCCGGGATTTTGTTCATAGTTGCCGGTGGGATCAGGAACACCATCGACCCGCCGTAGCGTATTGAAGCTGTGGCCTCTCAAGAACCGATACCAGGAAGGGCTTTGGTGATGCCGCACTCCATAATTTCGCAAATGGCAGCCTTCACAGCCGTTGCCGCCGAAAAAGGTGGCGCCCCCTGCAGCCAATGTGCCGTGGCATTGCTGCATGCAAGTGGGATTCACACCCGGAGGCGGAAGAGTTCCCGGCGCGCCCGGACCGGAAGGTGAGATGTTGGCGTCCTCCCCGGATATACCGTGAACATTGTGGCCGTATTTATCATTTTCCGAACCGCCCCGGGAGACGTTATAAAAGTTGCCACCCGCCAGAGGGTTGGCTGGATACCCGCCGGTGTTATACACTATGGGTATCCGTGTTACTCCGATAGTGACAATGGTGCTTCCTGAGTCTGAGGAATGACAGCCCACACAGCTGGTATTCAAAAGGCTGGGTTGGGGGCTGTTGTCAGTACCTCCGGCAAGCTGGTCGGAACCATTCCAACTGGCGCCGGTACCGGCATAAACCATGGTACTGCCGTTCTGGGAGTTGTGCATTGTGTGGCACAGCGAACATTGACCCTTGACCGGTAAAACCGCTTCTGCTGGTGAATAGAATAAAACGAATGTAGAAGTGATGAAAAATAAAATGAGTCCCAGCAATCTTTTGGACGCCAAACTCAAGGTGGATCTCATATCAGTCTCGTTCCCTTGCTTTATACATTAAAAAAGAGTTTTCCAAAAAACTCTTTTAACTGTTGCAAAGTATATAACTATACTCAATTTCCGTTTTTTTGCCAAGCATCACATTTCATGCCGTCAAAGATAATCTTATACTTTTAACTATCCTATTTATTATATTTTATCATATCAAACTTTGAAATTCACCTTTTAAGCCGTTTGGGGCAAGGGCCTTGATTGCTTCACTCAATTATATTTTTAAAATTTTCTATAAATTCAATAGGTAAATTAATTTTCGAAACGTTATACTCGTGCTCAAAAAAATTCTTCTTCAGTTTAGGGCAAATTTTTCATATAATTTCTAGGAAGCAACTGTTCAGCATGAACAATATGTATCTTGAGGTTCAAATATTCTTTCTTATGTCTAATCCCTTACAAGCATTTCACATTTCACGGCTCCAGCCATAATTCCCTTCCTGCAATATCAGATTTGCACCCCATAATCAAATAGTTCTTCAAATTTATAAACAGATTGTGATAAAATAATGATATATGGCAATTATCCTTTTATTTGACATTTGCCATAAGGAGTGATGGAAATTTATGGTTTTTTGAAAGAAAACAATAGGTTGCCAGAAAAGTTTCAGCTGCTGGTTTGAGAGAAAAGGGCGTTCTTTAAAGGATTGGTTTACGAACTGGAGGAAGTATGAAAACTTTGAGAAAGAATGTAAGCAAGGGCACCCTGGGGCTGTGGTTCCTGTTCTTCTTCGTTTTCCATTTTCCAGGACAATCTTTTGCAGCCGTTGATTATGTACAGCTTGATCCCATTGCAATAGAAAAGGTGTATTTCGAGGATGTGGCTGTAACTGATTATGGCAGGGTTTATGTCATTGATGGCTGGAAAAATAAAGTACTGGTCATGAATTTTGCCGGCGATGTTTTTGGCGATATTGATGTTGATAAACCAACCGCCGTTGCCACAGGTCCGGGCGGAATTCTTTATGTAGGAAGTTATACGGACGGCTCGGTCCGGAAGATCGACCAAAACGGCGAAGTTGTCGGCGTCCTGGGCCAGGGAGCCGGTGAGTTTAAATGTCCGGCAAGCATAGTAGTTGATGAGCAAGGCAACGTTTATGTATTAGACGCGGAACTTCAGCAAATAAAAGGATATGACAGCACCGGGATTGTGGTGCTGGAAATAAATGATGCTCCCAACCTGCCAAAAGATATTGCGGTTTACAATAATGAGATTTTTGTATTGGATCAACCCAAACTCGATGACAGCTTCGGCGGCCAATACCATGGGGCGCGAATCCGTGTCTATGGTATGGCGGGCAATCTGCTGAGAAGCTTTGGTTCATACGGCAGAAGTACCGGTCAGTTCATCCGGGTTAAAGGCATAACGGCTGATAATCAGGGCCGCATCCTTGTAAGTGATTCATCCTTAAACAGAATACAGGCTTTTTCTCCTGCCGGTGCCTATCTCGGAGTTATAGACGGCTCACGCAACTCTATGGAGAGTCCCCGTGAGATGGTGGTCACCCAAGATTCACGACTGCTGATCGCCTCCTCAACCGCATCAACCCTGTATGCTTTTGGTCTCTACAATGCTGATGGCAGCGCATCTTTTCTCAACCAGAATCCGATTGCAGACGCAGGTCTCGATCAAATCGTCGATGAAGGCGAGCAGGTCACTCTTGACGCTTCAAACTCCACTGATCCGGATGGCGACGGCCTCTTCTACCAATGGCGCCAGGTCAGTGGAACACTGGTATCACTTTCCGACAGCAGCGCCCCTACCCCCACCTTTGATGCGCCGTTAATAGATCCGGCCGGAGATAGCCTGACCTTCGAACTAACTGTTACCGATGTGCGCGGTATGTCGGACGGGATGATTTGGTTTTTGGTCCATGGCAGCAGTTCACCCCTGCCTTGGATTGGTTGCTCGCCAATGGGGATGGGGACAAGACGGTTCATGCGGAATTCAAGGACATTGCCGGCAATACGGCATCTGCCTCGGCTTCCATCATTCTTGACACGGTTTCGCCTGATATCCCTGTTTTTTCAGCCATTGCTGAAGACTCCTCCCTCATTACCTGGTCGGAAGTTCCTGCCAGTACATATCTTTTGCAGTATGCCGACAATCCATTTTTCACCAACGCTGTAACGGTTGAGCCGTTGTTTGAAAATTTCTATACCTTGCCGCCGCTGGACAGCGGTAAGTGGTACTGGCGAGTACTGGCCCTTGATCCGGCAGGCAATGCCAGCGATTGGTCCATGGTGGCATCCTTGACCGTCGGCGGCGGGGGATCTGATTGTTCCTTTGCACCTGACCCACCCGAACTGCAAAAACCAGAGTATGGTGACGAAGTTCCAGTGTTGGACGCCAAGTTGAAAATCGCACCTCTCAAGGACAAGGACTGGAAGAAGCAGGACTTGATGACACAATGGCAGGTATGTGAAACAGATACCTTTGACCAGTTGACCCTCGATGGCGTTCTGGACAACAGCAATACATCCTTCAGGACACCGCACCTGTCCCTGTTGCCTGATTTCACCTACAACTGGCGGGTCCGCTATGTTTCGATCGATGGCTGCAGTTCAGCGTGGTCCGAAGTCTCCCTGTTTGATACCGGCCTGGGACCCGTGGACTTCAACATGAACGGCATACCTGATGAACAGGAAGTCGATCTTTCGGTAGACCTTGATGACAATCTGGTTGCCGATGTCCAGCAGACGGATATCAAGTGCGTCACCACTCTGACCGGCGGACAGATGGGAGTGTCTATTGTCGAACCGGTTGATGCAGTGCTTGAAGCGGTTGCCGCAATGGATGCAGACTGCGTCGACGATGGAAAAGATCTCCCTGATATGAACCTTGGTCTGGTGAGCTTCAGGATCAGAGTGGTTCATCCGGGCGATAGCGCAAAACTTACATTGTATCTTTCTGAAACAGCACATAATAAAGCACGCCTCTACAGGTGTGATCCCAATATCGGTTTGCTCGATTATTCGACAAATGCGGAGTTTAGCGCTGACCGGACATCCGTAACCATGATCGTTGAAGACGGTGGCGTCGGTGATGCTGATGGCACAGTCAACCAGGTAATTGTAGTTACTGCCGGTCCGGGAGTTTACTTTCCGCCGCCAAGCGCAATGGGCAGCGCGGTCAATATAACGGAAAGTATCATCGATATAACGGAAAGCATCATCAATAACGAACACTAATTAATGTGGAGATGGACACGATATCCATGGTGGTGACTTCATAAAAAGGGAAATCTGGAGGCAATATGGGCACGAGTAAAAGGAAATTATGGATTGTCATGATCAGTCTGGCAATTTTCTTCCTCTATACCCCTGGTGTATTTGCAGAGAACGACGGGCCGCATAACAGCAGCGGCACGATATCCTGCAGTAGTTGTCATGACTGGAGTTTGGGGCTTTCCCTCTGGGGAAGGGATGTAGATCTGAATCAGTTTTGTCTGGCCAACTGCCATGACGCTTCCTCCCCCCCCTATAACAGCACCACCGCCCCGGCAGTTCAGGGGCACAGCAGTGCCACCACCAGCACGACCTATGGTACCTGGGATACATTGTGCATCGATTGCCATAATCTCCATGTTCAGGACCAGGTCATATGGCAATCAACTGATGCTGCAGAGCTTTTTCTGGCTACCGGTGAGGTCGCCAGCTATTCCTATAACGGCGGCTCTGACGAAAGCACCCTGACGCTGACCAACGGCACTCTGACGTATAAGGGCTCCTGGGATAGTGCTTCCCTGCTTGCCAAAACCGGCGCCCAACGACAAGCGCTTCTTTTTCCCGATGTTAATCAAACCCGTTGGATGGGATACAGTTTTCGGATTCTTGCCATTGATGATGTAACCATACCCAATACCATCACGGTGAAAGGTGATGTCACTCCGGTCTTTGCTTCCTCTCCTCCCCCCAGCAATTTTGGTGCAGTATACGGCCAGAATGTGTTGTGGCGGATCCTTAAAGATGGTTCATGGCGGGATGTAAAATTTTTTGATAAAGCCGGCGTGAATTCGTTTTCCCATAATGACGGCCTTGCCGCAGATCTTGACGGCGACACCAATCCGGATGATTCTACGCCCAACGGTGTTTGCCAGGTGTGCCATACCCAGACAAACCATTGGCGGAATACAGGCGCTGTTTCCTTTACCGGCACCCATACAACCTATAGCGGCGTGGATTGCATAAGTTGTCATCCCCACGAATTGGGTTTTCAGGCGGATTTTACCGATCATAGCGCCGCAGGGGCCGGCTATGTAACGGATGCAGCCCAATGTGTATCGTGTCACGGCAGCAATGCTCCTATAGCAGTGCATAACTCCATCTGTGCAAATTGCCATACCACTATTCCGGCCCTGGCCGACCCGGCCACCAAGCCTTATGCCACAGCTAATCCGCCCGGCGGTGGTAATTGTACCAACTGTCATGGCGACCATGCCGGCGATTTTGATACCGGCCATCAGAATGAAGACCACAGCGGCCTTACCACCACAGCAAGCTGTGTTTCCTGCCATACCGGTAATATGATCGTAGATGTTCACAGTAACGACTGTCTGTTATGTCATAGCAATCTGGCCGGCGATGGTTCATTGATCGGCAGCGCTTCCGGTCATATGGTCGGTGATACCAACGCTTGTGTCGATTGTCACGGTGCCAGTGTTCATGACCTGGAATCTGACCATAACAATATCAGCAAGACCTGGGGCAATGCCAACAGCTGCGATGCTGCGTACTGTCACGGTGCCGGCGATTCCACCCTAGATTCCATGGCTGACATTTATCTCGAGCATCTCATCGGTGCCAGCGATTGCGGTGTCTGCCATGCCTATGACGGTACCAACGATGACGGTGTTGCCGACCAGCCGCGTCTGCTGGATGTAACCAATGCCATTGATAACGGTAAGTCCACCGGTGGAAATACCATGCAGAATTGCGCGGACTGCCATGCCCCCAGTTACGAGCGCCATGTCCCCAATAACCTGGCTAATGATCATGATCAGATTGACCTGACCTATGCCCAGGTCCAGGGTTGCGATACCTCCGGCTGCCACGGCACCGGGGCGGGCTCATTGAATACCATGAGCGAAATTGAGGCCCTGCACAATGTGGTTACCAACGGCGCCGGTTCCTGCGCCACCTGTCATAACAGTGTGCGCGGCACAGTAATTGCGGCGATCACCAACGGTATGGGCGGCAGTCAGCAGAACTGCGCAAACTGCCATACTTCCCACGATCTTGAATCAGACCATAACGCCATCTCCATGACCTACGGTAATACTAATGGCTGTGATGCCTCATACTGTCATGGTGCCGGCGATTCCACCCTG
>CALZHT010000040.1 GCA_945787445.1 uncultured Desulfobulbaceae bacterium
GATTTTTATTTATGGTAAAGCTCCCTTTGCTGTTTCTGAGAGAGACCCTGGTCAGTTCATCGGGCTGGACCTCAATGTATCGGGTATCCCACCAGGTCTCCGGTTCAGCCTGTATCTCCCAGGAGGAAAAATCGTGTACCAGGTAGACATTTTCCTGAGAGGCCGAGCGCGCGTGAATGGATTTATAGTTCGGCTCACTTCCAAGGTACAGGAGGTGGCTTTTGCCCGAGGTGTCGGTCACTTCAACCTTGCGGTTGTAATGGTTCTTTCCCACTTTAAGCCGGTTGTGGCTTGATGCTGTTCGAGTTACCAGTCTAGAGGAGGACAGGGATGTGAGTTTTGCCAACAGGCTTTCCGTTTTTGTTCGGTCAGCCGGAAAGGCCTGGGGGGAGTCTACGGTCCATCCGCCATTTTCATCTTTGGCAAGCAGAACATCTTTCCCTTCATCATCGGTGATGGATACCGACATTATCTGTTCGGATTGGACACCTGGCAGGATCTTTGTGACAGTAGGACCATGGTCTCCTCCTGGTTTATAGATAAAGGCAATAATTGCTATTTGGACAACAAGCAAAGCTGTCAGGACTTTATTGCGGGTATTCATTGCAGCAAACCTATATTATGTTCATTTCAATCTGTTTTCAGCTCAATCATTGGAAGGGGTTTTTCTTTTTTTCTTCTTTGGGCGCCAAAGAGGCTCACTGCCCCAAGAGCTGCAAGAGCCAGGCCGTAGTTGAGCCACTCCCAGAAAGCATGTTCCTGTTTGCTCAATGGTTGCAATATCCGGGCATGGGAACCCCGTGAGCGGATGGAAAGCAAGGATTCGTCTTCCACTGACCAGTCGATCATGTTTTGCAGAAATTCAAGGCTGTTCATTATGCGGTCCTGGAACATGCTCTGGGATATGCCGATAACCGCGTCATGGATAAATTCCGAGCTACCCACCACAACCAGACGTGCAGAATCCGGGGATTTTTTAATAACCGGCGCAAGTGGAGCCGATTGTCTATTTTTGTCTGTATCCTGGTTGTCTTCCCCCTTTATGCCAGCGTCTTTTTCTTCAAGATTTTCTACGGTAATTTCTTTCTCTAAGCGGGGATCGGATTTGGCGGCATAGAAGCTTGAAAAGCTGCCCTGCAGGGAGAGGGCCAGGGTATGTGGTTCGTATGAATCACCAACAGGAAAGCCGTAATCTGGAAACGTAGTAAAATCAGGCATGATTTCCGTACCGTGATGGAGCCAGGATTCTTTGCTTGATTGCAGAAGGTTTACAATTTTTTTCTCTCCATTTTCAGTAATATCAACAGTAATTGGCGATACCCAGTTCATGGTAACTGCCTTCAGGTTAGCCACAATTGGGCTTTGCCTGCCCATTGAGTCAGATCGCACGTCAACAAAAAAGGGATAATCAAGCTGCCGGACTTCCCTAACCACAAAACCGCCGAGGTCACGAGAAACAGGAACAGGAAAAGGTTCATTGCGCCTGTCCATGACCATGGAATTGTCAACAGTGACGCCATAGTGCTTAAGCAGGGCATGTATGCCTTGTTTTGCTTGTTTCATTTTAAGAGTCTGCGCATATGGCGAGATGTCCAGGAGATAATTGCCAGTCAGGGCGATTACCGGGATGGAACGCATGAGGTACTGATCGACGCTGAAGCGTTCCAGTTCCGTCATGTCATGGGGGGCAATAAGCAGAAGTACATCTATATCGCCTTCAATCCGGCCCTCCTTCAGGTCCACTTCTTTAAGATTATAATTTTCCTGAAGGATTTTCCGGCTGATCTGGTAATAATCGCCGCGCTGCTGCTGGGGTTGATACATTCTTGCTTCCTGAGCCATGGGGTCGGGAACCCAGAGGCCAACGGTTTTCAGAAAGCCTGAGGAAGTGCGTTTGAGGGCGGCTTCGATTTCACTGCGGATTTCAGCCTCTCCCAAATCGTTTGCCAGATATATTTGTTCAGAGTCTTCATCAACAGTAAGGAACAGGTGGAGATAAAAGGAGTCGTCAGAAAAAAATGACGAAGCAAGCGGAGTAATAGTGAAGAGCTGGTTAACCGTATCCCGGTTTATTTTCAGGTTATTGTCCGGATCAATCATTTCAAACCTGAGCTTGCCGCCTGATTCATTTACCAGAGCAGAGGCTGCCTTGTTGATGAATTCCGGCATGCTGCCAAGATATTCCGGCAGCGTATCAGGAGTAATAATGGCTGTTAACTTCAGCTCCTTGTTTACCTTATCAAATACGGTGGCTATGGACTGAAACCCATACACCACCTTTTTAATGGATTTGGTCAGATCATATTCCAGGTTGCGCAGGCTGACATCGAGTTGTCCGTCCTTGCGGCGCTGAATTTCTATAAGGTCATCAAATCCCAGGGTGACGAATTGATCTCCGTACTTGATCAGAACATGAAAATAGGAGTTCACCACCGATGCTTCGTAGCGACCGGCTATTTGAAAGGGAACCGGTTTGATGCCGTATTGCTGGTTTGCTTCTGCTTCGAGTTTCTCATCGTATTTGGGGTCCACAAAGGAAACCTTGATACTCCCTTCGGAAGCAACTTCATATTCCAGTAAAAAATCTTTGATCCGCGGAACAAGGGGAGCCAGCAGAGGATGGGTCTTCTCGCTGAAGTAGCCGGTCATGGTGAGCGGCTCGGCCAGGCTGGTGATCAGGTCTTTGGTCGGCGCGGAAATGGAATAGTCCTTGTGCTCTGTGAGATCGAGCCGCAGGGAATGGACAGAATCCATCCAGATATTTGCAGCGAGCAGGTTGGCGCCCAGGAGACCGGCGGCAAGTATAACATTTCTGCGATATGAGGCGGTGCTTTCCCCTTTGCTCCAGCGTTTGCGGTCAAGTGACACAATATTGACAATGAGGAAAAAAGCGGTAAGGGAAGCGTAATAGGTAAGATCACGCAGGTCAATAACTCCCCGTTCAATGCTCTGAAAACGGCTGCCGGTTCCCAAGGAGCGCAGAAAATTCCCGGTCTCGTTGCCCATAAATGCGGTAATTCCAGCCGAACCGACCAGATAAAAAAGGCCTGCCAGGAAAACAGTGACGATCAAGGCGATAATTTGGTTGTCTGTGCGCGAGGAGACAAAGAGACCGATTGAAATATATGCCGATGCCATGAGCAGCGCACCAAGATAGCCCCCCAGCACCGGTCCCCAGTCCATATCACCTATAAAGGAAACCGTAACCGGCAAACCGAGCGTGAGGATAAGAGAAATTGCCACCAGAGCAAGAACGGCCAGGAACTTGCCGAGAACCAAATGAGACAGTTTAACCGGCAAGGTGAGGAGGATCTCAAGGGTTCCCATTTTCTGTTCCTCACTCCACTGCCGCATGGTAAGAGCTGCCACCAGAAATATCATGAGGAGAGGCATCCATCGGAAAAGTGGCCGGATATCGGCAATATTGCGGGCAAAAAATGTTTCGATCCAGAAAAAAGAAAAAAGGGCGGAAAGAAGAAAGGCGCCGATAAAAATGGCGGCCATGGGAGAGCCGAAGTATGCTTTAAGTTCTTTGCCGGTAACGGAAAGCATCTGTTTCATTGCATACCTCCCGTGGTTCCTGTCAGCTCATTGAAGACCGATTCCAAGGTTCGTGATTCCTGCTTGAGTTCATAAAGAGTCCAATCGTTGTCTCGAGCCAATTGATAGATAGCCGGGCAAAGTTCCTGCATATTTTGACCTGATATACGGTAGGTAATTATTCCGTTCTGCCGGCGGCATGCCTCCACATTGCGTACACCGGCAAGGGATGCCAGCTTGTCAGTTGCCTCCTTTTCCTGGTCGCCGACCTTAAGAGCTGTAACAGCGTGGGATGTTGCGGAAAGGTCAGCCAAGTGTGCATCAGCTTTGAGTTCGCCGTTGATAATGATGATCGCCCTATCGCAGGTTGCTTCAACCTCGGAAAGGATATGGGTTGAAATAAGCACGGTACTGCGCTTGGCAAGTTTTTTGACGAGATGGCGGACTTCGACGATCTGGGTTGGATCAAGGCCATTGGTGGGCTCGTCCAGAATGAGCAGGTTGGGGCGGTGCAGGATGGCCTGAGCCAGGCCAACGCGCTGCCGGTATCCTTTGCTCAAAGTACCGACCAGCCGGGTGAGTCTGCTTTCAAGGCCGACCGCAGCAATAGCTTCGGACAGCCGTTTGCCCTGCTCTGATGGTGGAATGGCTCTCAGGTCTGCAATCAGCTTTAGTGAGGATTGCACCGTAAGTTCTGGGTATAATGGCGCGTTTTCCGGCAGATAGCCGATCATCTCCTGCACCTTTTGGGTATGGGCAAGGACATCAAGGCCGCCAACTTCAGCGCAACCGGCTGTAGGATGCAGATAACCGGTGAGGATTTTCATAAGGGTGGTTTTACCTGCGCCGTTCGGTCCCAGGAGCCCGATTATTTCTCCGGGTTTGACCGAAAAAGAGATGTCCTTCAGCGCTGTTACTTCACCATAAGATTTGGTAAGGTTCTTGAGAGAGATCATGGTTGTCCTTGTATTTGCTTGATTTGTTAGGCATCGAAGGCAAGCAGGATCCGCATGGCAAACCAAAAATATTACAATAACGGTGGATCAGTCTTCGCTCGTAACAGCCCGCTCCAGGATCTTATAGGTGCGATCCACCATTTGGCGTGGTTCGACCATGAGGCCCGCCTGGATGAGAGCATTGTCAAATATTTGTTCGACAATGCTTTTGGCAAAAGGTTCATCTTTTTCTTTCAGGGCGGCCAGATTTTTTATTAACGAATGGCCGGTGTTTATTTCAAGATTCTTGTTGCCAAAATTTTGCATGTCTTGATTAGTGGCGCGCAGGATACGTTCCATGGAGCTGGTCATGAAACCGTCCGGGTTGACGATAATTGCCGGACTATCGACAAGCCTCTTTGATACGAGAACTTCTTTGACTTTGGTACCTAAAACTTCTTTTATCCACTTTACAAGGTTCTCGGTGGCGTCTTTATCAAGTTTTACCTTTTTGCCTTCGTCTTTCTTCTCTTCAGTATCTTCAGGCTCTGCAGGCAGATCAATATCCGCCCGGTCAGCAGACACCAGTTTTTTGGAGTCAAACTCGCCAATATGGTTCATGACGAAATCGTCAATGGGCTCCATGTTGTATATCACCTCGAAATCGTTTTTGGTAAAGGTTTCCACATAAGGCCCGGCTTCAATCGCTTCCCGGCTGGGACCGTTGATATAGTAAATATCCTGCTGGCCATCCTTCATACGTGCAACATATTCCGCGAAAGAGGTGAGCTTCCCGGCCTCGGTTTTGGAGGACTCGAAACGGATGAGCTTGGCAATGCCCTCACGGTGCATATAATCGGAGGTGGCGCCTTCTTTCAGGAACACGCCGAAGGTTTTCCAGAAATTTACATAGGCGTCGGGATTCGTTTTCGCCTCTTCTTCCAGGAATTTCAGGAAACGTTTGGTGATCACCTTGTTGATCTTCATGACCAGGGCGCTGTCCTGCAAGGCCTGCCTTGAGATGTTCAGGGGAAGGTCTTCGCTGTCAATCACTCCTTTCACAAAGCGGAGCCATTCCGGCAAAATATTGTCGCTGTGCTGTTCAATCAGGATCCGCTGACAATAGAGATTAACTCCGGGTTCAATGCGGCCGAAGCCGCTCTGCTCGAAATTTTCCTTGGGCACGAAGAGAAGGGCTTTGATGGCGAGCGGTGCGTCGGCTGCAAAATGAAGCTTGAAGGTGGGCTCGTCAAAGGCATTGCCTACATATTTATAAAATTCGTTGTATTCTTCTTCCTTGATTTCATTTTTGTTCCTGGTCCACAGGGCCTGCACCGTGTTGACCGTCTCGTTGTCAACTTTGATGGGAAACGGCACAAAGCTTGAATACTGCTTGATGATCCGCTTGATGGCATCCTTGTTGGCATATTCCTTGGCATCGTCTTTCAGTTCCAGAATGAGCTTGGTGCCGCGGCGGATGCCGGGCGCCGGCGAAACCGTGAAGGAGCCACTACCGTCGGATGACCACTCGTGGCCTTCTGTCTCTTTAATGAAAGAACGGGATTGGACTAGCACCCTTTTGGCAACCATGAAAGCCGAATAGAATCCCACCCCGAACTGGCCGATGAGGTTCACGTCCTTTTGGGCCGCCTCGCTCAATTCAGTAAGAAATGTCTTGGAACCGGAATGGGCAATGGTACCCAGGTTATGAATAAGATCATCATGGGTCATGCCGATACCGGTGTCGGTTATGGTCAGAATATGCTCTTTTTCATTGACGTCGATAGTAATTTCAAGGGGCAGGTGGCTGTCAAAGATATCTTCTTCCTTTTCCAGCAGATTCTGGTGGCGGAATTTTTCCAGGGCGTCTGAACCATTGGAGATCAATTCCCGCAGGAAAATATCCCGTTCCGTATAGAGAGAATGGATAACGATGTCGAGAAGTTTTTTGACTTCCGCTTGGAATTCCTTGGTTTCAGGCTTTGCTTTCGCTTTTGTTGCCATTTCCGTATCCTCGCATATGGATAAGATGAATAGATAATAAGATGTTTTGGGGCCAAAGAATAATCATCAATCATCAGGTGTCAAGCCTGAAAATTGCACACTGCCGGAATAGAGAAGAGAATAGACGCAACATGTTTACCTATGCAGGAGTTTGGTTCAGCGGAGGATGTCATTCTCATATGGTTCATCCGCTTGAATTGTTTGAATTGGATTGCCTTTCTTTCGGATTGGGCTTGCCATGGATTGAACATAACTCTTGAAAGCTAATTTTCTTGTAGAGGGGCCTGATGCATTTTTATGTGAAATATTCATTCTTTAATTGTCAAAAGCACTCAAAAAATCATATAATCTAGGATAATGGTGAAAAAAAGTTGGCTACATACACATAGTTCGCACATCAGGGGCATCTGCAAGCAATCATCTAAAAAATGAGGTAATGGAATGGGCGAAGCAGCAAATCAGGTTGATCAATTAAACCAAACCGGTGCTGATAAGGACGGGAAATACCTTACCTTCTCTTTGGGCAATGAAGAATATGGCATCGGTATTCTCAAAATTCGGGAAATTATTGGAATGATGCAGGTTACAGCAGTCCCCCATACTCCTGAATATATCAAGGGAGTGATCAACTTGCGGGGTAAGGTTATTCCAGTTATGGATCTGCGACTTAAGTTCGACATGGAGGTGGCTGAATACACTGACCGGACCTGTGTTATTGTAGTGGATATTGAAGGTCGAGAAGGCAATGTTTTAATGGGAGTTGTTGTTGATGCGGTTTCAGAAGTGTTAGCGTTTAAAGCTGATGAGATAGAAGAAACTCCGGCATTTGGTGAATCAGTTGATACAGAGTTCATCCTCGGGATGGCGAAAAAAGAGGGTGAAGTGAAGATCCTGCTGGATATAGATAAGGTGTTGAATCAGGAGGAAATGGCTGCAATAGAAAATCTGTAGAGATTCTTCTCCAATGTGTCCTATCTGAGGATTTAATACATTTCAGCTTGTTGGAGTGGAATGATGGCCCTGCTTAAGCGGGGCTGCGAAATTTTAAAGATAGTTCAGGGCAATTTGTTTTTAACAGCCACCAAGAAACCAGAAGGTGTTTTCTTCTGGCTCCTGCTTCGTAGATTTTAATTTCTTGACCCCATGGCTTGCTGTGGGGTTTTTTCATTGGCGCTTTCCTAGCCCGCATTTCTCACCAGCATCTGCTACAACGCCGAAATGGCACATGTATACTGCTTCGCAGCACGCAACGCAGTATACATATACCCTTGCACCCCGAGGGCATTCGAAGTCTGCGCTTATCTGCTTCGCGGCACATCGTTTCGCGACGATACTTGTGAGAGATGCGGGCTAGCTATTATTGTTCTCTGCTCCTGGCCTGTCTCTTTTGTATCACGTACAGAAAAATTCTCCTCATATCCTAGTGAAATGCTGCAGTAATCAGGACTGCATTTTCGCTATTCCAGAAATCAGCAGGGCTTTGCCATGGATCAATTCTATGGTAATAAATAGCTGCAAGCCCCAGTTTCGGCAAATTTAAAGAAGAATGGAATATTTTCTTTTTTTTAATTAATGTGTTAGGCCGGGTGTCGAAAACCATTTGCGTATCCTCTTAAGATATAGTCTACAATACAAAACGAAATAGTATTTCTTCATGAAATTATCTGCACGATATGCCTATTGGCCGGCCAGCATGCATGATAACGGTAAAAGGAGATTGAAATGAACAAACTTGAACAATTGCGACAGTTGACCACGGTGGTGGCGGATACAGGAGATATTGAATCCATCAGCAGGTACAAGCCTACTGATGCCACGACGAATCCTTCTCTTCTCTATAAAGCAGCGCAGATTCCCCAATACAAGGAGCTGGTCCAGTCGGCTATCGAAATCGGTAAATCAAAAGGCTCCACCATTGAAGAACAGACAAACCACAGCCTTGACCAGCTCGCCATAAATTTCGGGGTGGAGATATTAAAGATCATACCGGGCCGCGTTTCAACAGAGCTCGATGCCCGTCTTTCATTTGAAACAGCAAGGTCGATCAAACGAGCCGAAAAGATGATTGAACTATATCAGACGGCCGGTATTGGGCCGGAGAGAATTCTCATTAAGGTCGCCTCCACCTGGGAAGGGATCAAAGCGGCAGAAGAACTGGAAAAAAAGGGGATTTACTGCAACCTCACCCTTTTATTTAGTTTTGCGCAGGCTGTTGCGTGCGCTGATGCCGACGTTACCCTGATTTCGCCGTTTGTTGGCAGGATTCTCGACTGGTACAAGAAGGCGGAAGGGGTAGACAGCTATCCTGCGCCTGAGGATCCGGGGGTGAAGTCAGTTGCCAGAATTTATAATTATTTCAAGAAGCATGGGTACAAAACCCAGGTTATGGGCGCCAGTTTCAGGAACAGTGGTGAAATTCTAGAGCTTGCTGGATGCGACCTGCTTACCATTTCTCCGAACTTGATGGAAGAGCTGCAAAATTCCACCGGCGAAGTGCCGAGGAAGCTGGATCCGCAATATGCAGAAGAAAAGGGAGATGCCAAGATCGAACTTGATGAAAAGCTTTTCAGGTGGATGCTTAACAGCGATGCAATGGCCACGGAGAAACTTGCGGAAGGCATACGGAACTTTACCAAGGATACCCTGAGGCTAGAGGAACTGGTAAGGAAAGGCAACAGCAATATTACAGGATTAGCTCCATAATTATGGGTATCCTCTTTTTTGATCTGACGGACGACGGACGTGGATAAACGATATCATTGCATCATTATCGGGGCCGGCCCGGGTGGCCTGCAGGCTGCCATCCACCTTGCCCGTTATAACCGGAGGGTGCTTCTGCTCGACCGGGGAGGAGGCAGGACTCGACACGCTGTTCATATTGAAAACTTTCTGGGCCATAAACTCGTTTCAGGAAAAGAACTTGTAGACATGGGGCTCGAACAGATCAGGCAATTCGGCGTGGATGTCGAAAAGGTCCGGGTTGAAAAGGTAAAAAAAGATAAAGACTTTAGGGTGTTCACCAAGGAAGGGGAATATGAATCTCCCTTTGTGATTGCCTCGTCCGGAGCCACCGAAAACTTACCCCAAATCAAAAACATGAACAGGTTTTTTGCCAGAAGCATTTTTACCTGCGTGGATTGCGACGGCTACAAGACCACCGGCAAAAAACTTCTGTTGATGGGGAAAAAAATTGACACAGTGCGTCTGGCCATTGGTATGAAGCAGATGTTCACCCCTGATATCTCTTTGTTGCTCATAAATTACCGACCGCCTGTGGAATACAGGGAAGCGCTCGCTGAAGAACAGATCAAGCTTGTTTTGGGAGAGCCCATTGAATTTTTCGGGGATGATCAATTGACCGGCTTGACGCTTGGCGATGGAACAGTTGTTGACTGTGAAGCAGTCATGCTCAGTTTCGGCTTTAGGCTGAATGATGACTATCTTTCCGAACTTCCTCTGGGAAGAGATGGCCGGGGCTATAAAATTTCGGTGAACCACAGCAATGAATCCTCAATACCTGGGCTTTTTGTCCTGGGCGCCTTAAGGACCGGCAACGCCCAAGCGGTCATTGCCGCTGGCCAAGGTGCTGTGGCTGCAATTGAAATCAACAAAAGGCTTTTAGAGATTTAATGGCCCAAACCACGGCGTACCCATAGAGACATACACGTGTACCTTGTGAACAGCATAAATAATCTCTTTTGCCCATTTTCAATCATCGCCCCTGGTCCAAACAACAAGTGAAGGATCAAACAAATATAACCCGCCTTCTGGCCCTGCTCTCCCTTATCTCTCTTATTCTTTTTTTGTGAATGGACCTGGTTATGCATCCCCCCGGTCATACAAGTGCGCCTGGAATATAGGGCATATCTTTGTTTTCGCTTTATGGACCTGCTTGTTGTTCCGTACCTGGAGAGGGATTAATAAAAGATCTTTCAGGATGCAAATCCTTGTTGTGCTTGTTCTTGCAGGCATGGTTGGTATGCTGATCGAATTGGTCCAAGGCAATATTGGCAGAACCTCTGAAGTGAAAGATATCTGCCGAGATTTGCTAGGGGTGTTGGTGGCCATGACTTTTCTTGTACCTTCCCGTTATGCTGTTTCTCTCCAACTGCGGCGAGTATGTAAAGTTTTTGTTATTGTCCTCATACTGCTTGAGGCGTACCCCCTGGCAAAAAGCTATTGCAGATGAATTTATCGCCTCCCGACAATTTCCTATCCTGGCCGGCTTTGAAACGCCTTTTGAGATGGACCGTTTTACCGGAGATGCAGCAATGCGCATTGCTGCGGGAAGATCAAAAGAGGGCCGCCATTCTCTGCGGGTTGGTTTCACAACGGAGCGCTACTCCGGTATTTCTCTCAAATATTTTCCCCATGACTGGCAACAGTATAAGGGCTTGGGATTCAGCGCTTTTAATCCTGCAGAGCAATCTTTAGCAATTACCTGCCGGGTCCATGATGCGCTGCATAAAGAAAAAGGACAAAAATATTCCGACCGCTTCAATCGGCGGTTTGTGCTCCATACCGGCTGGAATGATATTGAGATCCCCATGGTGGAAATCAGCAAAATCCCGGCCGGCCGGGAGATGGATCTTGCAGATATCCGGAGGGTAGGCATCTTTGCTACGAGTTTGCCGCGCCCCCGTGAAATATATATTGATACTATTCGCCTTTTGCGTTGAATGGGTAAGTTCTGGTACAGTAATCAACAATCAATGCAATTGAGGGCATGGTTGGATGTGCAGCCTCGGGTGATAAAGTACTACAGATAGGATCTCGGGAAATGGATACGCTACCGCATCGTTTACGGTTTTTCATTATTGCCTTCTTGGTCACCATGATGGTGGGCACGGTCGGTTTTATGTTCATTGAAAAATTATCCTTTGCCGATGCTGTCTATTTCAGCATAGTCACGGTGGCCACGGTGGGATATGGTGACATCCATCCTTCCAGCCAGATGGGCAGATTCTTTGCCATCATCCTCATTATTATGGGAGTCGGTACCTTTTTAGGGGTCATCGCCAATGTTACGGAGATGATGTTAAATAGGCGGGAGAAACAGACCAAGCTGCGCAAAATGCATATGCTGATCGGAGTGTTTTTTAGTGAAGTGGGGACTAAGCTGATTGCCGATTTTTCGAGCTTTGACCCCACCCTTCATACCATACGCGATAAACTCGTAATCACCACCAATTGGACGACAAAGGATTTCCAAGCGATCAGAGAACAAATCAAAGGATATAGGTGTTCCTATGATACGGATTGCGCGGATTTGAAGGGGCTTTACCAGCATCTTGCCTCTAAAAGGGATTTTCTGGTGCGCTTGTTGGAAAATCCTGTTTTGCTGGAACAGGAATCCTTTACCGAATTACTGCTCGCTGTTTTCCACTTAACCGAGGAGTTGTCATACCGCCAGAATTTTACTGAAATGATTGAAAGCGACAAGATGCACTTGGCCGGTGATGTCAAAAGGGTTTACCAAATGCTTGTCGAACAGTGGCTCTTTTATTTACAATACTTACAAGGGCATTATCCGTATCTTTTTTCTCTGGCGATCAGGACAAATCCGTTTGATAAAAAAGCCAACCCTGTCGTCACCTAGGACATATACGTTTGCGCTATTACCTAAGGAAAAGAGTGCCATGGTTTCCGTAGAATCCGGCCTGCAGGTATCAGCTGTCGCCATAGCCTTCAATATAATGCTTGCGGTGGCAAAGGTTGTAACAGGGATTGTGGGCAATTCCTATGCCCTGGTTGCGGACGGCATAGAATCCACTGCTGATGTCGTATCATCACTCATTGTCTGGAGTGGCCTGCGAATTTCAGCCAAACCCCCTGATGACAACCACCCATACGGGCACGGCAAAGCCGAGTCCCTGGCCGGTGTGGTGGTTTCCATGTCGATTATCGGTGCCGCATTGTTGATCGCCTATCAAAGCGTCCAGGAAATTCTTGCCCCGCACGGCGCACCTGCTTGGTATACCCTTGTTGTTCTTGCCGGTGTGATCCTTATAAAGGAGATCCTTTTCCGGTATGTCATTACTACCGGAAACGCCCTTGCAAGCACCGCCCTGATAAGTGATGCCTGGCATCACCGTTCCGACGCCTTGACTTCCCTTGCCGCCTTCATCGGTATTGCTATCGCCTTGATAGGCGGAGAAGGCTATGAAAGCGCTGATGACTGGGCCGCCCTCATCGCATGCGCTATCATCTTTTACAACGGTGTACGGTTATTGCGGCCCGCTCTGGATGAAGTGATGGACGCTGCGGTTGACCCTGAGGTCGAAGAAAAAGTTCGGAGCATAGCCATGCGGATAGACGGCACGGCACGGGTAGGAGAGTGTCGCATAAGGAAAAGCGGCCTCGGCCTCTTTGTGGATATTCATATCATGGTTGATGGCGAAATTTCGGTGCGAAGAGGGCACACCATTGCTCATGATGTGGAGGACGCCTTGTGCAATTCCGCCCTCAACATTCATGACGTGATGGTGCACGTGGAACCTATGGATGAGTATACATAGCTCGCTCATTCTCTTTCCGGTTTGGCGGGAGAGCTGGAACCAAACAGTTTCTTGAAGGAAACACCTTTATGAACACACAAAGCGCATGTATTGCCCTTATTACTGTTCCCCTGCTACTACTTGGCTGTAGCGAAGCGGAAGTCCATAATAAACGGGATTGCCGGGAGTCTTATCCAATGGTATGGCCATTTAGTTTTACCAGCATTTGCTGTAAAGAAGAGAGAGCCTTTTGTTTTGATTTCTCTGATAGATTTTCCAGGCTTAAGGTAAATGAATAGCCGTCACCGCTTTCAGCTATTATCGCCGCTTCTTTCTCAACCTTTTCGTGCAGATCTATCACCTGATAGGTAGGGACCGGGTGAGCAATGCCCTTTACCATGATTTCACCTTTTTCTTCAACGGCAACCTTGTCTTTGACAAGGGCATAGGTGTTGTTTGAAATAAGGATCTCATTTGGTTCGGCCATGGACTCCAGCCTGCTTGCTATATTTACCTGGCCGCCGATAATAGTGTAGTCAAGCCTTTCTTCGGAACCGAAGTTGCCGACTGTGCAATACCCGGAGTTGATTCCCATTCTGATTTGTAAGGGCGGCGTTCCTGCCGAGGTAATCCCTTCCCTTTGCATTTGTTTCATGCGTTCCCGCATTTCAATGGCCATATTAATACAGGAAAGGGCATCCTCTGTTTCACCTTTAGTATCCGGATCACCGAAAAAAACCATGATTGCATCACCGATATATTTATCAATGGTACCGCCATGGCGCAGGGCTATGGCCGCCATTTCATTCAGATAGTTGTTGATTATGGCGGTCAGGGTTTCCGGTTCAATGCTGTCTGTGAGTTTGGTGAAGTCCTTAATGTCTGAAAAAAAGATTGTGAGCTTTTTCCGGTATGACTGCCGCTTTACATCTGTTTTTCCGGAAAAAATGGAATTGTAAAGTTGAGGGGAAAGATATTTCGCCAGCTTGGCTGAAAGGGTTTCTAACTTGAGGTTGCTGGCCCGCAACTCTTCTGTGCGCTGCAAAACCTCTTCCTCCAACCTACGGGTGGCAAGTTTCTGGAAATGGAGGGCCTCGGCCTGGGCCTGTTCCTTTTCCTTTTTCATTACGTTGAGCAGGTCTGCAAGAGCCAGGGAAAGAAGGATTATCTCCAGGAACGATCCTATTTGCTGACCATATGTAGTGATAAAAGTGCTGGGAAGAATGCCGAAACTTTTAAGGATCAACAAAGCGGTGCCTATCAATAAAACGAACCAGGCAATCGAGAAATAACGAGCAGGTCTATACCCTTTTTTGCTTAAAGAAAAACCAGCAAAAAGCACGGTGGGCACAAGTAGGAGGGCAAGAAATGAAGAATACATGGTACTGACGGAATAGTTGGGCTGAAAAGAAATAACCAAGCCAATGCCAAAAGACACCATGAGTAATTTGATGAATCTGTCCATGACAGGAAGGTTTGCCGCTGTGTCTAAGAATGATTTGGTAAATTGCAGGGCCCAGATGCATGTTGCGCAGATAATAAATGGTGTGGCCCGATTCGTCAGCCATGGCTGTTCCGGCCACAAGATTTCATTGGCAAACCCGTTATAGGCCGTCTGCCAAAGAATAAAACAGGCAACATACACGACATAAAACAGAAAGGTTCGTATCCTGACCATGAGAAAGATAATCAAATTGTAGAGCGCTATAATTATCATTCCGCCGTAATAGAAACCATATATATACCGCTCTTGCGTTGTTTTAAGGGAAAAGAACAGGGGTTCCCAGAGTTTGGGGGTAAAAACCACCGAGCCGTAATTCTGAATACGTAAATAAAGAGTCTTTTCTTCCTGCGGCTCTAAAGTAATAGAAAAAACAGGATTGCGATACTCTATCTCACGTTGCTTGATGGGAACTAATTCACCAGCCTTCTTTTCAATGAATTTTCCGGTTTCATTTTGCTGATACAAATCAACATGGTCTAGCAAAGGGAAGGTCACCTCAAGCAAGTATTCTTTTTGTTCGGATAATGTGTTTGCCAAAGCAAATCGAATCCAGTAGGCGGATGGGGAAAAACCGAAATTGAGATTTTCTTTTTTTGTGGCGATAAAATTTGCAGAGTATTTATCGGAAGTAATATCATCAATGGTTAATTGGCGAGTAACATCTTCAAAAAGTTCCAGGTTCGGCCCTAAAGAAAGAACTTCCTTGTCCCCTTTTAATTCTATAGCTATGAGGGCATAAACCGTTGAACCAAATAATGCGGAAAAAATGAGAAAGCAACCAAGAAGATACGCTAATCGCATCGGTGGGGTTTTGAACATTATATATCTTGGTTTAAAAATTACAGACATTGGGTTGTCATGTGTTTTTTTATGCTGTAATTTAGCATGAAAAAAATAAAATTTATGGAGGGTCTATTACCTAATGATATTAGGTGTATAGTGTCCCCTGGGGTGATTGTCAATCAAAAAAAAATCGTAAAAGCAGGATAGCGTGATATTCCGGCTACTCTTGTTACAGGAGTTTTATTTCTTCGGGAATGGAAATGCGGATGATTAGTTATTGATGATCCGCAAAAAGTCGGGAAAATGGTTAACGTGCCATGTAATTTCAAATAGTTACAATGCAATATATCGATGAACTGGCAATAACTTTTCAAGAAATTCCGGCTGAAATTATCGCCTGTTTCATTGCAAGGGATCAAGGTGGTCAGCGCGTCCGTGTAACAGACAAATTGTATTTTTTACTATTTCATCATATTTTACAAGGTAAGTTCATTTTTAACTATTAGGGCGAGTTCTTGAAGCATAAAGGGTTTTTTCAGGTAAGGCCCGGCACCAAGTTTTTGCGCTCGCTTAACTCGTTGAGTTTCCGAAAATCCGCTAACAATAATCGCCTTTTGTTCAGGGTGAATTTTTATAATTTTCTGATAGGTTTCAAGCCCGTCAATGCCGGGTTCCATTATCATATCCAAAACAATCAGATCCGCTTTGTTGGAATATAAGTGTTCGAGCGCTTCCTCTCCGCTTGCTACACTGGTTACAAGGTAGCCTAATTTTTCCAGCATATTCATTGTGATTGTTCGTTGCTCCAGCACATCGTCAACTACCAGGATTGACTCGCCCTTACCAAGATATTTTTGTAAGGGGACCGGCTCATCTGTCTTGGTTAATTCTTGCCTGACCGCCGGAAAATATATGGTAAAGGTGGTGCCCATGCCTTCGGTGCTGTTTACATCAATAAAACCATCGTGATCTTTGATCGTTCCCCATACTACCGCAAGCCCTAAACCTGTTCCACTCCTGCCTAGAACTTTTTTTGAAAAAAAGGGTTCGAAAATCTTGTCCAGATCTACTGCCGCTATGCCAATGCCCCTGTCATGAATAGAAAGAACAGCATATTCTCCTTCTTCAATCTCTTCATATACCTTTAAGGATTTATCAATATATTTGTTATAGGTGGAGATAATAATCTCCCCTTCTCCATGCATGGCTTCGGCCGCATTAATCACAAGATTCATGATAACTCGTGAAATATGGACTTGAGAGCCAACAATATTAAATAAATCATCACGAAGCTCTGTTTTGATGGAGATTTTTTTATGATAGGCCAGAAGATTTGTACATTCTGAACTGTCGAGATATTCATTGAGAACGTGATTAATATTTATGACCTTTGTTACTGATACGCCCCTTCTTGCCAAAGCAAGCAGATCCTGAACAATAGCTGCGGCTTTTTTCCCTGAATTTAAAATGGTTTGCAAGGGATTTACCATTGGGCTGTCTTGGGGGAGTTCCAATAACATGAGTTCCGGATAACTGGCAATGCCTGAAAGGATGTTGTTCAAATCGTGCGCCACTGCGCCGGCAAGTGTACCAATGGCCTCCATCTTCTGAGCATACTGCAACTGTTTTTCAAGTTTCTTACGGGCTGTCAGATCACGAACAGAGATAATCAGCGCCTTTTTGCCATCATGTTGAATAATGGAGGAATTGATCCCAACAGGAATTACCATACCGCGCCGATTATGTAACCGTGCTTCAAACTGCTCTGGTATTGTTCCCATTCCTTGATCTAATTGTTTCAGTAGTGGGTCTGTCTCTCCAGGAAGAATTGTATCTATGGAGAGCACCCCAAGTTCTTCCACACTGTAGCCGGAAAGCTCTTGGTATTTGGGATTGGCATACAAGTGCGTATTTTGCTGAATAACGGCGATCCCGTCATTTGAACTCTCGGTTAAGGCCCTGTATTTTGCTTCAGAATATTTGAGTTTTTCATGGTTCAATGTGCTGTGGATGGCCAACGCAATGAAGTTGGCAATAATATTAAAGAGGTTTACATCGTTAGGTTCAAAGATGTCGGGTAAGCCGTGACTAATGTTAAGTACTCCGATAGCCTGGTCTTCCACCAGTAAAGGTATTGCCACAAGACAGCCAACTTTTACCTGGCTTTTATATTCTGAGGAAAATGAGGAGGATTTTGTTACTTCATTGACCACAATAGTCTGTTTTTTGCGAAGGGCCATGCCGGCAGCTCCTTCCCCCTGCTTGAAACTGTAGTAGACATTTTCCTTAGAAAATACACGGTCAGCGGGAAGGAAATAGTTACTCTCTACCGGGTCTGAAGCACAGGCGAGGAAGAGTTGGTTTTTCGCCTTGTCTAAGAGCATGATGGAGCAGTTCTGCGCTACCGTATTTTTTATGATAACTTCCAGGATGAGTTTGCATACTTCTTCGAATTTATTGACATGAAGCAAGGCCAGACCGATCTCGCGAGCCATGGACAGTTCCGAGATCTTTTCCTCAAATTGGTTTTGGATTTTGTTGACCTGCTCTCGAAGAAGTTTATTTTCCCGTTCGAGTTTATGTATTTTTTTTTCACTCATATGAATGACGTTTCTCAGGCCATTAGTTGCAAAAACTCTTTCATCTTCGGAAGTTGGGCTTTTATCTCTTTAACGATTTTCATGACATCTTCAATGGTGAGGCTGAGCATTTTCAAGGTTTTGGTAATGTCTAAAACCGCGGTATTGCCACTTCTGCCAATATCAAGTTTGTGGCATAAAAAATTGGCCAAATCGACTATCAAAACTTCTTTTTGATATTCAAGAGGACATCTTGAGGTGTCATGGTGGTATCGACTTGGGGTAGAAAGATTGTCAGGAAAGTTCCAGCGCTCCATGAGATGGCCTACCACTTTTGCATGATCTGTTTTAAGTACTTCCTGTTCTTTCCGGAAAAGAGGAGTCTGGAGTTCTGCTGCCTCTTGCAGAACTTTTTGATATTCTTCCGGAAAGTATAAGGCAAAAATTATTTTGCCAGTATCGTGGAGTAAGGCTGTTAAAAAGATCTGCTCATTCTCAGTGATATTGATCTTTTTGGATATCTCTCTGGCTGCTGTGGCGCAGCATATAGAGTGAAGCCATAAATCTTTCATATCTAGAACTTTAGCTATGCCTTTCATCTTAAAAGAAGAAAAAACGCTTATCCCCACAGCAAGGCTGGTGACGTCATGAAATCCTATTACCGTAATTGCCCGGTGGATGGAATCAACTTTTTTCACGAGGCCGTAGTATGCTGAGTTTGATAATCTGAGTATCTTGTTGGTAAGGGCCTGGTCTTTGCTTATGAATTCAGCAAGATCATAGGCCGATGTTTTGTCGTTGCTTGCCAGTTGCAAAACATTGCTTGCCACAACAGACAGGGTGGGTAGTTTGGTTTTCCGGTCACGAATAATGTCAATAATGTTTACATTTTTGCTAGCCATGCATAGATATACCTGCAAGATGTTAAAAAATATCCGGTAAATACATTTCCAAATTATTATACTAATAGCCATATATAGTTCACATTTCTTCTTTTTTGCAAGAGGAGTTAATGAAAAATAATCATGCAATAATTGTTCCTGCTATTGGGCAAGGTTCGTTTTTGTTTGCTTGGTAATCCCCCGTTACATTAGTATATTTTTATAATGACGACTTGTTCATATCTCTTAAATAAATTTGTTATCTTGTAGGCAGTTTTTAAACGCACTCAGAAAATATTTTATTATTCTTTGAAGATGGAAGAGGAAAAGGCCGTAATCGTATCGTTTTGTGGAAGTCCCCGGAGAAATGGCAATACGGACGTATTGCTTGAGCGTGTTGTCAGCGGTGCTAAAGACGCCGGGGCCAGGGTAGATGAAATTTGGCTTAGAGATGTAAAAATGTCTCCCTGCCTCGAAATCTATGGATGCCAGAAAACCGGCCGTTGCGCTATTAATGATGATTTTCAAGCTATTTATGATAAAATAATAGCTGCGCGAGGTATTATCGTGGCTTCACCCATTTTTTTTTACAGTGTGTCCGCGCATACGAAAATATTCATGGACCGGTGCCAGTCGTTCTGGGTGAAAAAAAACTGGCTGGCGGTTCCTTCCGAAGGAAAAGGCATGCCACCGAAAAAAGGTCTATTTGTCTCGGTGGGTGCAACTAAGGGCAAAAAACTTTTTGACGGCGCCCTCCTTTCCATAAGGTATTTTTTTGAAGCGATTGATACTAAACAGTGGGGAAATTTGCTCTATCGAGGACTGGATTTCAAGGGTGATGTTTTAAAACATCCGGAATATTTACTGAAAGCATATCACACCGGCAAAACATTCGGCAGAGAAGTGCTGGCATCGGACCGGGCTGCATAAGAAGGAGCATGGTACCAAAGGAATCTTAAGATTAATAAGGAAGTGAGGAAACAATGGGAACAAATAATCTCGTTTTTTTGGAAGTAATCGAGTGGTTTGACGAAACCGGTAAAGAAGTAATGAACCGTATTCCAGAAAAGGGCTCTGCTGAGATTAAATACGGGGCACAACTCATTGTGCGCGAAAGCCAGATCGGTGTATTTTTCTATAACGGCAAAGCCTGCGATGCCTTTGGACCAGGCCGTCATACTCTGACTACTGCAAATATCCCTGTTCTGACAAAGATTCTTGCCTTGCCTTGGGGCATGACCAGTCCTCTCCGGGCCGAAGTATATTTTGTTAACATGAAGGTGTTCACCGACCTGAAATGGGGTACTCGAGACCCTGTAGCATTTAAAGACTCGGAGCTGGGACTCATCCGGCTGCGTGCCTTTGGGGTCTTCAATATTCAGGTAGTACAGCCTGTTTTGTTTATTAACAGTATGGTCGGCACCATGGGAAAGTATAGTGCTGATGCGATTGAGGAATATTTGAAAGATGTCATCGTGTCACGATTTAATGATTATCTTGGCCAACATCTTGATAGCATCCTTAACCTGCCTGGCCGCTATGATGAGTTATCCGATGGATTACAACAAATTCTTCAGGAAGATTTCGGCCACTTTGGCCTGGGGGTGAACCAACTTTATATCACCTCCATAACACCTCCTCCGGAGGTCCAGAAAACTATAGATGATAAAAGCCGTCTAGGTGTTCTTGATGATCTGGACAATTTAATCAAACTCAAAGCGGCCTCAGCCATGGAGAAGGCATCTGAATCAGGCGGCGAAGCCGGATCCGGCATGGGTATGGGGCTTGGATTTATGATGCCTGCCATGTTTTCCGAAATGTTCAAAGGCCAAGCGCAAAGCCCCGCATCCGCGGTTGGCAGTGAAGTTCAATGCCCTGATTGCAAACATCCCATTGGGCGGGAAGCCAAGTTTTGCCCTTTTTGTGGGCACCAGCAATTAATTTTTGATCAATGTGTCATTTGCGGCAAGAATTTGCCGCCCAATGCAAAATTTTGCTCAAGGTGTGGTCATTCAGCCCAGGAAAAACCAATGCCATCAGTTTGTCCAAGTTGTAATGCCGAGAATATGCCGAGAGCCCTTTATTGTAATCAATGCGGTGAAACAATACGTTAAGATGAGTTTTGTTGCCGTCCAGGAGTGCCCTCAATGCGGGGCCCCCGTTGAATTGAAGGAAACGGATCATCTGTTTCAGTGTCCCTTTTGCAACGTGAGAAGCGTTTTGGCCTCCGGGGAACCATTTCGGTATGTATTGCCCCCCAAAAAATGCAACGGCAAGGTTTGTTTCGTTCCCTATCATCGCTTCAAAGGGTGCGTCTATAGCTGCTATAGCCAGCGTATTGATTTTCGCATAATGGACTTTACCCAGCTTAGCGCTCATTTTGATTTTCTCCCAATAACACTCGGTCTTCGGCCCCAGGCCATGAAATTGCGCTTTGCTTCGCAGGGATTGACAGGGTCCTTTCTTAAAAGTGGTTCGAGCATGGCTGATGTCCTCGATAAATTTGTAAGTAAAACCTTACATACCAAAGAAAAGCTTATTTATCGTGCTTACATAGGAGAAACCACCAGCAAAGTCTACCTGCCGCTCTCTCTTGAGAATGGATTTGTGGTTGATGCTGTGACTGGCAAGCGCATCAGCAATACCAGGATTAATGATACCCTGTTTGAAACACACTTGGATAGCGACTCGGGCTGGCAACCTCTTTTCTTGGCAACATTGTGCCCACATTGTGGTTGGGATCTTCATGGCGAAAAGGACAGTGTAGTCTTGACCTGCCCAAACTGCAGGTCAGCATGGAGAATTTCGCAAAAATCCTTAAAAAAAATTCCCTTTATAGTGGCCAAGGGCAATGGTGATTCTCTGTATTTGCCATTTTGGAAAGTGACGGCTACGGCATCAAATGGAGGGATTGAGTCATTTGCTGATTTCATCCGGATAACCAAACAACCACGTATTGTTCAGCGTCAATGGGAAAATAAAAAAATGAGTTACTGGGTACCGGCCTTCAAGATTCGGCCGAAAATTTTTCTTCGCACTGCAACGCAACTGACCATTGCCCAGGGTGATTTTGAAGGTGATGGCCCCATGCCTGACATTGTCCATCCAGTGACCATGCCTTTGGAAGAAGCGATCCAGAGCCTAACTTTAGTTTTTGCCAACTCTGCAACCAACAAGAAAGACATTTTTCCCTTGTTGCCCGACCTGCAATTTATTGAACCTGATGCTTCCTTGGTTTATCTTCCCTTTTTAAGGACAAGCCACGACTTGAACTTTGAGCATCTGCCGGTGAGTATTAATAAAAGTGCTTTGCAATATGGTAGAGCTTTATAGTACTCTCAGTAGTACTTTTCCCGACTTTTGCAGCATTTTCCTGTTGGGGCATTATAATAGTTATTTAAAAGAATACCGATTTATATCAGTCTACTTGAAAGGGGGCGTTCAAGTAAATATAGTGTTAGTAGCAGAATAAATTCTTGATTTTTAAGCGAGATAGGAGGATTGGTCATGGCAGATGAAAAGAAGGTTTGTCCTCAATGTAGCGGCGAAAAGGTAATTCCAGGAACCTGTGTATGTAACATGGAATGGCGGGGAACCCAGACAGGTGATGACTGGGACGACTGTCAATGTGAGAAAGATGTGGAATGTCCAATCTGTAAGGGAACAGGCTATGTTGATGCAAAATAATCAACAGGGGAAGTGAGGACTGGATATTGACGGCCTCTCTTATAGGAGACAAAAACTAGAGCTACATGAAAACATAACCGTGTCTCCTGTAATCTATTTTTTTGTTATCCAGTTACCGAGCAATCTTTTGTGTCATCTAACTGGTTTCCATCCAGAAACGCCTTTTTTACGAAATCTCGGCGCCGATATGCGGTATTGCTCGTTCGGCGTACTCAAGAAAGACTCCGCATGACCAATGGAAATCCTTTAGGGCGATTCCTTGATTTCCTTGACCTTTCACAAAATTGTCAGTTTCCGAATTGCAAACAACTTGTTCCAGCATTCTCCAAGTCTGCGACTTTCCGGATGGGAAATAACTCTATTTTGCCAATCGCCATTACACCATGAATTTTGAGAAATGCAATTTCATCCATGTATATTATGTTGTGACCTCATATCTGGTAAAAAGTTTTGGGCATGAATACCTATTCATGAATGTATCATTAATTGACAAAAATGAAGTAATATTATATTGATAAATCATATATGCTTTTGAAAAATTAATAATTCTACATGCGAACCAATATGATTTTTTTAATAGGGCGTTATTTTTGGAAAATAAAATTTTTCCTACTTGTATTTGTCGCTGGAATAACCATAAGTATTTATGCAAATGACAGCAAAGGATTACAGCCCCCGCATTATCTCAATTCCAGCGAGTATGTAGTCATTGAAGGCAAAGCATACCCTGTGCCTTATCCGTGGCAAGGGAAAAGAGTTGGCAATGCGGACGATCCCAAGCCAGACGATCTTGTCCGGCTCCCTTTGGACCTGACTCTTGATCAGAGTAAAATTTACGTTACCGCAGCCACCAAAGACGCCTTTGTTATAATGGCCGAGGCAGCCAAGGAAGACAGCATAACGTTACTGGCTGATTCAGGGTATCGCAGCCCTGCCTATCAGAAACAGATTTATAAACGGAGAATGAAAAAAGGGAAGGATTTCTACGAAGTTGCAACGGGAACTGCACCACCAGGGTATTCAGAACATATGTTGGGCTCAACCTTGGATTTAGTACCAAGCAGTTTCATGTTTGCCAAATCTCCAGCGCAAGCATGGCTTCAGGAAAATGCCTCTAAATTCAATTTTATTGAGAGCTATCCTGAAAACAATGCAGATGGTTTTTTTTGGGAACCCTGGCATTGGAAATATGTCGGCCCCTGACAAGTTTCCTGTTTGCTGAAATACCTTTTACAAATTGCTGAAAAGAGATGCCTGCACCAATCATTGACAGGTGAGTTAATATTTTCTAGTCTGGGAATATGTACTATTGTGAGGAGAGGAGGGAAAATGAGAAATAGCCTGAAGATATTTATGAGTATATGTTTGGCAATGTTACTCCTTGGCGTAACCGGTTCAAGTTTTGCTGAATCGAATAAGGGGCTCAGGTATTCAATTACTGTTTCCAAATTTGAGAACCGATCCAACTGGAGCGGCAAGTTAAACTTGGGAGATGCCTGGGGCGCGGTCTTGACCGACAGTCTGATGCAGACCGGTAAGTTGATAGTTCTGGGTGAAAAGGATATGCGCCAGGAAGCCATGGAAGAACAGGATTTTGCCGCAAGTGGCCGTGCTGCCGGGGGAGGAAAAAAAGTAGTCACCGGCCAGATGACCCCGTCCCAGCTGCTTGTTAAAGGAACCATTACCCATTTTGCCGAAGAGACAAAAGGAAGTGGTCTTGGCCTTGGCTATAAAGGCTTTAAAATCGGTGGGAAGTTAAGCATGTCGGAAATCAATGTGCTTATGTACATCGTCGATTCAAGCACGGGACAGGTGGTTTCTTCCAAGAAGTGCTACGGCAAGGTGCAGGGAAAGGGCATTTCCTTTGGGGTCGATCGGAATGAGTATTCCGGTGATCTAGCCGGATTCAAGAAAACAAACACCGGCAAGGCCATGGAAAAAGCGGTGGATGAAGGCGTGGAATTTTTGATTTCCAAGCTCGAGGAAATTCCCTGGACCGGCTCGGTAATCCTGGTTAAAGGTGACAAGGCCTATGTCAACCGGGGCGAACGAGAAGGAGTGAGTGTTGGCCAGGTCTTTGCCGTGGGAGAGTCCACCATGTTGAGAGATCCGGATACCGGGGAGGTATTGGATGAGAGCATGGACATTGTTGGCAAAATTGAAGTTGTCAAAGTAAAGAATAAAATATCTATCTGCAAGATAACAAAAGGAACAGGTATCCAAAAAGGCATGACGGTGATGGTGCAGGATGTCATCTAAATTTATGGCTGGAGAATAAATATATTTATGGGTAGATTTTTCTTCACCCTGAAGGTAATTGTTTTGCTAAGTTTCGTTGTTCCCTGCTCACTTTTAGCTCAGGACAGCCACCAGGACTCCGATGCTGAAGGGAAAAAGGTTGTTGTAACAGGGACAGGGGAGAACGGGTCAGCAAAAGGCAGGGACCAGGCCTTGGATGATGCTCTGCGGAGAGCCGTGGAGCAGGGCGTTGGTGTTTACATCACCTCTGAAACCACGGTGGAACAAATGATGCTGGTTGAGGACAGGATTTACTCAGAAAGCCGCGGCTATATTAGGGAATACACCATTGTACGTGAAGGAGAGAAAAACGGTCTTTATGAGGTGCAGATCTCTGCTGTGGTTAAAATGGCCAAATTGGCTAAAGATCTTGAATCAATAGGGATAATAATCCGTAAAAAACAGAATCCCAGAATTATGGTGGTGTTGTATTCCAGGGAGGTTGACAGTTCCTTTTTCGGAGTAGCCCTCCAAGGCAACCGGAACGCGGAGAATCAGATTGAAGGCATCCTTCTTGCCAAGGGATTTCAAGCAGTAGATGCGGGGCAAGTCAAACGGAAAAAACAAATTGAGGCCATCCTGCTGCAAGATGATCCTGCCATGGCAAACAAATTGGCCAAGGACTTTGGGGCAGAAGTTCTGGTAGAAGGGGAAGTGCGGAGGGAATTTGCCGGCGACCGGAGGGTGATGGGCAGGAGCATGCGTTTTTTTTCAAACGAAATTCGACTGAAAGCCTTTGAAACAGATACAGGAAAACTGCTCTTTTCAGGCTTCCAGACCAGACCGCCATCCGGAGTCGAGGCCACACTCCCACTGGAGGAAGCCACCGCAAAATTAACTGCGGAAATGATCTCCGGAATTCTTGAACAGTGGCGCAAGGACGTTTACCAGGCAAGCAATTTCCAGCTTATCCTCTCCGGGGCTTCCTATGGTGAAATGTCTAACGTGCTGGAAAGAGTAAGAGAAATCCGTGGTGTAGGGGCGGTAACCCTGAGAAGTTACCAGTCTGGCATAGCGCAGATAAATGTAAACTTTAAGGGAGTTCTGCAGGATTTGGGGGAGAAAATAAGTCAATTGCAGGGTCCCAAGTTAGAAATTACCGGATTACAGGGCAATACCATTGATGTGAAACTGAGTAAATCTTTATGAAGGGAGGAGAATCAAAAAATCCAACTTGATTCACAAGAGCAATTAGCGTTTTAATATCTGAGTATGTTTGCTTATTGTATTGAAAAAATGAAACAAAGGAGGGAGGGAAATGAAAAAGTATTCACGTCTGGCAATAGGTGCTGTATTTCTTTTTATTGTATTATTAATGGTATCGCCTTCTGCCTTTTGTATGGATGAACCCGGCTTCACGTTAAGTCGGATGATTGTCAGTGAAAATATCGTGGATAGAGAGCCGGTCGGGGCAGCAGACAAATTTTCTGCAGCTACGGAGCAGGTGTATTGTTTTTTAGAGGCAAAGGACATCGACCAAGACACCGAGGTCAGTTTTATCTGGTATTATAATGATGCAGAAAAGGCGAGAGTCACCTTGCCCTTGAGAAAAGGGAACAGGTGGCGTACAAAATCAAGCAAAAAACTAGCTGGATTGAAAGGTTCATGGAAAGTAGAACTTAAAGATGCTTCTGGCATTGTGTTGAATACGGTTGCTTTTTCAGTTGAGTAAAATTCAGTATCTTTTTATCTTATAAGAAGTTATTTTTTAGCCCTTGGCCCCTTGAAACATGTAAAGGCTCCAAGGGCTTCTTATTTACCGAAATGGACCGACATCTTTGCCATAAAAGTGGCGGCAAATGTTAATACTCTATTCATTTGGTTATTGATTCGGATAGGATAACCTTTTTCAAGCAGTATGAAAACAAATACAGAAATTATAACGCATTGTAAACAGTGCGGCACATGTTGCCGCAAAGGGGGGCCTTCTCTGCATATTGAGGACAAGGAACTCCTGCAGGTCGGTCATATAGGATTCCAGAATCTTGTCACCCTGCGGCAAGGAGAATTAGCCCACAATCCTTTAACCAATAAGATCGAACCGCTTACGAAAGAACTGGTAAAAATTGCCGGCAACAGCAGGGATTGGACCTGTGTTTTTTTAGATGGCCCAAAAAATACATGTAAAATCTATACCAGACGTCCTTTGGAGTGCAGGTTGCTTAAATGCTGGGACCCGGCTGAAGTTGCTGGGATAATAGGGAAAAATACCCTTGTGCGTTTCGATGTCATCAATACTGATGATCGGGTGCGACAGCTTATCGAGATCCATGAAAGAGAATGCTCCTACCATACGGTTGGTCGAGTTGTTGCAGGATTATCGCAGCAAAACCAACAAAGTGTATTGTCTGAACTCACCGAGTACGTCCGTAAGGATATAACCATTCGCTTGCATGCCATTAAAGAGGTTGGATTGGCGGAAGAGTATGAATTTTTTATTTTCGGCCGGCCTTTATTTGTGTATTTGATGGGCTTTGACATTTCCATCACCGAAAACGCAAGCGGCATCGAACTTGTCTGGACTCCACCTGCCCAATAATTATTCAGATCTCCTGACCTCATGAATTAATATTGAGGAGAGAGAGGGACCCTGTAGGAAATTGTTTGATACCGAGTTAAGTGCCTAAAGTTAAAGGAATATCAGATAAAATAAGCACATTAACTTA
>CALZHT010000041.1 GCA_945787445.1 uncultured Desulfobulbaceae bacterium
TCAGCATATTGTGATTCTATTCCGATAGTGGTTTTTACCGGGCAGGTTCCGACCATGCTTATCGGCAATGATGCTTTTCAGGAAGTGGATATTGTCGGCATTACCCGACCCTGTACAAAACATAACTATTTGGTTAAAAGGCCGGAAGATTTGGTGTCCACGGTCCGGGAGGCATTCCACATTGCCAGGTCCGGTCGCCCTGGCCCGGTTCTGGTTGATCTGCCCAAGGATGTTGTCGGAGCAATGGTATCTTTTCCAGATCCGAAACAGATTAAGATGCGGACCTACAGACCTACTTATGAGCCACATCCCGGCCAGATTGAGAAGGCATGCAAGGCCATATTGAGGGCAAAAAAACCGGTGATTTATGCAGGTGGCGGAATTATCGCTTCCAATGCCAACAATGAGTTAACCGAACTTGCCACCAAACTGACCATTCCTACCACCATGACACTGATGGGATTAGGAGGCTTCCCGGGCACTCATCCATTATCCATGGGTATGCTTGGTATGCATGGAACCTATTATGCCAATATGGCGGTGGCCAATTGTGATCTTCTCATTGCAGTAGGTTCCCGTTTTGACGATCGAGTGACTGGCAAGATTGACGCCTTTGCTCCCCATGCAAAGGTAATTCATGTCGACATTGATCCGAGCTCCATCAGCAAAAATGTGAGCGTTGATATTCCAATTGTTGCCGACTGCAAGCATGCGTTGACAAGCATGAACGCCTGGTTTGACCGGCTGAAGGATTTCGACAAAGAGGAACAGGCCAGCAAGAAAGAGCCCTGGCTTGAGAAAATCAGGGATTGGAAGGCAAAACATCCTCTTGGCTATGTTGAAGAAACCGATGTCATCAAGCCACAGTTTGTTGTGCAGAAGCTCCATGAGCTTACCGCCGGCAATGCTATTATTACTACGGAGGTAGGGCAGAACCAAATGTGGGCGGCGCAGTTTTATCACTTTAACCATCCCCGTCATTTTATGACCTCTGGAGGATTGGGTGTCATGGGCTATGGTTTCCCGGCTGCCATTGGTGCGCAAATGGCTGCTCCCGGAAGTACGGTTATTGATGTTGCCGGCGATGGCAGCATCCAGATGAATATACAGGAACTGGCCACCGCACGGCAGTATAAATGCCCTGTCAAAATTGCAATTTTAAATAACAATTATCTTGGCATGGTCCGGCAATGGCAGGAATTGTTCTATGATAAAAAATATTCCCATACTGGATTGGAGACTGCACCGGACTTTGTCGCGCTCGCCCAGGCCTATGGCGCCGTCGGTTTGCGGGCCACAAAGCCAAGTGAGGTTGAGCCGGTTATCAAAGAGGCCTTGTCAACCGATAATGTGGTTATAATGGATTTTGTCATTTCAAGGGAAGAGGGCGTCTATCCAATGGTGCCTGCAGGCAAAGCAACAACAGAGATGCTTTTGGTTTAAGATCAGCTGGAATAGAAAACAGTAGGAAAAACATATGAGACACACCATTTCTGTATTATTAATGAACAAGCCCGGGGTCCTTTCACGGGTAACCGGGCTTTTTAGTGGGCGGGGATTCAATATAGAAAGTTTGTCGGTTGCACCGACCCTTGAGGCTGAGGTTTCCTGCCTCACTTTGGTTACCACCGGCGAGGACAGTATTATTGAACAAATCACCAAGCAGCTTCACAAACTGATCGATGTCATCAAAGTGACTGACATGAATGATGTGGAAGATGTGGAGCGTGAGATGGCGCTTATCAGGGTCAAAGCAGAAGCTGGAACCAGGGCCGAGGTTTTACGGGTAATAGATATCTTCCGGGGTAAGGTTGTAGATGTGAGCCCTAAGAGTTACGCAGTAGAAATTACCGGTCCGGCCAGCAAGATCCAGGCGGTTATTGATATTCTCAAACCCATCGGTATTCAGGAGATAGTCCGGACCGGCACCATAGCCATGGTGAGGGCTAAGAAAAATTAGCATATACGTGCGGAAGGATCTATTTAATCCGTTTGTAATGGAAGAGTAAAACATTACAAGCCCAAATTTTTGGGTTTGTAATGTTTTTTTTGCTTACGTGAACAGAATTTACATGAAAACACCGCGTATTCCAATAGCCCTGGATGGCTATCCATTCATTTTGCTTGCAGCACTTATTTCCCTTGTCACTGCTTTGCTGGGCTATGATATCATCGCGCTGATCGCACTCTTTCTAACGACTTTTATTCTTTACTTTTTTCGGGATCCGGACCGAATTTCCCCTGATGAAGATGATGTTTTGGTTTCGCCTGCAGATGGCAAAATCATCCAGATAGAAAAGGTTTTTGACGAGCGGTTTGTAAAGGAGCATGTTTTCAAGATTTCCATTTTCATGAATGTATTTAATGTCCACGTTAATCGTGCTCCTTTTTCAGGTAAGGTTTCACAGGTGCGATATTCACCAGGTCGCTTCTATTCAGCCAATACGGATCGAGGTGCTTTGGAGAACGAATATTGCGCAATTACAATGAACACGGCTTCCGACCGGCGCCTGGCAATCGTGCAGGTGGCTGGATTGGTTGCACGGCGGATAGTGTGTTGGGCTGAAAAGGGGGATTATTTCTCCCGAGGGGAAAGAATCGGAATGATCCGGTTTGGTTCACGGGTTGATCTGTATCTGCCCCTGCAAGTTCAACTGGAAGTAAAGGCAGGGCAGAAAGTTAAAGCAGGTGAAACAGTACTGGGTTATCTGCCCTGATACCGGGAAAAGTGCCTAAAGTTCGAAGTGCCTAAAGTGCCTAAAGTTTAAGGAGGGTCAATTACGAGAACCTGCACGATCATTGCGGCTCTATTTGCGACTTGTATGCCATGATTGCAAGGGAGCTTTTACCAGTAAGGGAAGTAGGGCAAAACCGGTGGTCCGAAATTTCATATGATTTTTTCGGGCTTTTTTGTATGATATCGTAATATATTGAAGTTGTAGTGCCTTTTAGTAAACTTTTTTGATTCATTGCAGGAAAATGATCACGGGACGTGTAATAGCTTTGCAACCTGCAACCACTTTATTCGTATGCGATCACAGGGTGGTGCAGATGTACCCCGCAAGGGGGCATAAACTTGAAAGAGGCCAGCTCTCTATACATCAGGTATGCGAGCAGGCCGATGACAAAGCAGATGTGCCACACTGTGATCGCTTACATTGCAGGAAATTTCCACGGCAGGCGTAAAGGAGGAACACTATGTTTGCACATCAACTTTCAAAAAAAGGAAGTGAGCCGGGCAAAGGCAAGATTTTTCTCCTTCCTAGCCTTTTGACGACTATTAGTCTGTTCAGCGGTTTTTACGCAATTGTTTCAGCGATAAACGGTTTTTATTTTAACTCTGCAGTTGCGATTATCATCGCTGCTGTTTTTGATGGATTAGACGGCAGGGTTGCCAGACTTACTGGCACCACAAGTCGTTTTGGAATGGAATATGATTCCCTCTGTGATTTGGTTTCTTTCGGGGTCGCCCCGGCCGTTCTTGCCTATCTGTGGACGTTGAAGCCCTATGGCCGCTATGGCTGGCTGGCAGCATTCTTGTATGTCGCCACCACAGCATTGCGATTGGCCCGATTCAACACTCAGGATACCACTTCGTCACAGAAAATGTTTACCGGGCTGCCCTGCCCGGCAGCTGCAGGAATGATTGCCACCTCGGTTTTGTTTTGCCAGTTCATGGACTTCAGCGGCTCTATAAAGGACAAGGCCATGCTTTTTCTGGTTTACGGGCTGTCGTATCTCATGGTGTCCACACACCGTTATGTCAGCTTTAAACATCCTGAGACAACAAAGGCAAAAACATTCCAGGCGCTTGTGGCTATGGTGCTTGTGATTATAGTGGTTGCAACCGAACCACAGGTTACCCTCTTCTTGCTTGGTCTAATGTATATCCTTTCCGGCCCCTTGGTTGGAGCATATCGTTTAGTCGTTAAAGGAAAAAAGGAAGTCAAGCATCAGGAAGAGATAATTTGATCCCATGCCAGGATGAATGGCACAAGTTCAATTGGTTGTATGGTTGAATAATAATTGATGATCCCGCAAAAGTCGCTGTCGCTATTTTTTCCACCACGAAAAATCGAGGACTTCAAGCGTTGCAGCGTCGGCGGAGCGGCCTTTTCACTCTAAAGGGCACAAATGCGAAGCCGACAATAGTTGGAGAATTATAGACAATGTCTGACATAACTTCTGTCTCTACCCAGGATGGTGGCAGAGACAAAATTTTTATATTTGATACCACGTTGCGTGATGGTGAGCAGTCACCGGGCGCCAGTATGAACATGCAGGAAAAATTCAGGCTGGCCCAGCAACTGGTCATGTTGAATGTGGATATCATTGAAGCAGGTTTTCCCATTGCCTCAAAAGGTGATTTTGAATGTGTAAAATATATTGCCGACAACATTAAAGGAGTACAGATTGCCGGTCTTGCCCGATGCAATAAAAAAGACATTGATACGGCTTGGAATGCCCTGAAAAAAGGAGACAATTCGAGGATTCATACCTTTTTGGCGACCTCTGACATCCATCTTAAACACAAGCTGAAAATGACCAGGGAACAGGTATTTGATCTGGCTGTGGAGTCGGTAAAATATGCTGCCGCCTATACTTCGAACATTGAATTTTCAGCCGAAGATGCCACAAGGAGTGACCTTGATTTTGTCTGCCGGGTTTTTGAGGCCGTCATCGAGGCAGGCGCCACCACCCTTAATTTCCCGGATACTACCGGGTATGCCCTGCCCGAGGAGTTTGGCAAGCAGATCAGGTATCTCGTGCAGAATATCCCTAATATTGATAAGGCGGTTTTGAGCATCCATTGTCACAATGATCTGGGGCTTGCCGTGGCTAATTCGCTGGCAGCAGTAAATGCCGGGGCACGACAGGTGGAATGTACTGTGAACGGTATTGGCGTGGTTACCAAGCATATTCATCCCACAAGCCACATGGTCAGTACTATTACCGGGATGTCGGTGCAGCCGAACAAGGCCATTGTTGGTGCCAACGCCTTTGCCCATGAGTCCGGGATACATCAAGATGGGGTTTTGAAAGAGCGGACAACTTATGAAATAATGAATCCCTGTGACATAGGCTTGACCAAAGGAAATATTATTCTCGGTAAACATTCAGGCCGCCATGCCCTGAAAGACCGGATCGAATTAATGGGCTATAATTTGGTCGATGAGGAAGTTAACCGAGTATTTACGCGTTTTAAAGATCTGGCTGATGTGCGCAAAGAGATTTATGATGAGGATCTGGAAGCAATTCTCATGGATGAGATCATAAGGATCCCTGAAATGTACGAACTGGTATCCATCGGCGTGATGAGCGGCAGTATGAAACTTCCAACCGCAGCGGTTCGCTTGAAAATTGAAGGAAAGGAGAGAGAAGGGGCAGCCATTGGCGTGGGCCCAATTGATGCTGCCTACCGTGCCATTGCTCAGCTTACCGAGACCAAGAGCAGGCTTCTCAATTTTTCAGTGAGTTCCATTACCGGCGGCACCGACGCCCAAGGTGATGTGCTGGTGAGGGTTGAGGACCGGGGCACAGTGGTAATGGGCTATGGTCTTGATCCTGATATAATCACAGCCGCTGCCAAGGCATATCTTAACGGCCTGAACAGGCTGGTTTATCTCGAAAAAGAGAGTTTAAAATCAACGGCAAGCTGAGTTTATCGGACGGGTAAGCCACCTTAGAATACAATGGTGACGCCCCTTTCCGGCGCAGTACGTTTGTGTATTATTAACTTTGATGGCCTCATAAAAATTTTTTTTAACCACAGAGGGCACAGAGAGCACAGAGTAAACATTATTTTTTCAAGCAGTTACCTCTGTGAACTCCGTGTTCTCTGTGGTAAATTCACAGTTTTTGCGAACAAATCAACTTTTACAATGGGAAATAAAAGAACATGGGAAAGACATACAAAATTGCGGTAATGCCCGGTGATGGTACCGGGCCGGAGGTTGTTGAGGAAGGAGTTAAAGTACTGGAGGCTGCTGCCGGAAAGTTTGATTTTACCCTTGATTTTACCGAGTTTGATTATGGCGGCGACCGTTACCTCAGTACCGGCGAGGTTCTGCCGGAAAATGCGGTCAGCGAATTGTCCAAACATGATGCCATATTTCTTGGCGCCATTGGCCATCCGGACGTGAAACCGGGAATTCTCGAAAAAGGCATTTTACTTTCATTGCGCTTTGCTCTTGATCAGTATGTAAATTTGCGGCCGGTTATCCTGTATCCCAATGTTGAAACACCATTGAAAGATAAAGGGCCTGAAGATATTGATTTTGTGGTGGTGCGGGAAAATACGGAAGGACTGTATGCCGGCGCGGGAGGAGTTCTCAAAAAGGGCACCCTTGATGAGGTGGCCGTTCAGGAATCCATCAACACCAGGAAAGGGGTGGAGCGCTGTATTCGCTTTGCTTTTGAATATGCCCGCAAACGTAACAAAAGGAAACAGGTGACCCTGTGTGGAAAAACGAATGTGCTGACCTTTGCCTTTGACCTGTGGGAACGGGCTTTTTATGAAGTTGCGAAGGAATATCCGGACATTAAGACGGATTACGCCCATGTTGATGCCACCTGCATGTGGATGGTCAAAAATCCTGAATGGTTTGATGTTATTGTCACCGATAATATGTTCGGTGATATAATTACCGACCTCGGCGCCATGATCCAGGGAGGCATGGGAATTGCCGCCGGCGGCAACATCAATCCTGATGGGGTGAGCATGTTTGAGCCCATTGGCGGTTCCGCCCCCAAATATACAGGGAAGAATATTATCAATCCTCTGGCAGCTATCGGTGCCGCCCAAATGATGATGGATTATCTTGGCGAACCCGAAGCAGCGGTTGCCATCGAGAATGCTATTCGTTATGTGGTGGCTGATAAGCTGGAAAGCCTTTCTGCCGGCAAAATGGGGTATGGTACCGCTGAAGTTGGTGACCTGGTTGCAAGTGCAGTGTGATAGGAAAGGTTGAAGACAATGAGTCAAAGAGAACGTACATTTACTGTTGCTGTTGCAGGCGCTACCGGCGCTGTTGGCGGGGCAATGCTGGAAGTTCTTGAAAGACGCAATTTCCCTCTCAAGGAATTGCGATTGCTTGCCTCGGAGCGTTCAGTCGGCAAAAAACTAAAATTCAAGGGCCTAGAAATCCCGGTCCAGGTTTTGGGTAAGGATTCATTTGCTGGAATCGATGTGGCGCTCTTTTCTGCGGGGGCCGCCCGGTCCCTGGAATTTGCCCCTGCTGCTGCCGAGGCAGGTGCAGTGGTCGTTGATAATTCCAGTGCGTACCGGATGGATGATGATATTCCTCTGGTTGTGCCGGAAGTGAACCCCCATGCCATTGCTGCGTATACAAAAAGATCCATTATTGCCAACCCTAACTGTTCAACTATTCAAATGTTGGTTGCTTTGAAACCAATTTATGACCAGGTGGGCATCAAGCGCATAGTTGTATCGACGTATCAAGCGGTTTCAGGAACCGGCGCCAACGCCATTGAAGAACTAAAAAAACAGGTGCATGACTACGTTGCAGGCAATCCTCTTGAAAACAAAGTATATCCGCATCAAATAGCGTTTAATTGTCTGCCGCACATTGATTCTTTTCTGCCCAACGGGTACACCAAGGAAGAAATGAAAATGGTCAATGAGACCCGGAAGATTTTTGAGGATTCTGCCATTGGCATTTCAGCTACCACAGTCCGAGTTCCTGTGTTTTATGGACATTCTGAATCGGTCAATATTGAAACCAGGAATAAAATCACTCCCCAGGAAGTGAAAGATCTCCTGAAGGACGCTCATGGCGTGAAACTTGTCGATGACCCGCAAAACAACCAGTATCCTCTGGCAGTGGATGGTGAAGGGAAATTCGAAACCCTGGTGGGCCGGATCCGTGCAGACGAATCCATTGAAAATGGTATAAACATGTGGGTTGTTTCTGACAACATTTTAAAAGGGGCTGCTCTCAATACCGTGCAGATTGCGGAAATCCTTATTAGGGACTATTTGTAATTGCGGATCATAGCCGGAACAGCACGGGGCCGAAGACTATTTTCACCGGTAGGGGGGATAAGGAATCAACTGATCAGACCTACGTCAGACCGTGCGCGTGAGGCACTTTTCAGTATCATCGGATCACAGGTCCAGGGCGCCGTGGTACTTGATCTCTTTGCCGGTACCGGCGCTCTCGGTCTTGAAGCCTTGAGCAGGGGGGCGGCGTCGGTGGTTTTTGTCGATAATAACCGGAATGCCCTTGCCCTCATCAATAAAAATAGTGAAAGTTGCGGCTTTTCAGGAATGTCCCGTATTGTCAAAAGGGACATTTCGAAAAGCCTTTCTTTTTTGAAAAAGTATGCTCCTGGCCATGGTTTTTCGCTTATTTTTCTTGATCCTCCCTATGGCAAGGGATTATGTGAAAAAGTATTGGTTGGCCTTGGAAAAAGTGAGCTAATAGGCCATAATGGCATGGTGGTCGCAGAGGACACTCCCTCTGCGAAAATGCCGGCAGCTGCCGGCCTCTTGTCCTTAAAAGACTTTCGCAATTATGGTGATACAGGCTTCTGGTTTTACAGAAATAAGGAGATGGTAGATATATGACCTCAACCTATGAACCTTTTGTTGCCCCAGATACTAGCGAGTCCATAGTAGTCTATCCCGGAACGTTTGATCCCATAACCATGGGGCACCTGGATATTATCCACCGGGCATTAAATCTTTTTGACAAGGTAATTGTGTCAATCGCGGTCAATGTTTCCAAGAAGCCGCTATTTTCGTTGGAGGAGCGGCTGCAGATGATCAAGGATAGCTTCCCGGCAGATGAAAAAAGGATAGAGGTGGATACTGTTTCCGGTTTGCTGGTTGATTATGCCTATACTTGCGGCGCCAAGGCGATAATTCGAGGCTTGCGTGCCGTGTCTGATTTTGATTATGAATTTCAGTTGGCTCTCATGAACCGCAGGATTGAGCGGGAAGTGGAAACGGTTTTTCTCATGACCGGATTCCGTTGGATCTACATCAGTTCGAGCATTATTAAAGAGGCGGCCATGCATGGCGGGGATGTCGGCGGCTTGGTGCCGGACCATGTTTGTGATAAATTACGTGAAAAATTTATGAAAACCTAAAATGCTTGATGGTGGTCATTTTGGATGAGTTTTTAGAAGATGAAGACATAGAACCAATTGAACTTGAAATTGATGGCGTCCTAGATCTACATGCCTTCCATCCCCGTGAAGTGAAAAACCTTATTCCAGATTATGTCAGACTTTGCCAAGAAAAGGGAATATACCATATCCGTATCATTCATGGAAAGGGAAGGGGGGAGCTGCGGCGTACCGTGCAGGCCATTCTCAAGAGACTTCCCGAAGTGCTTTCCTTTAAACTGGGGGCTGAAAATGGAGGGGGCTGGGGCGCCACAACAGTTACCCTGAAAAAGAGTGATCAACAATAAATATTTTTTTCTTTATGATCAAAAAATACTATGAGCACCTAAAGTTCGAAGTGCCTAAAGTGCCTAAAGTTATAGTACTATTCTAACCAGACAAATCCTTTAACTTTAGGCACTAATCCAGTACCACTCAAAACCTGTTAATAATTCGTAACCTCCTGATAATTCCTTTCATGGTCATGAGTTCTGATTGTAGAATTTCCTTCAATCCTGACACCGTTCCCACAAAAATCCTCAAGGTAATGGCAGGCTGATTGTGAACCGTGCCCCTTTGTTTGCAATGGTAGCAGCCTCAATGGTTCCGTCATGGCTGTCAATAATCTGTTTGACGATGGCCAATCCAAGACCGGTGCCATGTTCCCTGGTGGTGAAAAAAGGATTAAAAATGGATTCAATGATCTCATTAGCAATGCCGGGGCCATTATCCATAATGACAATAACTATAGTATCCTTGCCATTTTCTCCTCTTTCCTCTTGAGCGCTGATTTGTATTTCATCTCCACCGGATTTTTTCATGGCACTGAGCGAGTTGCTGATCAGATTTACAAGGACCTGTTTTATTTGCTGCGGATCCGCCCAACAATCCAGATTGTCCGGCATTTTCATTGTGATTGTAAATCGTTCATCAAGCTTTTGCGCTTGTTTCAATAGATTGAGGGCCTCATCAACTTGATCATGCAGAGAAAACCATTTTTTGTTCGGGGAAGTTGGCTTTGAGAAAAGGAGGAAGCCGGCTATGGTACCTTCCATTCTGTCGCTTTCCCGGGTGATGATATTGAGCAACCGGTGAATTCCTTGGTCGTTTGGAAATTCCTGCGTAAGCATTTGGGCGGCGCCTGAAATTGCGGCTATGGGGTTACGAAACTCGTGGGCGATCCCCGCCGCCATTTCTCCAATTGCCGCCATTTTTTCGGCCTGCCGAATTTGGTCCTCCATTTTTTTTATCTGGCTCAAGTCTTGGAAGGTATACACCCTGAAGTTCTCATTGGCGTCCGGCATATTAAGTTTTGCCCATGAGTATCCGATGGGTATGTTCTCTCCATCTTTTCTAGTCATGTTTACGACAGGTCTGAGAAGGGGTTCCAGATTCGGCACAAGTTTCGGAAAAAAATTGTCAATGGACCTTTTGTGTATATCTTTTAGTGAATATCCGGTGATTTCTTCTGCCGCTCTGTTGAAGGAGGTTATGGAGTTTGATGAATCTACTGTGATAATTCCGGTGGAAATATCGTCAAATATTTGCTTGTACAGAACATTAAGGCGATCGAAGTCAAGGGCGGTTTGCGAGAGGGCCGCCTCGGTTTTTCTTAAACGCTCGGATAATAGCAGGCTGAGAATGGCGACCAAGAAGAAGCTTAAACCATGAATAGCGAAAATGTGCATCACCACTACAATATTTGATAGGGTGGTTTTCCATAATTCTTTGGGAAGAATTGAGTGAAAACCAAGATATTCAAATAGGAGAAGGGATGCATATTCTATCGAGCAGACAGCTGCGAGCAGAAGTGCTCCTTTCCTGAATAATAGCAAGGCCCCGGTTATGATAGGGAAAAAATAAATTAAACTGAAAATCGACTGGCTGCCCCCGGTGTAGAGAACAAGAAAGGTGGTCATCAAAGAATCGGTGATAATCTGGAAATAGGCAAAGTTACGATAGGTTTTGATTTTATTAAGGAGTATTGCCGAGAGTATGGAAAAAACATACAAACCGGAAATAAAAAGGGCGATATATTTTATAGGAGGTATGACCAGGTCATGCTCTTTTGACTGCAGCAGGGCACTTATGCCCAAAAGCAAGGTCAGAGCAATCACCCGGAAAAAAAGAAGCCACTGGAGCTGTCTTTTTAATAGTAAGCTTTTTCCCAGGCCAACTGTTTTCTCTTCGGTTTTTTCAAAAATCGTCATCGAATATCGAGGTGACTGGTTAGTGATTCTGTCGGCCGGGGAAGCACATGTTCCGGCACGCGTTCCTTGTGTCAGGTAATATTATATTTCTGTATTTTGTAGCGCAGCGAACGAAAACTTATTTTGAGAAGCTCGGCTGCCTGCATTTTGGAATGATTGGCTTTTTGTAAAGCATCTTCGATGAAATTTCTCTCTAAACGGGAAATGGTATCTTCCAGGCCCAATTCATAGAGATCATTGGAGGGGGAGTTTGGTTTGTGTCCAGATGGTCCATTTTCAAGCTTCCCCTTCCTGTGCATGGAAAGCGTAAGACTTTCAGGCAGGATAATATTTGAGCTTTCCAGGGCAACACCCCTTTCAATAATATTTTCCAGCTCCCGGACATTGCCCGGAAAATCATAGTTCATCAGGACTTCTATGGCGTAGGAGGACATTTCCTGGATTTCCTTGCCGAATTTTTCCGCATATTTTTTCAGGAAATGATTTACAAGGAGCGGTACATCCCCTTTTCTTTCCCGAAGGGGCGGCACCCGGATCGGCACGACCGCCAAACGATAAAAGAGATCCTCCCGGAAACGGTTTTCCATCACCTCCTGTTCAAGATCCTTGTTGGTTGCGGATATTATCCGTACATTGATTTTTATATTTTCCGTATCACCGACCCGTTTGAATTCTCTTTCTTGCAGAACCCGCAAAAGTTTTGTTTGGATGAGAGGGGTCAGTTCACCTATCTCATCCAGAAAAGCGGTTCCGTTATTTGCTACCTCAAAAAGCCCGGCCTTGTTTGAAATGGCGCCGGTGAATGAGCCTTTAACATGGCCGAAAAGCTCGCTTTCAAAAAGATTTTCCGGAATGGCACTGCAGGTAATGGGGACGAAGGGATTTTCTGAAGCTTTGCTGAGTTGGTGAATGGCTTGGGCAACCAGTTCTTTGCCGGTACCGGATTCCCCATGAATCAGGACATTGGCATGGGTCGGCGCTATTCGTTTAATAAGATCAAAGATCCGCAACATTTCAGGGCTTTTGCCGATAATGCCTGCAAAGGACCCTGCTTCTGTCGGTCCTGGCCCTGATAAGGAAGCAACACTGCTCAAAGCGGACTGGACAATTCCCTTTATTTCATCAACCTTAAAGGGTTTGGTAATATAGTCATAGGCTCCACCTTTCATAGCGCTTACCGCATCCTCCGGAGATGCATAAGCCGTGATCAGGATTACCGGCATGCCGGCGTCTATTTCCTTAATATTTTCAAGGAGTTTGAGGCCTCCCACATTGGGCATCCTGATATCAGTTATTACCAGATCGATATTCTCTTTTTTGTAGATTTGCAGGGCGTTTACGCCATCGGATGCGCTGAAAACGGAATGCCCTTCCTTTTCCAGGAGAATTTTTAAAAATTCCCGCATGCTGAGTTCATCATCAACGATGAGGATGGTGGACATTGAGGGGTCCTTTTAAAAAAGAGTTAGCGAGACATTGAGAATTTAAGTCATGGGTAAGTGAAATTTGTTCAATTTAAACAATACCATATCTTGCAGGCTTTCGGTAGACGAATAGCAAAGATATTATTATTTTTTTGCTGCAACATCCAGCTACTCCATGTGTGGAAATACAGACTCTTTTTTGGCGCTGGCCCGAAATTGCCCGGCAATTTCATGACCATTCGTACAAGGAATAATAGTGGGCTAATTTAATGAAATGTATTGAGTAAAGAGGGTGGCTATTGAGCCCACTTTCTTCAGCATTATCTTGACACGACAAATCTCAGGCGTACCCAGCAGTATTCCCTGAAAAAACAGCTTAGCAAACGAATTCACTTGCAACTGCAGCTGGTCCTTTGGCCGCAACAATGTTGATCTGGTCGTTATCATCCGGCTCCGCGATTTGATTCTCATTGAGAAAATTATTCATACCGAAAAAATCATTTATAATATTGATCAACAGACTTTTAATGACTTTGAATTAAAAATGTTGCATAATGTTTGCGCTGTTTTCAAGAACAGCGCCGCGGGAAAGTATCGCGGTGCAAGAAAGAATATAGCGGAAACATGGGAGGATCCGTAAATATCTGCTTCTAATCAAATCATTAAAACAAATCGATTCCAGGGCTTACGAGCACCACTATCCTATCATGGGGCATTTGATATCCTGGATGAGGCACGATTTCTGCTGCTGATATTTCCCTATTTCTTTGCATGGGATCAAGGTGCTCAACGCGTCCAGACAGCAAACAATTCATAATTTTTAAGAATGCATCTATCTTTCCAAAAAAAGATAGCCACATGGTTTGGATTCCGTCACTGGGAGGGCACCCACAGGCGGCTGCGGGATTCTCCTTTTGGGTTATACTGCAGAAGGCAATTTCGCTTTTAGCGATGATAGATTGAGTTGGTAGAAATTCAGTATCAAACATAAAATGGAATGAGAGCTATTTGGAGCCATTTTCTATTATATAAACGGAGTAATTTTTTCCGCAAGAGATAAGCAATCATATTAAGTACTGCGATAGTAAGATTTTACAATGGAAAAATATATGAATAAACCTATTACTGGAACACCAACAACGCCGCAACAGGATAAATATCATTCAATACATCCATATGAGGATGAAATAAGCTTGATAGATATTTGGCGTGTTTTGGTAAAGCAAAAGCTATGGATATTTTCCATCACAATAATAGCCACAATAGGGGCGATTATAATAGCATTGCTTCTACCCCGGGTCTACAAAGCTGAGGCCGTCATTCTCCCGCCGCACAGCAAGGATATTGAGGCGTTGAATATTACCGACGTAAATGAAGTCACGGTGGAAGATGTTTATCAAGAAATGATTAGAAATCTGCAAAGCCGTTCTTTAAGGAGAAGCTATTTTGATGATCATAATCTGGTAAACTCATTGGCCCCAAAGAAAGAACAAGGTTCATCTAAAGATGAAGTCTTTAAAAAATTTTTTAACGAAAAGATAGCCCTGCGCTTTGGCCAGAAAAAAGAATCTGATTTCATTACCATAACCATGGAGGGAAAAGATCCGGGATTAATAGCTGAGTGTTTAAACGGTCTTGTTACTTTGACTAATGATTACACTATTAGGAACTTTATTCAAGGAATTGAAAAAAAATTAGAAGTATTAAAGACTGATTTAATGAACCGAATTGAAATACTACGAAACTCTGCAAAACAGCGACGTCTCGATAGGATAGCTGTTCTTGAAGAGGCCTTGGTTATTGCCAAACAGCTTGACTTTATTGAAAGAGAAAAAAGTGCTACTAATTTTGGGGGTGGAAGTGCGGCACAGTTGCCATTGTATTTGGCGGGTGTTAAGGAGCTTTCTGCAGAAAAAGAAATGTTACAGAAAAGAAAAAATGGCGATGCATTCATACCAAATATTCGTGGAATGCAAGAAAAGTTAGAGGGTTTGAAACAGACAGTACTAGATGCATCCCTTGTTCAAGCCGTAAGGATTGATCAATATGCAATACCACCTAAAAAGCCAATCAAACCTAAGCGAAAGCTTATTGTCCTTTTTGGGGGAATAGTTGGCCTCATGTTAGGACTCTTTTTTGCTCTCCTGAAAAACTCAATTGAGCAACAGCGGATTAGAGACTAAAATTACCTATCATTTAATGACTTTTTTGAAAGATTGCAAAGTTAATAGGATAATCTCACTACAAGGGTATGGAAGAATGAGTAAAAAAGCATTAATTACCGGGATTACTGGGCAAGATGGAGCATATCTCGCCGAGTTTCTTTTAAAAAAAGGATATGAAGTACACGGTATCAAACGCCGGACTTCCCTTTTCAATACTGACCGGATAGATCATCTTTATCAGGACCCACATGTTGAAAATAGAAATTTTATCTTGCATCATGGCGATCTGACTGATTCCAGCAGTCTTATTCACATCATTCAGCAAGTACAGCCGGATGAGATTTATAATTTAGCTGCCCAGTCCCATGTCGCCGTTTCTTTTGAAGAGCCTGAGTATACAGCCAACTCCGATGCGCTTGGCACCCTTCGCATCCTTGAAGCAATACGTATTCTGGATTTAACACAAAAAACACGTTTTTATCAGGCATCAACTTCTGAGCTTTATGGTAAGGTCCAAGAAACACCTCAAAAAGAAACCACTCCATTTTACCCACGTTCTCCCTATGCCGTAGCAAAGCTATACTCCTACTGGATTACCATAAATTATCGGGAGGCCTATGGCATGTTTGCCTGCAATGGTATCCTTTTTAATCATGAGTCACCCATCCGCGGTGAGACCTTTGTTACTCGAAAAATCACCCGAGCATTGGCCCGCATAAAACTCGGCTTGCAAGATTGTCTGTACCTTGGAAACCTTAATGCCAAAAGGGATTGGGGACATGCCCGCGATTATATTGAAATGCAATGGCTTATGATGCAACAAGATGAGCCGGAAGACTATGTAATTGCCACGGGGAAACAGCATTCTGTAAAGGAGTTTGTAGAACTTGCCGCAAAGGATCTGGGCATCAACATCCGTTGGCAAGGTGAGGGTATCGAAGAGCAAGGGATTAATGATGAAACTGGCGATGTCATAATTGCCATTGATCCACGTTATTTCCGCCCCACCGAAGTAGAATCTCTGCTTGGAGATCCCAGTAAAGCCATGGAAAAGCTTGGATGGCAACCACGCATAAGTTTCAGTTCAGAGATGGTTGCAGCAGATTTGGAAGAGGCTAAACGAGATGCTTTGTGTCAGAATGAAGGATTTAAAACGTTTAATTATCATGAGTAAATTACGGTTTTTCGTGAGGTGTGAGGATTGAGGATTGAAACGAAAACATCACAGCCTTCTTGTTTGGTAGGAATCAATGGAATTGGTGCGGGATGTTTATTCAAACACAGCCAATTTACCTCAGAAAGAAATGTACCTTCTAACCAACCAGATGAGACGTGCTGCCGTCTCAATTCCAAATAATATTGCAGAAGGAGCTGCTTGATCAAGCAAGAAAGAGTTTCTCCAGTTCCTATCAATCACCCGCATTTCCTAAGTAAACTGGAAAAACAGGTGCTGATTGCCCATAAACTAGGAAATATTCATGAAAGTCAAAAAATTATAGACAAGCTCGTAATTATTTTTGGCCTTTCAGGCAGTCTGATCAAATTCAAAAGAGAAATGATAAGCAAATGACACCTCACCCATCACCCCTCACCCCTCACTCAAAAATCTACGTAGCCGGCCACCGTGGTATGGTCGGTTCAGCAATAGTCCGCCGCCTTAAAGACGAAGGATTTACTAATATCATCACCAGGACGCACAAGGAACTTGATCTAATAGACCAGCAGGCAGTGAGAAATTTTTTCCAGAGTGAAAAAATTGATTATGTGGTGCTTGCAGCAGCAAAGGTTGGTGGGATCCATGCTAACAACACGTATCCGGCCGAATTTATTTATCAGAATATGATGATTGAGTCCAATTTGATTCACGAAGCACACAAGGCCGGAGTGAATAACTTGCTGTTTCTAGGCAGTTCCTGTATATACCCACGTAACGCTCCAAAATAGCTGGTATAAAACTTTGTGAATCCTATAACAGACAATATGGTACAAAGTATCGTTCGGTGATGCCAACAAATTTATATGGTCCAGGAGATAGTTTTGATTTAGAGAATTCGCATGTTATTCCTGCACTGATTAGAAAGTTTCACCTGGCAAAGCTTGCTATGCAAGGCGATCTTGAGGAATTGCAGAAAGATGAAGTAGCTTATGGTCCCATCCCGGCTGAGATTAAAGAAGCGATCGGCCTGGCGCCTGACTCCTCATACCTCACCCCTCACTCTAAAAACGCTCGCGTCATGATCTGGGGGACTGGAACACCAAAACGTGAATTTCTTCATGTGGATGAATTAGCAGCCGCATGCGTTCATATTATGACGCTTAATGAGGAAACCTATCATGATCACACTAAGCCCATGCTGTCGCATATCAATGTTGGAACAGGTATAGATGTTACAATCAAGGAACTTGCAGAAACAATAAGCGATGTGGTCGATTTTAAGGGGAAAGTAGTTTTCAATTCAGAGAAGCCGGGTGGCACACCGAGAAAACTTTTGGATGTAACCAAATTGCACTCTCTTGGATGGCAAGCGAATATTGATTTACGAGAGGGCCTAAGGGAAACCTATAACTGGTATTTAAACTATTAGGGATAGTTATGCTAAAAAACAAAAGAATCCTGGTGACAGGCGCCTGCGGTACAGTCGGTTCAAAATTGGTTGGCATGCTTTTAGAAAATAGCTATGGAGCAAGCGAAGTAATCGGCCTTGATAATGACGAAAGCGGCTTGTTTTTTTTAGAGCAACAGTTTTTGCATGACCGGCGCGCCTGCTTCTTTCTGGCGGATATAAGAGACAAAGATAAGCTGAGACGCAAATTGCAGGGGATTAATGTTGTTTTCCATGCCGCAGCATTCAAGCATGTCATCCTCTGTGAACGGTCTCCCTTTGAGGCTGTTCAAACAAATATTAATGGGGTACAGAATATTATCTACGCCGCCTGTGAGAATAAAGTGGAAAAGGTCATTTTTACTAGTTCTGATAAAGCAGTAAACCCAACCAATGTTATGGGTACAACGAAATTGATGGGTGAACGGTTGATGACTGCGGCAAATAGTAATTTTCACGGTGATGGCCCTATTTTCGCTTCTACTCGTTTTGGCAACGTTCTTGGCTCAAATGGTTCGGTGGTGCCGATATTTCATAAGCAGATTGCCAAGGGTGGACCGGTCACCCTGACCCATCCGGAAATGACTAGGTTTGTGATGAGTATTGAGCAGGCCGTCCGATTGGTTATTGACTCTGCCGCATTGGCTCAGGGAGGAGATGTTTTTATTACAAAGATGCCGGTCATCAGGATAAAGGACCTTGCTGAAGTGATGATTAGGGAACTTTCCCTCCCATATGGCTATAATCCTATGGATATTGATATTATTGAGATTGGTACTAAGCCCGGTGAAAAGCTGTATGAGGAATTAATGAGCCATGAAGAAATGCGCAGGGCCGTTGAGTTGCCCAGATATTTTTCAGTACTTCCGGCATTCAGGGGTATTTATCGCGACATCAAATATGATTACACGGAGATGATTACTGATAAAATATCAAATCCTTATAATTCTTCAAATGAAGAACCGCTAACTCAAGATGAATTGCTGATTTTTTTGAAGGAAAACGATCTTCTTGTTCCAATTGATCATATTGGGCAACAACCAGATAAACGTTATTGGCCAGGGGAGGAGGACTGATTTATGCATCTGCTAATTTTAGGTGGAGACGGATACCTCGGCTGGCCAACCGCAATGTATTTTTCTCAGCGAGGTTATGAGGTTACAGTTGTTGATAATTACTTCCGTCGGAATAGTTGTATAGAACTGGATGTGGGTATGCTATATGCTCTGCCATCCTTGATCGAGAGGGCTAAGATCTGGTATGAGCACACTGGTAAAGAAATTAAAGTTGTTATCGGAGATTTGACCGATGCTGAGTTAATGCGCTCACTTTTCACCGGTAGAGTTGAATATTCCTGGGCTGTTGATATTAAATTCACTGGAATCCCGGAAACTGTGGTTCATTATGCCGAACAACCTTCTGCTCCTTACTCTCTCTTTAACTACAAATACGCAAACATAACCATCGCCAATAATCTCTTGGTAACCAACAATCTTATGTTTGCTGTGCGGGATTTCTCCAGAGGGACTCATGTTATCAAACTAGGCACCATGGGAGAATACGGCACTCCGAATATTGATATTGAGGAGGGGTGGCTCGAGGTTAAGCATAAAGGGCGTAAGGACAGATTCCTTTTTCCACGGCAGGCCAGTTCCCTGTACCACACCACCAAGATTATGGATACGGATCTGATGTGGTTTGGGGTTAGGATGTGGGACTTATGTGTCACCGATTTGATGCAGGGGCCCGTCTATGGCATTGAGACCGAGGAGTCGAGAATTGATGATCGCTTAAAGACAATCTTTAACTATGATGAGATTTTCGGCACTATCATCAATCGGTTTATTGTGCAGGCCGTGGCTGATTATCCCTTAACTGTTTATGGCAGTGGAGGGCAGACCCGAGGGTATCTTAATATTAAAGACACTCTTCAGTGTGTGCTCTTGTCGGAAAAGAACCCTGCCGCCAAAGGCGAATTGCGGATATTTAACCAGATCATGGAAACCTTTAGCGTTATCGAGTTGGCCGAAATGACTCGGCGGGTAGGCCGTAACCTCGGTTTTGGAGTCCAGATCAATCATTTGGAGAACCCTCGGAAGGAAGCTGAAGAACACTATTACAATCCGACCTATCAGGGACTGCAGGATTTGGGAGTAAAACCTCATTGCCTGACAGATGAGGTGATGGAGAGGATGTTTGCCGTGGTTGGGAGACATAAAGATAATATCCGAAAGGATGTAATATTCCGGGGAGTAAAATGGTGAAAAAATGGCTGATTACCGGTGGCTGCGGTTTTATCGGGCGAAATTTAGTTAAAAACCTGCTGGAAGAGGGAGGTCATCATATCAGGATCGTGGACAACCTTACGGTTGGTACCCGTGAGGATTTATCACAAGTCTGTGATTACCAGGAAGTCACTATTGATACACTTGCCTCCTCACATAACTCCCTTGTTGAGTTGTTACGTGGCGACATTCTTGAGGAGGATTTGGCTCTTAAAGTTGCTAAGGGTGTAGATGTTATTGTCCATCTTGCCGCCAACACAGGGGTCGGACCTTCTGTTGAGAACCCCAGACTTGACTGTGCGACCAACGTGATCGGCACCTTAAATTACCTTGAGGCAGCCCGCTTGAATGGTGTAAAACGTTTTGTTTTTGCTTCTAGTGGTGCACCTGCCGGCGAATGCGTGCCGCCGATTCACGAGGAGATGCCACCGCATCCTGTTTCTCCATACGGGGCCAGCAAACTTGCGGGTGAGGGATATTGCTCCGCCTATTTCCGAACATTTGGGATTGAGACGATCGCCCTTCGTTTCAGCAATGTTTACGGACCTTTATCCAGCAAAAAAAACAGTGTTGTCGCAAAATTTATCAAAAGGATCTTTGACGGCAAGGTGCTAGAAATCTATGGCGACGGCAACCAGACTAGGGATTTTATATACATTGATGACCTCATTCGAGCCATCCGTCTCGCCGCCTCATCAGAAAAGGCCGGCGGTGAAACTTTTCAGATTGCCACAGCCAGGGAGACGACCGTTCTAGAAATGACCAATGAACTTATCGAGGTGTTTAAAGAATTTGATGCCTCAAGGGAAATTAAAGTTAATTACACTAAATCCCGTTTGGGCGACGTGAAACGGAATTTTTCTGACACCTCCAAAGCTCAAAGAAATCTCGGCTGGCAGGCAGAGGTTAGCCTTCCGCAAGGCTTGCGGAGGACGCTGGAGTGGTATGCAAATTGTGTAATCAATCCACGCCTGATGGTCGGCAATGGATCTTGAATTTGAGCATTGGAAAACCGAGTTAAAGTGTATTGGAGCATTAAAGACTCCTATCGATCCCTTGGTGCTATATAGCTTTCATAGATATTGTCTGAGAAGCGTAATCGAATCAGGCTGGTCGAAGAATATGTAAATCCATTTCCTGGTAATCTTATACTGGATAGAGTTTAAGGTCCACCACACATAATATCGGACCTGTCAGATTCAGTTGGTTAATATGTTGATTTTGATATGAACTTTACTTACATCGCATTTGCCAAGAAACAAAGATGCAAGAAAACGAGGTGGTTTATGGCAGCCGGGGAGCAACAGAATAGATGGGTATAGGATCTTTTTATCATTCAACCAACAGGCAAAGAGTCGATGGACAATTGTGGGATAAGGCTAAGCTCAACTATTCGTTAAACTATTGTGAATACCTTCCCGCGGACAAGAGAGCAAAGGTTGTAGAGTTTGGTTGTAGTGAAGGTAATGGCCTGGAATGGCTTGTTGATCAGGGTTATACGAATGTTACGGGGGTTGACACGGACAGTGTGGCGATTGAGTTGGCTCAGCATAGAATGAAAATTAAAAACACATCTGCTGAAATTTTATGCATGGATATCCTGGATTTTGCAACCAGTCAGCCCGATTGCAGTTTCGATGTCGTCATAATGTTCAATGTTATTGAGCACATCAGCAAGCAGAATTTGCTCAGGCTTATCCCGGAAATTGCACGCATTATTAGACCGGATGGTATTTTTTTAACGCAAACTGGTAATATCGAAAATCCGTTCAACTTCGGTTTGTTTGCCCGTGATTTCACTCATCATATCCCTTTCACCTCCAACAGTCTCAGGCAGTTAATGATTATGTGTGGTTTTAAGCCAGACAGTGTGCGAGTTATGCCGGTGCGTTATATAACAACATCCAGGAATTTGCCACTACAGCTACTGGGAACCATAATGGGGTTTATGCTCAAAGCTGTCGCGTTTTCGATGCGAGCACGAATTCAGGAAACTGCGCCGCTAATCTATTGCGTGGCCAGAAAGGTGCATGAAACAGAGTGAGTTTGAAATTCGTCGGAAATTGTTATGTTAACAGTATTGTCTTTCGGGGTTGCGTGGTGCTTCTTGGATATGTATTGGGATGAATAGCGAAAAAGCTGAGGGGCCGCAAAGCACGGGTGGCGATATTGTTGCAAAGCTCCTAGGGAAAGGAGCAGTTGAAGCATTCGTTATGCGCATTTTAGGGATGGTGTTGCTGTTTGCCATGCACACCATTCTAGCGCAACAAGTCGGTGCGAGTGGCTATGGAATATTTAGTTACACCTTAACGTTGACAGCAATGCTGGCAATGTTCACTGGGCTGGGGTGGCCAACGGCAATTATGCGTTTGGTAGCTCAGTATGTGGAGCAGCAGAATTGGGATTTGTTGCGTGGCGTTATTGTGCGTAGCCACGAGATGACTTTGCTGGTTTCGGTCGTAGTTTCAATAGTTCTGTGGTTGGTTGCTTCCGAAGGTAATGTTGATGCTGATCTTGCCGTGAGCATCAGGTATGCATCTATTTTGTTGCCGATAATGGCCCTTGTTTTGTTGAGACGCCGAGTATTGCTAGGGCTCCGAAAAATAAAGGCGAGTATTATACCAGATGAACTCATAATTCCGCTGTTTGTAGTTGTTGTGTTGTGTCTCCTAAATGCATCAGGGGCGGAGGAGGCTTTGCGAATATATCTCTGCGTAACGGCTGTGGTCGCATCAGCTACAGCTCTATATATGTGGCATTGCTTACCTCAACCTGTTCGTAATATCAAAAGCACGTATGATACACGCACATGGCTCGCATTGAGTTTTCCTTTGTTGCTGGCTAGTACCAGCCAGTTAATTATGAATCATACCGACCTTATGCTCCTGGGAGTCATGGTTGATATGGAGGATGTAGGCCTCTATAGTGCCGCCCATAAAATAGCTACTTTAAATACATTCATCATGACGGCGATTAATACTGTGGGGGCTCCCATGCTGGCAGCTGCCTTTTTTGGAGGTAGATATGAGGAGATCCGGAAGATCATGCGGTTGTCGATGCTATGGAGTACGCTGGGGGCATTGCCATTATTTTTAGTGATGGTGTTTGTGCCGAAGTTGCTTCTGGGTTTTTTTGGAGAACAGTTTGAAGCCGGAGATCCATTGCTCCGCATTCTTGCTCTCGGCCAGTTGTTAAATGCCATGACAGGACTAGCTGGAAGTGCTCTGACAATGACAGGCAGAGAAGGTGTTTTTGCTAAGCTAATGGGTACTATGGCAATTGCTAATGCAGTGGCTGATCTAATTGTTATTCCAATATGGGGGGCAACGGGGGCGGCTGTAGTAACCACGACAAGTGTCGCAGTTATGAATTCCGTTCTACTGGTTATAGTCATGCGCGATATGAAGGGCCGCTATCGTTTGGCCTAAAAAGTTGATAATAATCTTCTCTCATTGGAACCACTGATGAAATCCATACTAAAAATTGTGTTCGTCCTGGCTGGAAATGTTCAGCGGATAAAGTTTTTAATGATAGGAACAGCCTATTAAGGTGGAACTGAAACAAATGTCATCAAGGATTGTTAAGCCATATGGTATGTCGGTGGCAGTTGTTATATTGATATATCCAATCGCTTCAATCACGCAGCTGAAATTTTTCTATTTGGCTGCGTTGCTGACATTTATTTTTGCGGTTATTTACCATGTGGCCCTAGGTATTATTCCAGGTAAGATTTTTTATCGCGCCAAAAGTATATATTTATTTTTTGTGTTGGCATTTTTTTCTTATCTGTGGGCTCTGTATCCAGAGGAAACGTTATTCTACGCGGGTAAAAACGTTGTCTATTTATGGGTGTTCCAGGCGGCATTCATTGCATTGATTTGCGGTAAACGGAGGTGGCTGGATTATCTTGTAGTTGCTATCCCTATAACTTGCGCGGTCATTCTGGCCGGAATTTACGCCAAGTATAATGTTGTGCGGCCAAATTCCATAGAAATGTATGAAGCTGTAGGGTCTTTTTCTAATCTTGCTATCGCCCTGACAGAAATTTGTTTACCTTTCTTGCTGTATTTATTCAGGGTAAATTCTAGGCTTGTGTTGGTCGGTGTTAGTATTGCCGCATGTTTCTTCACTATGGTTATTTCGCAGAGCCGTGGTGGATATCTTATGCTAGGTATCACCATCGTCTTAGTTGTTTTGCTTTTTGGTCGGAACATTCAAACACGGGTTTACAACTTCATTCGTATAGCGGCATTATATTTAGCTGTATTGTTAATTACCCTACCAATAGTAAACCTTAATAATTTAGTCGCTCCAGTTGTTGAACGCTTTAAACACATTCATCCCGTCTCCATCATTACCGAAGAACCCACGAGGGGAATGAAAGATTTCGGCAGAGTTGCAATGTACTATGCAGGGCAAGATGCAATCAGAAATTATGGGGACGTGGGGATCGGATATGGAGGCTTGAAAGAATACGTGAATGATTTATACGGCTTTCCTATGGTTTCGCATAACTTAATGATTACAGCATGGGGTGAGCTGGGATTTTTGGGGCTGACTTTATTTGTCTTTAGTGCTTTTGTCGCTTTTAGGGGCGTACTACGAAGAAGAAGGTTTTTGGCACGCAATGATGTCCGGGAATTTTATTTCCGGACTGCAGCGCTTGTTGCACTGGTTGTAGCAGTGGTTCATGGAATGTTTAGACCACAATTAGACAATCCAATGTTTTATGTTTTACTAGCAATTGTTTATTCGTTTTCCGTGCGAGACAGGCTCTGTAGTCAAAAAACATGGAATGCTCAACAGCATGAACCACAAGGATGACTGCTTGGGCAATATCGTAGTAGATAGTTTCTTTGGAAACTTGAAAATTGAATTTGTGTTTGATTCAACTTTCAAAACGAGAGAAGTAGCCCGAGGGAATATCATCTGTTATTTAGAAATAATTTCAAACAGCAAACGGCATCATCTCCATCTGGGCCATCTCAGCATGTAAGAGATAGAAAAAAATATGTCTATAAAAACAAAAACTTAAGCGAAATTGTCCATTTCGCTTAACCATGTCAGAGTATGGAAAAACAAAAAACTTTGGCCATAGATTTTATCCTTTTTGGGGTAGTCGTTGAATGGTAATTTGTTAATTTTATATCGCTATATATTGCAGGATGTTTCTCACTCACCCTTCATTTTTTGGTTATTTTAGATGCTGCTACAATGGAAAAATGGTGAACGAGCCAGCGGTGTGCAAATTAATTTGGCTACCATGGAGAGATTATGAAAACGAAGTACCCAATGTTGGATGGGGGACCATTCTTTCGGGCCAATGACTTCGTCGTACTATGGCGGCGTCTAATCCGGAAAGCGAAAAAGATGGAGGGCAACGCGGCGATGGTCGATGTGTCCGACAACCAAAAAGATGGACGGTTCGACTTTGACGAATATCCGGTTTGTGAGTCGTGTGGAGAACCGAACTCTGTTGAAGTTCTCAAAGCAATAGATGGAAACAGGATAGTACAGTGCGAAAACTGTGGTTTGTGGTTCACGTCACCCCGCGTTAATGAACAAAAATGGATAAACTGGTTACTTGAGGATAATGAGCGAAATAGAGAGTTTACTGAAAATCGGTTGCGATATGGGTTTGCTTTATCTCGAAACATACAATTAGCTTTTTCGTTTTGGTGGCGTTTGTTGCGGACTAGGCGTCAAAAAAAACTGAGATCGTTATTTGCACTCCACGGAGGTGATGTCCAACGAATTTTTGATGTGGGTTGTGGGTGTGGTTACTTGATAAAAGCAGCCCAGGACTTAGGGATTCAAGCATCGGGGAATGACTTGAATCGTTATGCCGTAGAAAGAATAAGAAAGTTGTTTGGTTTTGACGTACATGTTGGACTGCTTCCTAGCCTTTTTGATAAGGGCTTCGTTGAGAAAAGTCACTATGATGTAGTGTACATGAATGACTACATCGAACATACATACCATCCAAAAAAGGATTTGGATGCCGCATTTGGGATGTTGCGGCCTGGAGGTCTGATTTATATAAGTACATTTTGTGTTGATAGTGAACGCTACAAGAGATTAGGAAGTTCGTGGGATATGCTCATGTGGAATCATTGTTTCCATTTCTCTTCAGAGTCGCTCAAGAAACTAGTAACGGACGTTGGCTTTGATATTTCCATGTGTAATGTAAATGACGATAAAGGAAGTGTTGAGTTGGTCGCCAGGAAGCCATGATTAGGTTGAAAAAAATGGACTCTGGTGAACCCCATCGTCTGGGCAACCTCAGAGTGGACAAAGTAATCCAACAGTTTGTCTGCGTTGATGAGAGTAGGGGCCTTGCCTTAGTGTTCCAACAATTCTGCGTGGCGCGATTGTTTTGTTTCAGTATGAAATGGAATTCTTAAGCGTGCCATAAATTAAAAACATGATCAGACTATGAGCCGGAGACCCATGCCGGGGGCGAGGTCGGGGATGGCTGAAGAAATATCGAAGTGTTACATGAAAAAAATCATCTATGTTAATAACCCGAGACGTGCGCATAAAATCCTACCTTTATTAGTAGGAATGGATGTTTTGGTTATAAAGGATTGGGCTGGTTTTTTGCATGTAAGGAAATTCAAGGATGGTGATTGTGCTGTTTTAATCGACTCATTTGGTTCATTTGGAGTCAAAGGGATGATGCTGGCTTTGGTGTTTGGACTACCCCTGGTAGTGAGGCTACGGGGCGATTTCTTCAGAGAGAGGCGAGAGGTCTATGAAATTGCGCCATCACTATTTGCAAGAATAAAGTATTTTGGTCAGTATTGGGTGGCAGTTGTTTGCCTTAAAATCGCAAAGTTGGTAATTGTGAATTCCCAATACCTCAAGCGTAGAATGTTGCAGATATATCCGCAGAAGAACTTAGCGGTTGTGTATAATCCCTATACTGAATGTAAATCGCTGGCAGGGGCAGTTTGTGTGAACTTACCAAGCCGTGGAAAACATGTTTTAAGTATTACTAATTTCAACCTTAGTTCGAAGGTTGAGCCACTTTTGGCGGCGATGCGGGATTGGGTGTCTGAAGAGTTGTGGGAGCTGTTAGATATTTATTGGATTGTGTGTGGTGCAGGGCCGTTGTTGGATAGTTTCCAAAAGAAAATTGAAGAGCTGCCGTACTCAAACAGAATTTTTTGCCTAGGGCATGTAGAAGATGTAACAAGTCTTTATAGGTGGGCAAACGTTTTTGTACATTTAACTGAGTTGGATGCTTTTCCAAACGTAACATTGGAAGCGATGATGCATAAGGTGCCCGTGGTCACGAATGACTCAAGCTGCGGAACGCTTGAGCAAATCAAGCATGGCGTCAACGGTATGGTCGTCGGTAATGATGTGGAATTTCAGTCTGCGATTAGGTTCTATTTTGAAGACGAACAAAATCAACTAGCCCATGGGGAAAAAGGTAGAAAAGTAGTTAGGAGATTTTTTTTGGTTGAGCGTCAAGCCGAGGAGATGAAGCGGGCAATGGAGCTGATATAAGATGCCATGAAAAGGACAATAGGTAGTTAGAAAATGAGCAGGCGGATCGGGATTAATTCGGTGGAATTGGACAACATTTTTTTTGAGGTGTTTTCAATGTACCCTAAAGGATTTCACAATGTTCTTCATGCAAACAAAGCAAGGATTCGTTGGCAAGTTGAAACGGTACTGAAGCATGTTCCGCTGGGGGGGCGTTTGATTGATATTGGTGGGGGAATAGTGCCCTTTATGCTTGTTTGTCAAAAGCTTGGTTATGAAACGATTATAATAGATGATTTAGAAGACGAGACTTGCAAAGATGAATCATCCAAGAAAGTTGTAGACTATTTCGAAAAGAACGGCGTCATGTTCATTCACGGCGATGCGTTTTCAGCGGATTTCGGTGCCCTTGGAGCGATGGAGTTCGATCTGGTGACGAGTCATGATTCAATGGAGCATTGGCATCATTCCCCCAAAAGACTGTTTCATTCTCTTTGGGGGATGATGAAGGAGGGGGGGCTGTTTTGGATTAGTGCCCCGAATTGTGTAAATCTCCGCAAGAGGATTACGGTGCCTTTCGGTCACGGTAAATGGACAAAAATGAAGGACTGGTATGAGCCGGCTACTTTTCGCGGGCACGTTCGAGAGCCGGATGTTGATGATCTTCGATATATCGCCCGAGATCTTGGAGCCGCGAGGATTGAAATTATAGGGAGAAACTGGATCGGCTATCGACATCCATCGGTTTTTGTGCGGGCTATAACTTCGTATATCGATCAGGCAATGCGGCTTTTCCCCTCAATCTGTTCGGATATCTACTTGTTTGCCTGGAAATAACATTTAGTAGTTTGTTCAGGACACCTCCCGGTATAGTCTTATTGGAGTGAAGAGAGAATCGTACGTGAGGATCTAAGAAAAAGTGCGTGTCGCCAACATAATTGAAGAAGGGAGACTTGGAGGGCCACAAGTCCGTATTATACGTGTTGCGGAGAAGTTAAAAGAATCTGTTAATACTACAGTAATTATGCCTGAAGAAAATTCTCATGTGTTTCGTGATCTATGTGAAAAAAGTCATATTTCATACAAAGTATTTCGTCTGAGTCGAATTACAAAAGAAGCTAAAGTAGCCTTACGTTACATAACATGTTCACTTTTTGAATTATGGCAATTAACAAGATATTTGAGAAAAGAACATTTTGATCTTATCCATATCAGTGGTGGTGCCTGGCAATATAAAGGATTAATTGCCGGTAAGCTATCTGGCACAAAGACTGTTTGGCATCTCAATGACACGCAGATGCCTCTGTTTGTGAGAAAATTATTTTCATTTCTTAGCCCATTTGCAGATGGATATATCTTTGCTTCAAATCGGTCAAAGAAGTATTATAAGCCCTTCATTAGAAAACAAAAACCTTCATTTGTGGTCCCTGCTCCGGTTGACACAGACCTGTTCACACCTGAAATTTCACAACTTTATAGAGATGATACGGTTGATAAATGGGCTGATGAAACAGTGATTGGCACAGTAGCCAATATCAACCCAATTAAAGGATTAGAAGTATTTATTAAAGTTGCTAGTATGCTAAACAAAAAATTTAATAAATTACGATTTGTAGTGGTGGGACCTGTGTATGAAAGCCAAAAATCTTATTACAAAAGTTTGCGTCAATTATGCGAAAATTTAAAAGTTGATAATGTTGAATTTGTTGGCAGCAAAAAAGATGTGAGACCGTTTTTGAAACGGTTTGATATTTATCTGTGTACCTCGTACGCAGAATCATCACCAATTTCGGTATGGGAAGCAATGAGTATGGGTACGGCTATTGTCTCAACAGATGTGGGTGACGTGTCACGCTATGTTCAGCCAGGTAAAGTTGGTGAAATTGCGCGGACTGGAGATTGTGCCGATATTTCCTCAAAAGTAATATGCCTTATCAATGATAAGACTAAGCGGGAATATTATCAATCTGAATCAAGAAAAGTAGCTATAACGAGTCTAGATATACGTCTCGCTGCAGCTGGGCATTTAGAAGCCTATCGGACAATTAGCAAATCATTATAATTCTTTCACACAAACAATTACCGATAATACTATTATCTATCACGCGATAGAGCAGAAGATTTATAATTTTAGCAATTTTCAATATGAAATTAACCATCATAACCGTCAGTTTTAATTCTCAAGCAACAATTGAAGACACCATACTTTCTGTTGCTTCTCAAAATTACAGCGATATTGAATATATCATTGTCGATGGCGGCTCTGTGGACGGCACGGTTGATTTGATAAAACAGCATGAGAATAAGGTGTCACGGTGGATTTCGGAACCAGATAACGGAATCTACGATGCTATGAATAAGGGGATTGCCATGTCTACTGGTGATGTCATCGGGATTCTCAATTCAGATGATGTTTATGCTGACAATAAGGTGTTGGAATATGTGGCAACGGCATTTGGAAATCCTTCTATAGATTCCTGTTACGCGGATCTAGTTTATGTTGATCAGAACGATGTAAATAGGATCGTTCGCTATTGGAAGTCATGCGATTATAAAAATGGTTTGTTTGAAAAAGGCTGGGCCCCACCACACCCAACTTTTTATGTACGTAAGTCGATCTATGAAAAATATGGAAATTTTGATTTAGATTATAAATTGGCTGCTGATTTCGAAATAATGATGCGTTTCATTGAAAAATACAAAATCAAAACGGTTTATTTCCCTAAAGTGTTTGTAAAAATGCGGCTCGGAGGTGCGACTAACAAATCATTCGTGAACATTATAAAGCAAAACTATGAAATAATGCTGTCCTACAAGAAAAATAGCATAAAGTTGCCACTCTTTTCATTTTTAACAAACAAAGTAGCTGCTAAAGTTAGGCAATTTCAATGTCGGGATAAGTGGGATGAAAGCTAACCGCATATTGGTAACAGGAGCAAATGGATTTATTGGATTGCCATTTTGTGAAGCATTAGAGCATTTAGAATATAGGGTGAATCGAGTAGTAAGATTTTCATCCACACCTAATAAGAACAATTCTCATAAAAAAAATAAGATATACGAAATAAACATTAATCAAAATACAGACTGGGGTGACCTGCTTGAAAATATTGATTATGTAGTTCATTTAGCAGGAAGAGCTCATATAATACGAGAAACTGAACAAGATCCTCAAGCAGCTTTTCGTGATGTCAATACTTTAGGCACTGGGAGGTTGGCACGCTCCGCGGCAAAATGGGGTGTGAAAAGATTTGTTTATATCAGCTCAATTGGAGTAAACGGTAATTTAACCCAAGGTTCTTCTTTCGCGGAAGATGACAATCCTAGACCCCATAATGCATATGCCAAATCAAAACAGGAAGCTGAACAGTTGCTTCATAACATCTCCATGGAGACGAGCATGGAGGTGGTTATTGTCAGGCCACCACTTGTTTATGGACCTGGAGTAAAAGCAAACTTCTTGCGTCTGCTGCGAATGGTTGACCGGAATATACCCTTACCGTTGGCAAGCGTGCATAATTTACGCAGTTTTATCTCTCTCGATAATCTGGTTGATTTTTTAATACTTTGTCTAAAGCATCCCGCAGCAGCAGGAGAGGCATTTTTGATATCCGACGGTGAAGACATCTCAACGCCTGAATTAATAAAAAAAATAGCAGCTTTTATGGACCAACCCACCAGATTTTTTCCTTTTCCTCCAAAATTGTTGCATTTTGGGGCAAAATTGTTAGGTAAAGAGCAGGTAGTTGATCGCTTATGTGGATCATTGCAGATAGATATTAGCAAAGCTCGGCAAGTTCTTGGCTGGAAACCTTCTGTGAGTGTGGATGAAGGGCTCAAGGCGACGGTTGACTGGTATTTACAGAATAAGAAATGAGTGCTGAGTGCTGAGGGATAATTACTGAGTGCTGATCGTTGAAGGACCATTTTGAATAGGAGGTCTTCATAAGAAGTTATAAATGTGCATGAGGCGAAAACTCACTTAACAAGTGCTATCAATTAAATTTTTTACTTGACCCTTATTACGAGGTCGACAATAAGGCATGGCCTTTACTGGTACTCGGAGCCTTGACTCATAAATTATCACGAGCAAATAACATGACCTGGAAATGAGAGTATCACGTTAAGGAATATGAGAGCGAGGTGCAAATACTTTAATAATGGTTGATTTTCTGCTTATTGCTCTGGTTCTGGTAGCGTCCTGTCTGTTAACCGGGGTGTTGCGTTTCTATGCTTTAAAGCGCAGCATGTTGGATGTCCCTAATGGCCGAAGTTCCCATACGGATCCAACTCCACGCGGTGGCGGTTTATCCTTTGTTCTTACCTTTTTTGTGGCAATTGCCTCGTATTATTATCTGAAAAATATTTCCCTGTCGTGGTTTATGGCATTATCGGGCGGGGGTTTGCTGGTGGCCGGAATCGGGTTCTGGGATGATCATCACCATATTCCGGCGCGGTGGCGGATTTTGGTGCATTTCTGCGCCGCTTCTTGGGTTTTGTTTTTTCTGCGAGGATTTCCTCCCTTGCCGATAGGTGGTGTGGTGTGGAATTTTGGTGGGATAGGTTATTTGATAGGCCTGATATTTCTTGTCTGGTTATTGAATCTTTTTAACTTTATGGATGGGATTGACGGGATTGCTGCGGTCGAGGCAATATCAGTTGCTGGTAGCGCTGCATTGATCATGTTTGTAAATGGAGAAAGGCAAACATTTTTTCCTTTAGTAATATTTGCTGCCGGTTGTCTTGGATTTCTCATTTGGAACTGGCCGCCGGCAAAAATATTCATGGGAGATGTTGGCAGCGGTTTCCTCGGCTTCATTTTAGGAACATTTGCTATTTTTACAGCCACGAACAACTCGCTATCTTTATGGTCGTGGTTCATTCTATTAGGGATTTTTTTAGTTGATGCAACCATAACACTGGTTCGAAGAATTTTACGAGGAGAGCGATTCTACGAAGCGCATAGAAGCCATGCCTACCAACATGCTGCCCGACGGTTCAAGTCCCATAAGAAAATAACTCTTGCTGTTTTCTTTATAAATATCATATGGTTGCTGCCGCTTGCATGGATTACTGCTCGCCATCCGGAGTATGGAGGATTTATAACCATATTGGCCCTGATGCCATTGATTGTATTAGCTTTTCAATTTGATGCAGGGAAAATTGAATAAGCATTTTTTATTACTTTGAAAAAATTATGATATACGGTATAAGTGCCTGACGTATAATTTAGTTTTAATTTTTTACAATGAAGTAATAATGAAACAACATTTTCGTAAGATAAACTTCTGGGTCGTTTTATTTTTGGATGTGTTGCTCCTTGTCGGAGCTCACTTATTTTCCTATGCCATCCGATTTGAAGGGCAATTTCTTCAAACATATTGGTCAAATATCCTTACAGTTTTACCCTTCCTTCTTGGTCTAAAAATTACAATTTTTTCCTTTTTTGGGCTTTATCGAGGCATGTGGCGGTATACAAGCCTGATAGACCTATTAAATATTCTTAAGGCCTGTGCAGTGGCAACTTTTCTCGCTCTAGGCAGTCTATTATTGATTAATAGGTTTGAAGGGTATTCCCGCTCTGTTTTTGCCATAGATGCTCTGCTAACGTTTCTTTTTATTTCCGGGCTACGTGTTGGTCTCAGGCTTTATTATTCTTATATAAATAAGAATATTGTAGATATCTATACAGGTAGTTTATTAAACCGCGGCAGAAAGAAACTTCTTGTTATTGGCGCTGGCGATGCAGCAGAAAAAATTGTCAGGGAAATTCATGACAATAGGACACTACCTTATAATGTATCTGGTTTTTTGGATGATCATCCAACAAAAATCGGCAAAATGATTCATGGTATTCCGGTGCATGGAGCAATCGGTGATCTTCATACAGTTGTACAAAAAACGGAACCTGATGAGATTTTGATAGCTATTCCATCAGCTAAAAGAGATCAAATGAGTCGTATTGTCGATCTCTGCAGAACCAGTGGACTTCCTTTCAAAACCCTCCCCAGCATCGGTGAGATGATAAACCAGGGTGTATCGATCAAAACCATCCGGGATGTATCGTACAAGGATCTCCTCGGCCGTCCGCCGGTGAAACTGAAACTCGAACAGATCGAAGAGGTGCTGTCTGAAAAAACAATACTGGTAACTGGTGCAGGCGGTTCGATCGGTTCTGAGTTGTGCCGGCAGATCCTGCGCTTCAAGCCTGGAAAAATGATCCTATTTGATGCCAGCGAGCAGAATCTCTACCAGATCGAGATGGAGATTCTCCATGAATATGGTTTCACTGATTACATCACCGTGCTCGGCAAAGTCCAGGACCGGGATCTTCTTTCTCATGTATTCAGCCATTACAAACCAAACATTGTTTTTCATGCGGCCGCGTATAAGCATGTGCCCATGGTTGAGAGAAATCCTTGGGAGGCGGTATTTAACAATATTTTTGCCACCCGGCGTCTCATGCAGGCATCGATGCAGTATAAGGTTGACCGCTTTATCTTGGTTTCTACGGATAAGGCAGTGCGGCCCACCAATGTCATGGGAGCTTCTAAAAGATTTGCGGAAATGATCATGCAAGCTCACTGCGGGGGCAAGACACGCTTCATGGCAGTGAGGTTTGGAAATGTCCTGGGCTCGTCCGGTTCAGTGATTCCTCTGTTCAGGCGTCAGATTGAGCTGGGGGGGCCCGTGACTGTGACGGATCCGGAAATGACCCGGTATTTCATGTCCATAGAGGAGGCGGCCCAGCTCATCTTGCAGGCGGCATCCATGGGCCGGGGTAGTGAGATATTCATTCTGGAGATGGGATCGCCGGTGCGGATATCGCAAATGGCTAGAGACCTGATCCGGCTTTGCGGCAAAGAGCCGGATACGGAAATCACGATCAAGTATATAGGTCTGCGCCCGGGCGAGAAGCTCTATGAGGAACTCATTACCGAGGGCGAAGGCATAGTTTCAACAGAGCATGAAAAGATTATGGTTCTTAAGGGCAATGGATATGACTTGGAGAGATTCACTGATCCGTTGAACAAATTGAAATTTTTGTCAAAATCTCACGACGCCAAGGGTATCAAGGCTGTACTGCACGAGGTAGTTCCGGATTACACCCCAAAAGAGGTTGAATCGATTTTGCCCGGCAGAAAATCCCTCCATAAGCGGTAATGTTATGTAATAACCACTTGCATCTGCCACCTCATACCAAGTCGCAAGCAAGGTCTAACTTCAGAACTCCTGACCTCGAAACGTAATTTCAATGAGTTACAAAACGATCTCGGATTTAGCAATTATATCGATTGAGTGCCTAAAATTGCAGGTATTTTCTAATCAGATATTACCATTAACTTTAGGCACTTCACACTTTAGCGCACTTTAGACACTTAAATAGTCAAATGCTTTGGGCAAGCTGTCTGAACTGGAGGTTATAAAACATTTCCAGATATCTGCAGGTTTCCTGGCGGTCGAGGTTGGTCACGTAATTCCAGAAACCGTAAATACATGAGAGGGTCATCAGTCGATCAGCGTACCGTTTCCAGGTGTATCTGCTTTCAACCCTGCGGACGGATTCCTCTGATATTTTCAGCCAGTAATCAGGTTTTTTTGCACATCTGTCAAAGAACTCGCTCATAATTTGTGTTACCTGATCACCGTAATTCGGGTCGATATGAAAGCCTGAAACACCGTTTTTAATTATTTCAAGAGGGCCGCCATAACGCGTTGCAAAAGTCGGCAGACCTGAAGCCATTGCCTCTATGACAGTAAGGCCAAAGGCCTCGAAAAGGGCCGGTTGCACGAAAGCGCCTCTTTTGTCAGCCACGTATCGGTAAAGTTCGCCAACCAGTTTTTTTTCCAGTCTGCCGCCGATCCACCTGACCTGGTCATCAAGTTTATACTGGTCGAAAAGTTGGTGCATGATTCTGATTTGATCAATCTCTTCAGTATCACTCGATTGGTTTTCATCAACATAGGCTGCCACAACCAACAAATTTGTCTGCTTGCGGAGTTCCTCACTCTCGCCGAACCAACGAACCAGGCCGGTTATATTTTTAATACGGTCGAGACGGGCCAAAGTAAAGAGCATAGGTTTATCCCCATTACTTATTTTGCCTCGGGCATCAGGTCGGTCGTCTTGACCGAAAACAAGATTGTCAATTTCATCATGAAGGCCACGAAGCCTTCGCTTTTTTTCCGTGAGCGGGAAAAATATCTCAGGATCCGCTCCAGGTGAAACTATATTGAATTTCGGGTCAAAAACGTCAATCCCGCTGATCACCCGGTAAAGGTCGGGCATGGTAAAAGAATTATAGCTTTCGTACTGGCCGATGGTGTCGTCATTGCCGGCAATTTCTTCATAGGTGCTGGTAATGATAAAGTCGGCAGTGTTCATGGCAATGAGGTCTGCCGTGAACTGACAGGAAAAGTGATAATGGGGTTCATTATCTTTCCAATAGAGATCAGAGAAGAGGTATTTTGTTTTTTCCAGAGCATGGGCAATATTGCACTGGGTAACCCCCAATCGTTCGGTAAGGAGGCTTGCTACGAGATTTCCATCTGAATAGTTGCCAATGACCAGGTCCGGCCTGACCTGGAGTTCTGCCAGGATTTCTTTTTCAACCTCGATGGTAAATTGCTCCAGAAAAGGCCATATATTGAATCGTGAAATCCAGTGCGGTACAACATCACCATCAGGGGAACGAAAAGGCACCCGCAGAATTATAGCGTTCTCCGTGCCCATGATCGGTTCTCGTGCTTGATCGCAGGTGGAGTTGCCCGCTTCAGGAATAAGACGGGTAACCACAAGAATGCGAGGCTCAAAGTCAAGCCCCAGGTCATAAAAACGTTTGCGCATTTCCTTTTCCAGGGCGCGCACCTGGTCAAGTATATAGACAACCTGGCCACCGGTGTCGGGCAGGCCAAGCACGTTTTCCTGGCCGAAATAGCCATGCGGCGACAGGATAACTATGTTGAATATCATGGGGATATGACCTAGAAAAAGCTCAAGATTGTAATGATCCGGCGCTTCAAGGACATCGGAAAGAAGCTTAAGTGTATCCCGCATCTGGCTTGCAGTCCGTCCCCATCCAGGCTCGAAACCAAGAGATTGCAATTCTTTCCCCACATCGGACCAGAGGGCTTCCGGATCCTCCTGGGCAAGATAGTCTTCGGCAGAACGGATCGCTTCCTGAAGTTCATCCACATCCTTGATCTGGTCATTTAGCATGAGTTGCATGCCGCGATGTTTATGAACGTGCAGGAAATTGAGGAGCCGCTTGTCGCCTTTTCCCAGATCGGCAAAGAGCCTACTCGACAGGTGGCGGTTCAGGAATTCAACGCCCCTGCCGATGGAACGGCTTTCTTTTAATTTTGGGAAGCCCCTTTCAAATGGAGTGAGATCTATTTCCAGCAGCCAATCGTTGTTATTATCTTGTTTTTCGACAAAGCGTTCCTTGAATTTCAGAAACTCCGCAACCGGGATTTTTTCAAGGTTCATTTCCTCGGTGTGATAACGGGCAAAATACCATTGGGCAATGCGCTGCCGTACAGCAAAATAGATCCACGGCACTTCGAATGTTGCTTCCTGGGCCTTGCAGAGCATTTTACCCAAAGGTGATTTTCCCAGCTCCTTGTCATTGGTTTCATGGCAAAATTCTTGGAATACTTCGCTAATATCCGATTTGAGCAGGAAAGGCCTTTCAAGGGAAATGTACCGGTCCATCAGGGTTGAGACTCTGTCCCGGTTTTTGTCGATGTATTTTGTAATTTTATCAGGCAAGTTTTTCTCCGGAATTGAACAAGAAAATCGAAGTTTTTTGTCTCGTATTGAATATCCCCGCAGCCCTGTTTAAGCGGAATTTCCACTTCGCTTCAACAAGTTGCAGGGAATGTACTCGCTGATCGTGTTTAGTGAAGTTATATACATATCAGTAATCAAAAAAAATGACCTGCGGCAAGAAAGAGCCTATTCATATCCAGGAAAGAGCTTGCGCAGATCCCGTTCGAGAAAGCGCTCTATTCGTTTATGGTAGTGATCATGATTAATCCAGATATATCTGCGTGCTTTTTCAGTGAGGATTTGCTGGATCGACTCTTTGACCCGACCCCACAGATCTTTTTTGTATTTCGTTTCAAGGGGCAGGAGCGTGTCTAGATTTTCCAAGGTGGCTTTGACGTATTGTGGAAAGGCGATTTTATTGATTAAAATCATGAAGGCAATGATAACCAAAAAAGCAGCTGCACCTGGTATAAAAAGATGTTCGGGTTTAAGAGAGCCTTTTACGAATTCCCAGATAAAGGTTGATTCCGGATATCCTGTTACCAGTTTCAGAAGCAGATCACCACCCAATAAAACTGCTAAAACCGTTATTGCGCCAATCCTAAATATTTTTTTCAACCGCTTGGAAAAACCGGCGCGGAAAGCACTTAATGCTTCAACCTGTAATGATATTTCCCGTATGCCCCTTTCTACTTCTTCAAACAGATGGTTGATCCGCATCTTAGGGGCGGTCAGCACATGCTGCTTAAGCTCTTCGCGCTCGCTTTCCCAGATTTCAAGTCCGGGTCTTGTGGAACTCTCCGTTGCTGCAAAAGTAAGAAATATTCTGGGAATATCTTTCCTGCCGGTCATCTGCGACAGGTTCCAGCATAAGGTTCCAAAAGATTTCACCAGGTCTATTACGTTTTCGCATTCATCAATGCGGTTTAACACGTAAAAGACCCGGTCCTCGCCCGTGGAGCCAGGGAGCGTACTTCTGATGGCCTGATAAGTTTCCTTGATAGTCCCGGCTTTATGGGGATCAAACATCAGGAGAATAATATCGGATATTCTGGCAAGTTCACCGACAACGCTCAAATAGTCGTACCCTCTATCACGTTCAGTGACCGAGTCGAGCATCCCGGGAGTATCGATGATGGCGAGATCGTGCAGAATGGGGGCATTGACCTGTTTTAAACGAAGATGAGAAAGTAATCGTTCACCAAAACGTCGCAATGGTGTAAAGGGCAGGCTTTCATCATTGATAATAGTATTGCCGGAAATTTCTTTCCTACCGTCTCCGTCATCAGCATGGGTGATGATGGTAAAACTGTCGTCAGTGGGGGCTTGCCCGGTTCTTTGGATGTGTTGGCCCAGAAGCTCATTGATTAGGGTGGATTTTCCTGAGGAGTAATTGCCGATGACCAGAACCAGTGGTTTCCATCTGAGGGGCGTCAGCAAAGGTTCAATGGCAAGTCCATATTTTCGGAACACTGGTGCCATTTTACTGCGTAATGACTTTTCAAGTTTTTTCGACAACGCTTCAGACGTTAGTTTCCCCATAAAAGTGCTCCGCCGCTTTTATTTTGACGAAATTTTATTATTCAGTTGCATCCATCAGGGCCATGCCCGCATTGATGATCGCAGGGGTGTCGATCTTGCATTTGCTCCATAAAATTTCCTGAGTGCCGTGTTCAATGAATTTATCGGGCAGCCCAAGGAGCTTGGTCTGAATTTGTGTAAGACGTCGTTTTGCCAGCAGTTCAATTACGGCGCTTCCGAATCCCCCTTTGCGCACATTATCTTCAATAGTTATAACCCGGCCTGTTTTTTCCGCCCATTCTGCAATAAGGTCGCCATCCAAAGGGTTAATGAAGCGGGGATTGATTACCGCAGCGTCTATGCCGACCTTTGCAAGGCCTTCAGCGGCCTCCATTGCAGGATAGACCCTGTTGCCTACCGGGAGCAAAAGAATATCTTTTCCCTCTTTCAGAAGCTCTCCCTTGCCGAAAGGTAATTTGGAAAAAGTTGAAGACAGGGGTACTCCTTGCCCGGCGCCCCGCGGGTACCTTACCGCTGCCGGGCCGGGATACAAGATGGCGGTAAGAAGCATATGTTGCAGTTCGTCTTCGTCTTTCGGCGCCATCAATACCAGGTTGGGGATGAAACGGAGGAATGAGAGATCAAAAACGCCGTGATGCGTCGGTCCATCATCACCCACCACACCGCCGCGGTCAATGGCAAAGGTCACCGGCAGATTTTGCAGGCAGACGTCATGGATAATCTGGTCCAGAGCCCGTTGCAGAAAGGTGGAATATATAGCAACAACAGGCAGCATACCTTCAATGGACAAACCAGCGGCAAAGGTGACTGCATGCTGTTCGGCAATGCCTACATCAAAAAACCGGTCCGGGAACCGCTGTGAAAACTCGGTAAGACCGGTTCCTTGCGTCATTGCTGCGGATATGGCTGCTATCCGTGGATCTTCTTCGGCAATTTTGACAAGGGCATCACCGAATGTTTTGGTATAGCTTACTGGACTCGGAGGGGAGGGAACCGGTGCCCCAGTCTCAATAACAAAGGGGCCGACACCATGGTAATCACCCGGATTGGATTCGGCAGGCGGATATCCTTTCCCCTTGGTGGTGAGCATATGCACCAGCACCGGCCCTTGGCTGAAATCACGGATATTTTGGAGGGTTTGGATAAGATTATCTATCTGGTGGCCGGGAATGGGGCCGATGTATTCAAACTTTAAGGCTTCAAAGAGCATGCCGGGCGTAAAAAATCCTTTGATACTTTCTTCGCTTCTCTTCAGTACATGCAAGATGTTTTCACCAACATTGGCAAAGGACTTGAGAAAGTGTTCCATCTCTCTTTTCACTCGTACCATGGCCTTGCCCGTCAATTTCCGACTCAGAAAACTTGAAAGGGCACCGACATTGGGGGAGATTGACATTTCATTGTCATTGAGAATTACAATAAGGTCATTGCCCAGATGTCCGGCTTGATTTAACGCTTCAAACGCAATGCCGCCGGTCATTGAACCGTCACCAATTACTGCTATGGTCTTGCTGGGATCACCTTTCAGGTGTTTTGCCAGGGCAATTCCAAGAGTTGCCGAGATCGACGTGCTGCTGTGGCCGGTGTCAAATGCGTCATAAGGGCTTTCTTCCCGTTTGGGGAATCCGCTGATCCCTTCATATTGCCTCAGGGTATGAAATTGTTCTCTCCTGCCGGTGAGAAGTTTGTGGGCATAGGCTTGGTGACCGACATCCCAGATGATAGCGTCTTCCGGTGTGTTAAAAACATAATGCAAGGCAAGGGTGAGTTCCACCACCCCCAAACATGGGGCAAGGTGGCCGCCGGTCTCTGAAACCGTTTCAATTATTGTCTGCCGTATCTCCCTGGCAAGCCGTGGCAGGTCTTTCTCAGAAAGCTTCCGCAAATCTTCGGGAGAATCAATAGCTTCAAGCAAGGGCATGGAAGGTTTCATATATGATGGATCCTCTTTTGTCATAGGAATCATTCTTTACTAATAAAGGAATTATTGCGCAATGCAATTTTATCTTTTCGATATTATTTATCTTTTTCTCGTTAGAATATAGTTGGCCAGTCCTCTTAAAAAATCTGCCTTGCCATCAAAGCCCGACAGTGCCGCGATGGCATTATCAACGGCCTCGTTTGCTTTTTTCCGTGTTATTTCAATCCCGAAAAATGAGGGATACGTTGCCTTCTGACGCTCTGCATCAGAACCTGTAGCTTTGCCGAGCTCTTCGGCAGTGCCGACAACGTTGAGCAAATCGTCAACAATTTGAAAGGCAAGGCCGATATTTTGCCCGTAGGTTGTAAGCGCCTGGAACTGTTCCTGAGTAGCCTGACCGAGGATAGCGCCGGCTTGCACTGATGCGGTGATCAGGGCGCCGGTTTTGTGGCTATGGATGAAGCGCAGCATTTCAAAAGAGATGGGTTTGCCTTCTGAGACAATGTCAACGGCCTGTCCGCCGACCATGCCAAGCGAACCGGCAGCTCGGGCAATAGTATGGATAAGGCGCAATCGTTCTCCGTCAGTTACATACTCGGAAAGTTCAGGATTGCTAAAAAGCTCGAAGGCAAAGGTGAGCAACCCATCGCCGGCAAGGATAGCCTCGGCTTCGCCAAATACTACATGATTGGTCGGTTTACCCCTGCGCATTTCGTCATTATCCATGGCCGGAAGGTCGTCATGGATGAGTGAATAGGTATGAATGCATTCTAAACCGCAGGCAACCGGCAGAAAAGGTCCGCTGTCAAGACCAAGGGACTCGGTTGCCGCCAGGCAGAGAATAGGACGTACCCTCTTGCCACCGGCAAAGAGGCTGTAACGCATGGCTTTAATGTGTTGCGCCAACGTCCCTTCATCATGGAGCATACAGTGGAGCAGGGCCTCTTCTATTTGCAGCCTTTTTTGGTTAAGAATTTCTTTTATATCCATAAATTGAACAAAATAGCCGCTGCATAATTTCCACTTCGCCTACTCATGCTCCACCAAAAAGGCTTTTTTGCAGCGCAATAGTTTTTGGCAAAAACATACGGATCGGTGATTTGGGGTTAAATTGAATTGGCGAGGTATGACTGTTTTCCTGTCTGCATCCTATTGTAATATTATTAGCTCTGTATCAGTTATGGTCTGCGCAATTCTGCCCACAAATGATTTCTACAATTTGCAGTATCTCTTTTTAAGGCACGAATCAGTCTTTCGGTGTAGGGATCGTTTTACGGTATGTTATTATTGATTGATATATCTACTCCTCAGTCTGTATCACTATCTTCTTGTTCAAATGGTACGGAAGTAAGTTTGCCATCTTTTTTGAGGAGGATATCAACTTTTTTCTGAGCCTCTTCCAATTTTGTGTTGCAGAATTCCGCCAGTTTGATTCCTTCTTCAAATTTCTTCAAAGAAGACTCGAGGCTCAGGTTTCCATCTTCCAGTTCATCCGTTATTTTTTCAAGCCTGGTTAAGGCGTCTTCAAAGGATTTTTTCGCCATAGTTTTATTGTGAAAAATAGTGTTGCCTTTTTTGTGATCTAGAGCCAAATGCATTATGCCGTAAATGGATAACCAATTATAGGTTAAACAACTTAGGTAAAAGTTTCTTCCCAACCTTTAGGCGATTACAGCTCGGAGTGCTCTTTGATCGCTTAGGAAAATGGCATACATAATAAAAGAATATGCGCCAATGGGCAATGCCTTTAAAAAAAAACGTGCCTGTGGTAAAGGTACTGAGAATTTTCAGAGACAATGCATTTCCCCCAAGACTGGCGGGTTTTGGGATTGTCTTAAGGTGGATGGCGTGAACGACCATGTGAAACGATTTGCGGATTGGCTGGCAATTGAAAAGGGGTATTCTCCCAATACCGTTTCCAGTTATTTGCGAGATCTGCGCGATTTTACATCCTTCACCGGTCCGGGAAAAGATATTACGGAGATAGAACAAAAGGATGTAAGGGCTTATGTCTACAGCCTGAACACCAGGAACAAAAGTTCTTCCGTTGCCCGCAAAATGTCGGCGTTGAGGTCTTTTTTCAAGTTTCTCATCCGCGATAAAATAATTACAACTGATCCGCTTGTCGGCATATCAATGCCTAGGAAGGCAAAATATATCCCGGTTTTTTTGACGGTGGATGAAGTTTTTACCCTCCTGGAAACACCGGGAGAAGGAGACGCCTTTGCTTTGCGTGACAAAGCAATTTTGGAGATTCTCTATTCTACGGGGATGCGGGTGGCCGAACTTGTGGCCCTTGATATGAACACCCTTGATTTTGACACAGCAATGATTAAGGTGACGGGCAAGGGCCATCGTCAAAGGTTAGTGCCCATGGGCAGGCCGGCCATAGTAGCCTTGGAGAAATATTTAGCCCAACGCGAATTACTGATTCGTCAAGCGATACAGTCAGGAAAACAGATGGAGATCGATGCCGTATTTCTCAACGGCCGGGGGGGAAGGTTAACGGCAAGAAGTGTGGAGCGGCTTGTCAAAATGTACGGCCGGCGGGCAGGCATCACCGCCCGGGTCACCCCACATGCGTTGCGACATTCCTTTGCCACCCATCTTCTGGAGATGGGAGCTGATTTGAGGTCGGTACAGGAACTGCTCGGGCATGCAAGCCTTTCGACAACCCAAAAGTATACCCATCTCAATATTGATCATTTGATGGAGGTTTACGATAAGGCCCATCCCATGGCAAAGAAGGGAAACACAAAGATTTGATGAATTCGTAAGAATTACGAATTGTCTGCTATGCAGACGCGTTGACCGTTATAATCCTTTGCGCTGAAAGGGGCGATAAGTACAGGGGGTATTTCTTGCAGGGCTAATACGAATTCATCGTTGTATTACGCTGTAATTACTTGAAATCACATGGCACGTTAACCGCTTTCCCGATTTTTTCGGGTTATCAAGAATTAATCCTGTAAAAGGGCATGGACCATGTATTTCGGAGGATATCTACTTGAAAACACGATCAACGACTATTGTTTCAGTCAGGCATAAAGGCCAAGTGGTTGTTGCCGGAGACGGGCAGGTCACCATGGGCAACACCGTGATGAAACACGAAGCCAAAAAGGTTCGCAGACTATTCAATGGCAAGGTAATCACCGGATTTGCCGGCGCCACGGCTGATGCGTTTACCTTATTTGATAAATTGGAACAAAAACTGGAGCAGTATAACGGCAATTTAGTCCGGGCCGCTGTGGAGCTTGCCAAGGACTGGCGAACGGATAAAATATTGCGGCGTCTGGAGGCTTTATTGATTGCAGTGGACAGGGAACATTCCTTGCTGCTCTCCGGTAATGGCGATGTTATAGAGCCGGATGACGGCGTCCTTGCTATTGGTTCGGGAGGGCCCTATGCCCAAGCTGCGGCCAAGGCGCTTGTTAATAACAGTGAACACGATGCGGAATTCATATGCCGCGCTGCCATGGAAATTGCAGCGTCTATATGCATTTATACCAATGAACTGAACTTGACCGTTTCATCATTGGCCAGGATAGTGCCAAGCGTCTGGTTGCCATAGCTCTGCGCAATCGCTGGCGGCGGCAGCAGGTCGAACCGCCCCTGCGCGATGAAATCGCGCCAAAGAATATAATTATGATTGGCCCGACCGGAGTTGGCAAAACCGAGATTGCCAGGAGGCTTGCCAACCTCGCCCAGTCGCCGTTCTTAAAGGTCGAGGCTTCCAAATTTACTGAGGTTGGATACGTTGGCAGGGATGTGGAGTCCATGATACGTGATCTTACCGAGCTGGCCATCAATATGGTGAAGCAGGAGAATAGTAAGGAAGTAGAAAAGAAGGCCAGGGAGATGTCGGAGGAATATCTGCTTGATTTGCTTTTGCCGCCTCGACCTTCGGCAGGCAAATATCAGGACAGGGCCATGGCCATGGCCAGCGCAGGTTCCGAGGAAGATACTGCTCAGGAGACAGAATCGGCGGAGCAAAGGACCCGGGAAAAATTCCGGGCAATGCTTCATGAAGGCAAATTTGAGGACAGGCTTGTTGACATGGAGGTGGAACAGTCCCAGAAGATGCCCTTTGTCGAGATCTTTCCCGGAGGCGGATTTGAAGATATGGGCTCCAATCTTAAAGATGTTTTTGGCAAGATGTTTCCCAAAAAGTCGCAACGGCGCAAACTCAAAGTAAGGGAAGCCAGAGAAATAATAATCAAAGTGGAAACCGAAAAGCTCATTGATATGGATGAGGTCGTAAAGGAAGCCATCCGACGAACCGAACAGTCCGGCATCATTTTCCTCGATGAGATCGATAAGATTGCCTCAAGAAACAGCGGATCGCATGGCGGCGCTGAAGTGTCCCGCGAAGGTGTGCAGCGCGATCTCCTTCCGATTGTCGAAGGTTCCACTGTTACGACAAAACACGGGATGGTGCAGACGGACCACATCCTTTTTATTGCCAGCGGTGCCTTCCATACTGCAAAACCATCCGACATCATTCCGGAATTACAGGGAAGATTTCCTTTGCGGGTTGAACTTAATTCCTTGGGCGAAGAAGAATTTTATAAGATTCTCACCGAACCGCAGAACGCTTTGATCCTGCAGTATATTGCATTGATGGCAACAGAAGGTGTCACGTTGCGTTTTGATGATGACGCCATACGGGAGATGGCCAAAATAGCCGCTGAGGTTAATCAAAAAACTGAGGATATCGGTGCCCGGCGTCTTCATACGGTCATGGAAAAAATGCTCGAGGAATTGTCTTTCATTGCCACAGACTTGACAGACAAAGAATTTATAGTAACCCGAGCAGCTTGCCGACATTTCCCAGGACGAAGATTTGAGCAGATTTATTCTATAAGAAAGTAAAGAGAATTTTTAATTGGCATAAAAATAGCATTCTAACTAAGTGCACATAGCATAGAGGCTTGAAAAAGGCAAACCACTCGAAAGGGTGGGACGCAAAACCAACGGCCTAAATCCGCCAGCGGCGGATATGGTGGCAGGGTTGCCAAGCAGTCATCACCCCCTGGGTGTTTGCGCTGCAAGGCGAAATACCAAACAGAGGGTGATTTCATGTTTACTTTAGCAAAGCTAGACAAATTCATTGTACTGGCTCCTTTGGTTTTTCTCGTTGTTTCTTTTCTTAATGTAAATAATGTTTACGCGGTGCTCAGACAGGTTGATATTTCCTGGAGTTATGACTCCAATGCAGTCCCAAACCTTGCCGGCTTCCGGATCTATCACGAAAATGCCTATCTCTGCGACGCATCGAATCCTGCGCTCCGGCAGTTAAGCTGCACCGTTGATGTTACTGAGGAAAACAATGAATTCACCATGACTGCTGTTGATGATGATGGGAACGAATCTGCTCACTCGCAGCCGGTAAATGTCATGTACACACCGCCTGCTTCGGGCATTCCGGTAGCAAATGCCATCAATGCATCCACCATGGAAGACGTGGTTCTGAACAGTTTTCTCACCGCATCTGATCCGGAAAACGATCCTTTGACATTTACCGTAGTCAGCAATCCTTCACGTGGTGGTGTGCAGCTGGTGAGTTCCACTACCGGCGAATTCAGATACACTCCCAATGCCGATGCCACCGGCACCGATTCGTTCACCTTTCTTGTAAACGATGGTTCCAATGATTCGAATACTGCAACCGTGACAATATCGGTTACGCCAGTTAATGATCGACCGACTGCTGTTGCTGATCAGAGAACGATTAATGAAGATAGACAGGTGAGCATTCAGGTTATTCAAAACGACAACGATGTTGACGGAGATGCTTTGAGTCTTACCTCGGTTGGCAACGCAAATGCTGGCACCACCAGAATGAGCGGCAACAGTGTTATATACACCCCCATGCCCGATTATTCCGGCACGGATTCCTTTACCTACCAAATCACGGACGGTTCGTTAACCGCAAACTCCACTGTAACCATTACCGTAAGACCGGTCAACGATCCACCCCGTGCTTTTGACGGAACCGCAACAACATCTGAAGACACGGCTGTCATAGCATCCCTTTCAGCAACCGACGAGGAAAACAATTCTTTAACCTATACTGTTGTAGCTGATGGTGCAAAAGGCCATGCCGAACTGCTTAACTCGACTACAGGTTCGTATCGCTATACTCCCAATGCTAATATATACGGTACAGACAGTTTTACCTTTAGGGTGAGTGACGGTTCTGCTTTTTCAAATACCGCAATCGTGACAATCACCATTACAGCGGTTAATGATCCGCTTGTGGCAAATGCCGGCCCGGACCAGACCGTCAATTATGGTGACCCTGTTACACTGGACGCATCCAACAGCCATCCGGTAGATGATATTGAATCAATGCAATGGACGCAGGTAGAAGGGCCTGATGTCACGCTTTCCGATCCTCATGCAATACAGCCCACCTTTGATTCCGCAGAAATCGAATATGATACTGTATCGCTGGTTTTTGAACTTACTGTAACCAACTTCAGTGGCCAGGAGGATCGCGACACTTCAATTGTAAACATAACCTGGGCGAACCAATCGCCAACAGCAGATGCAGGTGGAGAGCAGGAGGTGTTTGAAGGCGATCAGGTGATGCTCGATGGCGCCTTATCCAATGATCATGACGATGGGATCCAATCATATTTTTGGAATCAGATTGGCGGGCCGGATGTGACTCTTTCCAATCCATCAGCAATGCGACCAACATTCAACGCACCTGAGACCGGTTTGGATGGAGCGTCTCTGGTCTTCGAGTTGACAGTATCCGATTTCAACGATCTGCAGGCCCAAGACACCACCATTGTTAATGTCAGTTGGGTGAATGACCCGCCAATAGCCGATGCGGGAACGGATCAGACAGCCCAAGTTGGTGTGACCGTTGTATTGGATGCCTCAAAATCACAAGATAGCGACGACGGAATTCGGTCATACCGCTGGACCCAGACCGAGGGATTTCCTGTAACACTCTCGGAACCGACATCCTTGAAACCGACCTTTACCTTGCCGGCAGAGAACAGTGGCAATAACCGTCTGAAATTTCAGGTGACTGTGACCGATAACGGTGGCTTACAGAGTTCTGACTCCTGTGCGGTTGATTTTCAGGATGCGAGTGATATTAATGATGATGGCGTCATTAACCGGCATGACTTCCGGCTCTTCAGAAGAGCAAAGGAACAGTGCGTTGGTGACAAAAGATACAATGCAGCAGCTGACCTTGATGGGGATGGTTGTGTGACAACTGAAGATTTTATGATCTTCTATGGACAATTCTCAACAAAATAACCATCTACATCTCTTTCCCTCCTTGAGCGAGCGCCTTTGCCTTTCTTCACCTTCACACGGCAAGGCGCTCCCTTTTTTTCTTCTAATACGCCCCAGGTGATGATATCAATGATTTTATATAACAAATAAATTAATCCTTTCGTAAGACAATAAATAAAAAAATATCTACATACTGAATGTATTGAACACCCAGAAATGGCAAGGCAATCGATCTCTTGCAGCATGTGGTGTTTTTTGCTCTTATTGTCTCTATTGAGCGACACAAAAAATTAAGCATAATCAATAAGTTAACTAACTGCATGGGCTGTGGTGTCGCTCTTTTGCGACAATTTACCCATAAATATTCCATGAAATAGTTATGCTGTATTATTTATCTTGTTGATTTGTTTGAAATAATTGTGTCTGGCACAAATACTGCTTAGAACACGCCAGATGGGCAACCAAATAATTTTTTACGAATCAGAAAGCTTGGAAAAGGCAAACCACTCGGAAGGGTGGGGCGCAAAGCCAACAGCCTCAGTCTGTCTGCGGCGATTATGGTAGCTGGGTTGCCAAGCAGTCATCACCCTCCGGGTGTTTGCGCTGCGAGGTGAAATAACAAACAAAGGATATTTTTTATGTTTGCAGCAAGACGTATACCTATATTTTTATCAAAAATTCAGAAAATTATTGTCCTGGTTGGCGTTGTCTTTCTCGTTGTTTCCTTCGTTAATGTAAACACGGCTCGTGCTGTTATCCGGCCGGTTGATATTTCCTGGAATTACAACAGCAGTGCGGCTCCAAACCTTGCTGGTTTTCGCATCTTTCATCAAAATGCGTATCTCTGTGAAACCTCAAACCCGTCAGCACGTCAATTGCGCTGTTCCGTTGATGTTACCACGGAAAACAACAGATTTACCATGACCGCCTTTGATCGGGCCGGGAATCAGTCTTCTCGTTCAGCGGCGAGGAATGTCGTTTATACTTTGCCACCCTCTGCTTCCAACGCTCCTCCAACAGCAACTAATGCCAATTTATCCACCCAAGAAGATACTGTCTTGCGCAGATTTCTCACCGCATCTGATTCGAATAATGATCCTTTGACCTACAGAGTAGTGAGCAATCCCGCGAGAGGTACTGTGCAGCTGACTGCCGGGACCGGTGAATTCCGATATACTCCCAATGCCAATGCCACCGGCACCGATTCGTTCAGTTTCAGGGTTAACGACGGCACCAGTGACTCCAATAGAGCAACCGTGACCATTACGGTCAGGCCGAGCAATGATCCTCCCCGCGCCCGCAGTGGCACTGCAACTACTTCTCAAGGATCGGCGGTAAGAGCATCCCTTTCTGCCACTGATGTGGAAAATAATTCCTTGACATACAGTATTGTAAGAAACGCCAGCAATGGTTGGGTACAGCTGTTGAACTCATCAACAGGTTCATATCGTTATACACCAAATGCAAACACAACCGGCACGGACAGCTTTACATTTAGGGTAAGTGACGGCTCCGCTTTTTCAAACACCGCAACCGTGACAATTACCATTACAGCCACTACAGCCACTACGCCGGTTAATAATCCGCTTGTGGCAAATGCCGGCCCGGACCAGACCGTCAATTATGGCGACACTGTTACCCTGAGTGGATCTAATAGCCATCCGGTCAATAATATTGAATCAATGCAATGGACGCAAATAGAAGGGCCTGATGTCACCCTTTCCGATCCTACAGCTATGCAGCCTACCTTTGAATCATCGGAAATCGGCGCCGACATTGCGTCGTTGGTATTCGAATTGACGGTTACAAACTTCAACGGCCAAACGAGCCGAGATACCGCCATCGTAAATGTCACCCGCGCAAATCGGCCGCCCACTGCAAACGCAGGAGGAAACCAGGCAGTATATGAGGGTGATTTTGTCAGGCTTAATGGCGCCTTGTCCAACGACCCTGACGATGGGATCCGATCATATTTCTGGAACCAGATTAGAGGGCCGCGTGTGACTCTTTCCAATCCATCAGCACGGCGGCCAACATTCAACGCACCTGAGACTGGCTTGGATGGAGCATCTCTTGTTTTTCAATTGACGGTGTCCGATTTCGACGGCCTGCAGGCCCAGGACACCACCATTGTCAATGTCAGTTGGGTGAATGACCCGCCGATAGCCAACGCCGGACAGAATCAAGCAGCCCAATCTGGTGAGACCGTTTTATTGGATGCCTCAAGATCACAGGACAACGATGATGGCATCCGTTCATACCGTTGGGTCCAGACCCAGGGATTTCCGGTAACCCTTTCTCGACCGAATTCCATGAGGCCAAGTTTCTCCATTCCACCGGAAAATGATAGTAACTCGCCCCTGCGTTTCAGGGTGACAGTGACCGATAACGGTGGCTTGCGGAGTTCTGATTGGTGTACGGTTGAGGTGCAAAATGCAGATCAAGATGCAGCAGTACTTTCTCAAAGTTCAAGCGATATCAATAACGACGGAGTCCTCAATCGGTGGGATTTCAGGCTCTTCAGAAGAGCAAAGGGACGATGTGTTGGAGACAGAAGATATAAGGCGGCAGCTGATATCGATGGGGATGGTTGTGTGACCAGAAATGACTTCATGCTCTTTTATGGAGACATGTCCCGTTGATAGTTTGGCACGATATTCGCTTATATAAATGACATAAGCATTATATAGATGCTTGAAAAAGGCAAACCACCCGAAACGGTGGGACGCAAAGCCAACGACCTAAGTCCGCCTGAGGCGGATACGGTGGCAGGGTTGCCAAGCAGTCTACGCCCTTTACAGGTGTTTGGTCTGCAAGGT
>CALZHT010000042.1 GCA_945787445.1 uncultured Desulfobulbaceae bacterium
GCTCCTATGGTGCGTATCCTTTCAAAGACTACCGGCTTCCCGCTGAAGAGAATTTATGAGCTCTTCCCATCAGGACCTGGTAAGGGAGCCTGCAAAATGGCTGGTCTGCCCAAACCGACTGGTTGCGTCTGATTTCTGCAGACGATTTTTTGGTTTTTAATATGGAGGAGGATATGGTGTATCCTTCTCCTTTTTTTTATGCCTATTTTTATAACCAACTATTTCTGTTTGTATCCGGCTCCGCCAATATTTATTCCCAGAACTAATAGTCAAACTGCTGCCGGATGTGGTCAAACTTCTTTTCAAGCGCTAAAAAGGCTTCCACAATCTGAGGATCAAAATGGCGGCCTTTTTCTTTTGCGATAATCTCTTTTGCCAGTTCATGGGAATAGGCTGGTTTGTAACTTCTTTGTGAGGTGAGGGCGTCATAAACATCAGCAAGGGCTACTATACGGTTTGATAAGGAGATTTCTTCTCCTCTTAAACCGCTTGGGTATCCAGTGCCGTCCCATCGTTCATGATGATGATAGGCGATTTCCCTGCCCATGGTGAGAAACGATTCGCCTTTGATTTTATCTTCAATTGCCTTCAAGGCATCCCCACCGATAATGGAATGCTGTTTAATTATTTCGAACTCTTCAGTCCTGAGTTTACCAGGTTTGAGTAAAATGGCATCGGGTATGGCAACCTTGCCTATATCATGCAGAATGGAAGAAGAATAGAGATCGTCAATATATTCCTTGGAGATGTAATCCATATATTTCGAACTCTTGGCCAATTCTTCCGCGAGGATGCGGCAATACTCCCGTATTCGTTCCAAGTGACCGCCAGTGTTTTTGTCTCTATACTCGGCTAATTTAGCAAGGCCGAGAATTGTTGCCATTCTCGCATTGTAAACATCCTGGCAAGATTTAATCAAATCCTGTTCCAGTTTTTTTCTTTTGGAAATATCTCTGATTACCAACTGGAAACCAATGAAGACTCCCTCTTTTTCAATGCGTTTTGCATTGCATTCAACATCCATTACATGGCTGGAAGGCAGGACAAACTGAAATTGAAAATCTTTGATCTCAGTTACCTCCAGTAACTGCCGCAATAGAGTTTCTTCAACAGAAGGAACATAATCATTGTGGACAATGTTTATGAAAGAAAAGCCCAAAAGACCTTCCGTGGAAATGTCTTTGGCACGTTTTCCAACTTCATCTTCTAGATGTTTCGCGTAATATTTCAGTTTTCTTGTGTGATCGTTTAATGACAGGCGTAAATTAAATTCCCTGATTCTTGCCTGGGTGTCATCATAACATTGCACGGCACCGATAATAACAAAGGAGATAAAGAAGAAGTTGTTGTTGATAAAGATCGAACGGTTTTCTGTGGTCAGATCACTTAAAAAAATCAGCGGGACAATATAGATTCCATAGAGAAGAAGGCTGGAATATATGGATTGTGTAATGCTGAGTGGTAACAGCACGGAATAAGTGACAAGCACAAGGAGCAGGCCTGCATAGTACGAAGAGGCAAAACCACCGAGCCTGACAACCATAAGAGAAATGGTGAGGCCGGCAAAGAGGAATGCCAGTGTGGATATAAGGAAGGGATGCCGATGCCCGAAACGATGCTGCTGCATGGCTAGCAGTACGAGAAAACCTCCGGTGCAGACAAATCTGTAAAAAAGAAAAGTTCCGAGGAATTGGCGTGCTGCAATATAATCAAGAACGGAAAATAAGGGGATTAGAATGATTCCGAGCCAAAGTCCTATGGAAACCCGGTGATGGAATAATTTCCTGGTTTCAACCAGAAACCGTTTGTTATGTTCTACCACCACCGTTTTCATGCAGCTTTCATTTGTAACTCAAACGGAATCGATTTTAGCAGCCACAGCAAAAATGTTCACGCCCTGATCTTCTGCAACAATTTGGATATTTTTTCCAAAGGGGCTCCGATTAAAGAGACCGAGCATCTCTTCTTCGTCGCGGTGAATCAATTTCCAGTGCAGGATATGATCCATTATTGGCCGGGTGGAGTTTTTCGGGGAAAAATTGCCGATCATGAGGACACCACCTGGTTTGAGATGTTCATAGCACCGGGTAATAAGGGCCAGAAAAAGATTATTGTCCAGATAGTCTGTAAGGCCGGAGGAATAAATAATATCTTGCAAAGGGATTCTATGGGTAATTTTTCCCAAAGCCCATTTAACAATATTTTCTTTCATGAGTCGAATTGTCGCCTGATGCGGAAAGGTATTGACCGCTTGATCCGTATACTCGAGAGCTTCATGGTCAATATCAACGCATAAAGCTTCGATGCGATTGCTGAAATCACATTCCTCAATAAAATCGAATAATTCCCGATTGGCCCCGCAGGCCAGGTTCATCACGCGCACCGGGGCAGCACCCTGCCTGATCTTTTGTGCACTAAGGGCGGAGAGCTGGCGGTGCAATAACTTTCTCCGGCCACGGATAGCCTTTGCTGCAGCGGTTGACAAACCCCATTCATCTACTAGCATACCGAGCTTGCCGTCCCCAGCAGGCTGATTTCGGTAAATCATCTCCATCATCTGGAAGTCACCGGCATAGCCCTTGGGCTTGTAGTAGGCCCGTTCAGCAAAGCGGCTCCGCATAAAATATGGAAAGAACTCTTTAAACACATAGCCCCAGATGCAATCTTCCTCTTCCTGGTTGTATGCGGCCGCATTCAAATCTAAGAGCAGCGCGTTGAACTTATCGAGAAAAGTGAATAATTTATTACGGTTTTCTTCATGGTTACTGCTACTGCTAGCGGTTTCGTGTTGCAGCCTATAAGAAAAGTTGAAAAGGTCGGCTTTGCACTGTTCAACTTTCCGGTGCACAGTATTCCACGCCGGCGTGGCCAAAAAAGCAGAGGGTATCGGGGCGGTCTCGCGATAACCGTGGCGGCCGGTTGACAGCGAGGCGGCGTAACCGATCAGCGGTTCGCTTTCTTCAAGTATGCGGCGGAATTTAGCACAGATCGAGCGGGTGAGGTGGGCAAGAAATGCAGCGTACAACGGTGGATTTTCCTCTTGCAGACGAGCCATCGTTTCTACAGTGATTATGCATATTTCAGCATCGTCTGTAACCCGGATGTTTCTTACCCGCGAAACCCCGTCGAAAAAACCGATTTCGCCAAAGAAGTTGCCGCCGCCAATCAAAGCGACAACAATTTTGGTAGCCCCGACCGATTGGTAGACTTCGATTGTGCCTGTGCGCACATAAAAAAGAGTTTGCGTGTCATTCTCTTGAATGGGAATTTCTTTATTCTTGGTGAAAAACTTTTTTTCTGCATATGAAAGCACCCTTTCAATCAAAGGGGTGTCATCTCCTGCCGGGCTTTTTTTTTGACAGGGGCCGCGATCTGAGGTTGCAGGCGATTTCAGGCTTGATAAAGGATTGCTGATATCCATGCCTACCTCAAAGCACCCCGAACCAAAAATTTTTATCGGACTGCGGGAGAAACCCGATGACGCGTTGTTTCCTTCTGGATATGAATAATACCATGGAATCCATCATGTTGAAAACCAACAGAAAAATTTCTTGCTGCATCGTCATCCTATCATGAAATAAGGACCAAAAACAAGGCTGTAAGATGCTGGGCAGGATAGCATGGACATGATAGCCTGCAAAGGGGTATAACTTTTTGTCAGGATAGATCCGGGAGCAGCCGTTTTTCAAAAGGAGGAAGTCGCTTCCACTATGGTATCATTGTCTTAAAAAGCCTGAACCTTTTGGTGTATGGCATCAACTTTGGCTTTGTACTCCGCAGGGCTTATTCTTGCTCCCTTGATCCCTCCCCGTAAATTTATCTCTGCAAGGTAGGAATTTCCTGAATCAGAAACCATCAAATCAATATGGGCAAAGGGAAATTTGCCCCGCTCCATTATTTCTTTGCAAAGATCTCGTTGAGCAGAGGTTGGTGTGCAGTTCTCACTCTCGCCGCCATAGTGCAGATTGTTCCGAAAATTATGGGGATTATGGCGGCGGTATGCTTCCATGTATTCACCCAGGATGATGATCCGGATGTCATGGCTTTCGGCCAGATATGGTTGTAGGACAAAAGGAAAACCAAGCACCCCCAGAGAGGCTTGGTTGTATACATCTTCCACCGAATTCCATTGATGAATACCGGTACCGGCATTTTTGCGATCGAGTTTGGTTACGACCTTTTTCACACCATGCTTACCCATGTGGTTCATGGCGCTAAGCAGGGTGTGTTGATCATGGACAGCAAAGGTATGAGGCAGCATAAACTCAGAAAAGAGAAGAACCTGAAAGGTTTTGGAGCGGCTGGCGAGCTGTGAAACAGCAGAGGGGAATACTCTCACTCCCCGGTCAACAAGATCGAGGAGGAGGTGTTCTTCCGAAGGGTGAAGCCTGATCCGGCCTACAATAAGATCGTTGGCAGAAAGGTCCTGATACTGGGCGCGCAGTGAATCGTTATCCGTTATGATTCTCGCTTTTTTCTTCAAAAGAAGGGACCTTTTGATATGATATGCGATGTTGCCTGCACGTTATCTTCGGGAGTTAAGGCATGGAATCTGTCGATCGTTACCGGATTTGAGGTGGTTTAAAAGAGCATTTCCAGAAAACGTTGATGAAACTGGGAAAGATCAGTATTGCATTCACCGCAGAAAAAGCGGATTTCACCAAGAATCTGCGATTCATCCCCTTTTTGCGTAAAGCTGCTGTCTGGATTTTGTACATAATGAGTAGTGAGGATTACACCATCGGCAACCTCAAAAAAGTCAGAATCGTTCCCACAGTTCGGACAGGTAATGAGCCGTGCGCTTTTCCGTGGGGTTGGAGATTTTTTAATGTCCTTGATAGGATCCATCTCTTTCATGCCTCCGTAAATGGATATCAATTTGCAGTTGCGCTAATCTACGGTAGTAAAAATAAAATGTCAATAATGAATAAGCTGCCAGGATACTCTTTCAGCAACCTGCCTTAACTCGTGCCGCCAATCTTTTCAAGAGAAATCTTCAATTAATAGCGGATGGCAAAGGGGCACTCTTCGCCGCAAGGTTCTTCTTCGGTGATCAGTACCCGGGAGACGGTTGCCATGGGTGAGCCGGTATTGAGCCATTCGATCATTCTGTCTACTTGGGCGGTTTCGCCTTCCATCACCGCTTCTACCGAGCCGTCGGGAAGGTTTCTGACCCAGCCGGTAAGTCCAAGCCGTAGGGCCTCTTCCTGGGTGTAGGCTCTAAAAAAAACACCCTGTACTCGACCTTTAATCACCGCTTTTACACGTTTTATTGCCATGGGTGAACTAGTAATTAAAGTTGCGCTCCATTTACAACCGGATTAGCTTTTTAAATTCCTCTTCATCCAGAATGGGAAGGTTTAATTCCTGGGCCTTCGCGAGTTTGCCGCCTGCCTTTTCACCGTGAATCACGTGAGTTACCCGGCTGCTAATGGATGAGGCCACCTGGCCCCCAAGTTCTTTTACCCTTGCTTTGGCCTCATTCCGTGAAATGAACTCAAGGCCGCCGGTAAACACAAAAACAAACCCGGTAAGAGGCATTACACTATTATGGTTTCTCCGTTGCTTGAATTGCAAGCCAAAACCTTTCAACCGTGCCAGAATCGCCTTGTTTTTTTCATTTGTAAAATACTTTTGAATACTTTTGGCGATTTCATCGCCGATTCCCTCAATATGTACGAGTTGCTCGGTTGAGGCATTCATGAGGTGGTCAAGGGTGTCATAGTTTCGTTCAAGGATATTGGCAATTTCTTCTCCCACATGCCTAATACCTAGAGCGTTGATGAAACGGGCAAGGGGTCTGTTCTTGCTGGATTCGATTGCATCCAGGAGATTACGGGCCGATTTTTCGCCCCAGCCGGGCAGGGCGGCAAGTTCTTCTTCCTTAAGGGTGAAAATATCGGCTATATCCTTGACGAGGTCGTTTTCCACCAACTGCTCCACGACCTTGATGCCCAATCCCTCAATATCCATGCCGGCTTTGCCGGTGAAATGGATGAGGTCGCGCAATTGCTTGGCCGGGCAGCCTGGATTTTCACAGCGAGTGGCGGCCTCAAGTTTGTTGTCCTTGAGTTTTCTTCTTGAGAGCCGGTGTTGGCACACTGGGCATTCTACAGGCATGTTGATGGTAACTTCCCGGCCTGTGCGTTTTTCCGCTATTGGTTTCACTACTTCAGGAATGACATCACCGGCCCTCTGCACCAGGACATAATCGCCAATGCGAAGATCTTTGCGTTTGATTTCGTCTTCATTGTGCAAGGTAGCACGGCTTATCGTGGCACCGCCGATATTGACCGGCTCAAGTATGGCAACCGGCGTAACGGCCCCGGTCCTGCCAACCCCGAACGTAACATCTTTAAGAATCGTGGTGGCCTGAGTGGAGGGAAACTTGAAGGCAATGGCCCAGCGAGGACTTCGTGCCGTGGAACCAAGCCGCTGCTGTAAGTCAAAGGAATTGATTTTGACTACCATGCCGTCAATATCGTATGGTAGGCTTTGGCGGATATTAAGGAGAAAATGATAATGATCGATCACCTCTTGAATGGTAGGACAGAGCTTTGCATGGGGATTGACCTTAAAGCCAAAGCCGTCAAGGCTCTGTAACAGTGCGGCTTGGCCTTGCGGCGGAAGTTTCATGGGATCACTCAGACCGTATATAAAAAAGTCAAGGGGCCGATTGGCGGTTATCGAAGGATCAAGTTGCCGCAAAGAACCGGCGGCAGCATTGCGCGGATTGGCAAAAAGGGGCTCCCCGGCGCTGGAACGCTGCGCATTGAGGATTCGAAAACCCTCAAGGGTTATAAAGGCTTCCCCTCTCACTTCCAAAAGATGGGGCCCGGAAAGTTCAGGGTGCGGCAAAAGTCGAAGGGGAATGGATGGGATGGTTTTCAGATTGCTGGTGATATCCTCACCGGTGCGTCCGTCCCCCCGGGTAGAGCCTTGGACAAGAACACCATTTTCATAGACAATCTCCACTGCAAGGCCATCAAGTTTAGGCTCAGCCATATAGGAAATAGGTTCATCTGTTTTCAGAAACCGCAGGGCACGCTCTTCAAATTTATACAGATCATCTTCTGAAAATGCATTATCAAGACTGAGCATGGGGAAATGATGCTCTACGGCCTTCAGTTCTGAGACCGGGGAACTGCCTACTCGTTGGCTGGGGGAATCAGGAGTTATCAGTTCAGGGAATTTTGCCTCGATAGCAATAAGTTCCTGATACAGCCTGTCGTATTCACTGTCTGAAATAACAGGATCATCTTTTACATAATAGCGGTAGGAGTGAAAAGACAATTCTTCCTTGAGGGCTTGAATACGTTTTTGGGCCGATTTGAAATCGGACGGGATCGTATTGGTAAGATTGAGTTGTCGAACTTTTTTTGCCATTTTAGGATGGTTTGTGAAGGAGCTTGCCTCCGGTAGATATGTTTTCGTGCTCGACTTCATCAATGAAAATGAGAATGGAATCTTCCGGCTTCTTGGCGACCCTGGCAACAACCTCGGTAACTTCGGCACAAATTTTTTCTTTTTGGTTTTTGTCAAGTTTGCCAGCCACGCGGATATTGATATACGGCATGAGGATTCCTCCTTAACGGGTTTGGTGTATAAAGATAACAGCCCCAAGGATGCAACGATATAAGACCGTAGTACATAGTAATAAATATATATGGAGTTGGAAATTTATGAATTAAAAAAAATTACGGATTCATTAAATAATTGTATGGCGATCCATTTCTATCACCTGGTCCAGGTGCCCTATACCAGAATTTTTATAGGAATATCAATTTGTTCAATGGAATGGCACCCGGTATTCTTTCTCTTCGGCGAATACTTTGCACCGACGAAAAGTCTCCACGTTTGAGTCAGTTTCGATTATTGTTTGATAATGAAAAAAAATTTCATGGACCATGTATATAAATTGAAAAAATTACGAGGCAATTCCATATATTCTTATGAAGAAACCAATCATACTTGTAACCAATGACGACGGAATTTACGCCCCTGGCCTGGAGGCCCTGAGCACGGCCATGAAAGAGTTGGGACGGGTCGTTGTGTTTGCTCCGGAGCATGATAACAGCGCGGCAAGCCATTCGCTCACCATGCACCGGCCATTGCGGGTTAAGAAGATTCAAAAAGATATGTATACCCTCAACGGCACGCCCACCGACTGCGTGACCATAGGTATCGGCAAGGTTTTAGAGGAAAAACCTTATCTGGTAGTTTCAGGGATTAATCCGGGCGGCAACCTGGGTGACGATGTAAGCTATTCCGGCACCGTGTCCGCTGCAGTTGAAGGCACCATGCTCGGAGTCCCTTCTTTTGCGATATCAGTTGTGGGCGAAGAAGGCTTTTTGTTTGCAACCGCAGCCGATTTTGCGCGCCAAATTGCCCGGATGGTTTTGGCAAAGGGCTTGCCGCAGGATACCCTTTTGAATGTCAACGTTCCTAACCTTGCCCATGAAAAAATTGCCGGCATCCGCTTTACCCGTCAAGGAAGAAGAGTTTATGAAGGCGCCATCAAGGAGACGAGAGATCCCTGGGGTCGGAAACATTACTGGATAGGCGGCGGCACCCCTACCTGGGATGAAGGGGATGACACGGACGCTGAAGCGGTTCTCGCAAACCATATCTCCATTACTCCCCTGCATCTTGATCTGACCAACTATGATGCCCTGGGATATCTTATGCACAAGTGGCATTTTGCAGAGCTAAATAGCGGAGAGAATAATGGTTGACAGACAAGATGATAATCTCTGGCAGGGAGACACTGTCTGGCGGAATATACAAGAAACGGGCAGGCTTGGCCGACACCGGGTTCATTTCTATGAAACCACGGATTCAACCAACAATATAGCCATGGCCCTTGGCAATGCGGGTGAACCGGCCGGCACTGTTGTGGTGGCTGAAACGCAAACCAGCGGCCGAGGGCGCCTTGGAAGGATGTGGCAATCGCCTGCCGGTACTGGTTTGTATTTTTCAATTATTCTGAGACCGCAACTTGATCCTGCTGATTTGGCAAAAATTACCCTTGCCGCGGGTGTTGCCGTTTGCAAGGCCGTTGAGAAAGAAACTTCCTTATCACCTTTGATCAAGTGGCCCAATGATCTTATGCTGGGCAATAAAAAATTCGGCGGCATTCTCACCGAAACCGGCTCCATTAAAGAAAAAGGGGAAACAGTCGTCATCGTGGGCATTGGTGTGAATGTTGCAACCACTATGCAAATGTTGCCGGAAGAATTACAAGACAAGGCCACTTCGCTCGCCTTGGAGACCGGCATTTTATTCAGAAGAGGCGAATTGCTCGCCGCCATGGTTGACCAAATTGAAGTCACGGTCATGAAACTGCAAGGAGGACGGTTTTCCGCAATACTCCATGAATTTGAACAAAGGGACGCCATTAAGGGATTGTCGCTACACTGGCTTACCCCGGCAGGTCAGATCGTGACCGGTGTATCTGTGGGTCTGGGCAGGGATGGGGTGCTGCACATCCGCGACAACGAAGGGGAAGTACACCAGGTTTTATCAGGAGATATCTCCTTGGTCCCCAAATGATTATTTTATTTTTGCGCAGCCCCTTGTTGGGCAGGTTACAATTTCAGATAACCTGGCCTCACAAGAGCAAGCTATTTTAGTGCCTAAAGTTGAAAGTGCACTAAAGTGCCTAAAGTTACTGTTTTTTCCAATCAGATATTTCCATTAACTTTAGGCACTCAATTCCCTGAAATCATGTTTCGGACTCAGGAGTTCTGAATTTAGTACCGATAGTACTCGGGCTTGAAGGGGCCATCAACCGCAACGCCAATATATTCCGCCTGTTCCTTGCTCAGGGTTGTGATTTTTGCACCGATTTTTTTCAGGTGCAGCAGGGCAACCTTTTCGTCCAGTTTCTTGGGCAGGAAATAGACCTTGTTTTCGTATTTGCCGGGATTATTCCACAACTCGATCTGGGCCATTACCTGATTGGTAAAGGAGTTGCTCATCACAAAGCTGGGGTGGCCTGTGGCGCAGCCCAGGTTAACCAGTCTGCCTTCCGCCAGGACGATAAGGCGTTTGCCATCCGGAAAAATTATGTGATCAACCTGGGGTTTTATATTTTCCCAAGTAAGATCGCGGACGGCGGCAATATCAATTTCGCTGTCAAAATGACCGATATTGCAGATAATGGCCTGGTCTTTCATCCTCTCCATGTGGTGGCGGGTGATAACGCTGACATTGCCTGTGGCCGTGACAAAGATGTCGCCAACCAACGCCGCTTCCTCCATGGTAGTGACGCGATAGCCTTCCATTGCTGCCTGCAGGGCACAGATCGGGTCGATCTCGGTTATATAAACTGTTGCGCCCATGCCGCGTAAGGCCTGGGCACATCCTTTGCCCACATCGCCATACCCGCATATAACCACTTTCTTTCCGGCTATCATAACGTCTGTGGCCCTTTTGATCCCGTCGATCAAGGATTCCCTGCAGCCATACAGATTATCGAACTTTGATTTGGTGACAGAATCGTTCACATTGAAGGAAGGAGCCAGAAGAGTACCCTTGAGCATCATTTCGTTTAGTCGATGCACCCCGGTGGTGGTTTCTTCGCTGATGCCACGGATATCTTTCATCAGTTCGGGATATTTTTCGTGCATTATCTGGGTAAGGTCACCGCCGTCATCAAGGATCATATTTGGGCGCCAACCATCCGGCCCGAAGATAGTCTGGTCGATGCACCACCAGAATTCTTCTTCCGATTCCCCTTTCCAGGCGAAGACCGGTATATTTTTTGCGGCAATTGCGGATGCGGCATGATCCTGAGTGGAGAATATATTGCACGACGACCAGCGCACCTCGGCACCGAGATCAATCAGGGTTTCAATGAGGACGGCGGTCTGGATGGTCATATGGAGACAACCGGCAATGCGCGCGCCAGCCAATGGTTTCTTGCCGGCATATTCTTCCCGGACCGCCATAAGTCCGGGCATTTCGGTTTCCGCGATATTGATCTCTTTGCGGCCCCAATCAGCAAGGCTGAGCTCAGCAACCTTGAAATCGCCAGTTGTTGTGCTAGCGTTCATAGTTTTAAACTCCTGTTTTTTAATTTAGTTGAGATGAAATTATGGAATTACGATTATGACCATGCAGCAATCGTTTGAACTACTCATTTGACGCCTGCAGCGTCTCGCAATGCTTCGGCCTTGTCTGTCCTTTCCCATGTGAATTCAGATCGTTCCCTGCCGAAATGGCCGTAGGCAGCGGTTTTTTTGTAAATGGGGCGCAACAGGTCCAGTTGTTCGATAATAGCCTTGGGCCGCAGATCAAAATGTTCTGTAATGAGCTGCTTGATCTTTTCGTCGCTGACCTTGCCGGTGCCAAAGGCATTGACATTTATGGAAACCGGTTCGGAAATACCGATGGCATAAGCGATTTGAACTTCCACTTCCGAGGCGATGCCAGAGGCCACGATGTTTTTAGCGACATAGCGGCCCATATAGGAGGACGATCTGTCCACCTTGGTTGGATCTTTGCCGGAAAAAGCCCCGCCGCCGTGGGAGCCCATGCCGCCATAAGTATCGACAATGATCTTTCGGCCGGTCACTCCGCAATCGCCAACTGGGCCGCCGATCACAAAACGGCCGGTGGGATTGATAAAATACTTGGTGTTTTTATCGAGCATTTTTTTCGGGATTATGGGCTTGATAATCTCCTCCATAACTCCTTCCTTCAGATCTTCATAATCAACCTCTGGCGAATGCTGGGTTGAAACAACAATTGCTTCTACTCTTTTGGGCTTGCCCTGTTCATATTCAATGGAAACCTGGCTTTTGGCGTCCGGCCGCAGCCAGGGCAGCATGCCTGCCTTGCGGACTTCCGACTGTCTTTTCATAAGACGATGAGCATAGGTAATGGGCATGGGCATGAGAACCCTGGTTTCGGTACAGGCATAGCCGAACATCAAACCCTGATCACCAGCGCCCTGGTCCAGATCAATACCGCTGCCTTCGTCAACACCAACTGCAATATCTTCAGATTGTTTGTCGATGCTGGTGAGAACCGCGCACGATTTGTAATCAAAGCCCATTTCCGAAGAGTTATAGCCGATTTTCTTGATGGTTTGCCGAACAACTTGTGGCATGTCAACCCAGGCGGTGGTGGTGATTTCACCGGCAATAATCGCCATTCCAGTTGTGACCATGGTCTCACACGCAACCCTTGAAGTTTTGTCCTGTTCAAGGATGGCATCGAGGATGGCATCGGAAATTTGATCGGCAACCTTGTCAGGATGCCCTTCTGAAACGGACTCAGAGGTAAAAAGATAGTTGGCCATGTTCTTTCCTTAAAAGTAGTTTTGGATGGTTTGCTTTAGAAGATTGAATTCAAAAAACGTACAATAATGAGAGTAATCTTGTCGTTTGTCAAGAAGAATTCTATAGGAAGCAGGAAGAGCAGTTACGCTAAATACTCCTTTTCAAGTTCTTTAACCTTCCGGAAGAGTTGTTCATTGGCAGGCACAGGGATGTTCAGGTGGTGCGCTTCCGCCACCAAAGCGCCATTAATTGCTTCAACTTCGGTATTGCGTTTGTTTAGGACATCCTGGAGCATTGAGGAGTGGTTGTGGGCTGTTGCTTGGCAAATTTTAATTGTTGTTGCGACAGGATCAGGGGGATGGTTGATGCCTTTGGCCCTGGCTACAGCAGCTGCCTCAAGGACAGCCTTTTTCATGGTGTCCAGGATTTGTTTGGAATGCAATAGCTCGCCATTGGGACAGCCATGAATAGCGGTCAGGGCGTTGATACCGATGTTGACTAAAAATTTTGCCCAGATTTGGTCGACAATGTCATCAACGCATACTGTTGCTATCCCTGCTTCGGTCAATAATTTTGCGGCGTTGTGAAGGGCATGGGGAAGTTTGTCAATGTTGCTGTCCAGGAAACCGATTTTTGTCAGTCCCTTGCCGCCGTGACGGACATGTCCAGGGGCGACCAGTGTCGCTCCCATTGTTGTGACTCCGGCTGCCCAGTTGAGGTTCGGGATGGTTTCCTTAAGAATATGCAGATGGCTGATGCCATTCTGAAAGGAAATAAGAAGGCTGCTGTCAGAAAAAAGGGGAAGCGATCCGACAACAGCCTTTTTCACTTGGTGCGATTTGACACAAAGGAAAAGAAGATCAGCAGGGCCTATGTGATGTGCATTGGCGGAAGCATTTATATGGAAACGGCCTTGCATGTCCCCTTGCAAAAATAATAAGCCATCCTGAGCCAAACGATTTGCCCGTCTAACATCCCTATCTAACAGCCAGAGTTCGTGCTCTGATGAGGTTGCAAGTGATGCGGCCAATAAACATCCCAATGCTCCAGGGCCGATGACAACGATTTTCATTGCGCCTCCGGCGAGTCAGACGTGAAAAACGGGACGGGCTGCCTTTAGCGCGTGATCACAGCGTCTTCGAGCAGAGCATTATATTTGTACCCTGAGCCAAAATCCTTGTTTGCCACCATGAGCCCTTCGATGGTGACAATATCTCCCTGCTGAGCCATCTCAGATGTGGTGACCACGAGGTCATGGGTTTTTTGGGAAGGATCACCGGAGCCATCTTGCACATGGAGCCAGTTGCGTCCCATTATGTTCGGCAACACCTTCACAACCTTTGCCTTAACTATTATTTTTTTGCCGTTCAGGTCAGGTGATTTTTCATAAATTTCGCCTACGGTATAGGCGTTTTCTCCTTGCGCCTTTTCCACCTGAATATCAGCGGCAAGCGGGACAACGGCTTTGGCGCTGCCGCTGGGAACTGCACTTTGGCTGGTTTGGCCCATCATGCCGACATTGCCTTCTGATTGCAATGCTGCGGCAAAGGAATCTGCTCCTCCAGAGCTTTCACCTTCGGTTGGTGCATTGATCTGGGTGTTCAGGCCCTTGGGCGCATCACCGGCAAAGCCGGAGGCAAAAATCAGATTCGTAAAGGTTTTCTCAAGGGTTTTGCTTTCGAAATTCGGCATGGTCATACTGTACACCACACTTATTTCATCACCAACATTCACCCCGGCGCCCGGCATGGCAACCCACGATTTTTCCTCACCCCGGTCAAGGTGGACATAGGTATAGCCTCCGGCATTAAGGGTTTCAAGGATTTTTCCGGTAATCATCGTCCCTTTAAGGGGATCATCGGCAAGTGGCGCTGTGGTTACCGCACTGTCTGGGGGCTTTGTGTCGTTATCGCTACACGATATCAAAACAAAGGCCAGGGTTATAGCTAATAGATAGTACAATACGTTTCTTGATTTCATGGCAGTACTTCTCCTGTATTTTTTGTAAATTTGGCCGGCATGTTTTTAAATTTTATCTGTTAGTGTTTGTATAAACCGTGATAGTGATCCGTGGCAATTTGATCAAATCGGCTTGATTTTTTGTTATGCCTTGTCCAGGACCTTTTCGGGAAAGGAAAAAAACATCGAATCATCTTTACAATCAACCATTACGGTGCCGCCTTTAACAAGGGTGCCGAAAAGGATTTCATCGGAAAGGGGATCCCCCAATTCCTGCATGATCAAACGTCTGAGAGGCCTGGCCCCGTAGTTTGGATCATACCCTTTGTTGGCAAGCCATGTTCTGGCAGCCGGCAAAAGTGTAATTGTAACATGTTTTTGTGAAAGTTGCATTTGCAGTTCATGGACAAGTTTATCAACAATTTGTTCCATGATCATTTTATCAAGGGAATTGAAGGTGATGGTTGCATCAAGCCGGTTTCGAAATTCGGGAGAGAACATGTTTTTAATGGCTTTTTGTTCTTTGCCCTTCTTGGTGGTCATGAAGCCAATGGCCTGTTCGCTCATTTCGCGTGCCCCGGCATTGGTGGTCATAATCAGAATAACATTGCGGAAATCCGCTTTTCTTCCCGAATTATCCGTAAGGGTTGAATGGTCCATGACCTGTAAAAGTATATTGAAGACGTCCAGATGGGCCTTTTCAATTTCATCAAGCAACAGAACAGTGTAGGGATGTTTGCGAATTGCATCGGTAAGCAGACCGCCCTGGTCAAAACCAACATAGCCTGGAGGCGCACCGATGAGGCGAGCTACCGCATGTTTTTCCATATATTCACTCATGTCAAACCGTTCAAAATTCACGGAAAGGGCAGTAGCCAACTGTCTGGCTACCTCTGTCTTTCCCACCCCGGTAGGGCCGGCAAACAGAAAGGAGCCGGTCGGTTTTTCAGGTTCTTTGAGCCCGGCCCGGGCCCTTTTCACAGCGGTAACAAGGGCCTCGATGGCATGATCCTGCCCATATATCTGGGACTTGAGTTTGTTGCCCAAATCACGTAGTTCATCTTTATCAGTGCTTGAGGCGCTTTTCACTGGTACGCGGGCCATCTTCGAAATGATTTCTTCCACATCCCGGATGGTGACCACTTTTCGTTTTTTTGCTGGTTTGGCAAGCCGAAAAGCTGCGCCAACCTCATCAAGCACGTCAATGGCCTTATCTGGTAAAAAGCGGTCATTAATATAGCGGGATGCGAGTTCTGCCGTTGCTTTAATAGCATTATTTGAATATTTTACGCCGTGGTGCTCTTCGTAGCGAGCCTTGAGACCATTAAGGATTTCGCATGTTTCCACAATGGAAGGCTCATCCACGTCAATTTTCTGGAAACGACGGGAAAGGGCCCGGTCTTTTTCCACATAATTTTTGTATTCTTCATAGGTGGTGGAGCCGATACAGCGCAGGGTGCCGGTCTGCAATGCCGGCTTGAGCAAGTTCGAGGCGTCCATGCTGCCACCGCTTGTCGCCCCGGCACCTACAATGGTGTGAATCTCGTCGATAATTAAAATGATATTTTTTTTCTTCTCAACCGCAGAAATGACCGACTTTATGCGCTGTTCAAAATCACCGCGATATTTGGTGCCGGAAAGGAGTGATCCCATATCAAGCAATCTGATCTCAACCTGTTTCAGGAGATCCGGCACCTTGCCGTCATAAATACGCAGGGCAAGCCCCTCGGCTATGGCTGTTTTGCCGACCCCCGGCTCCCCAACCAGCAGGGGATTATTTTTGCGCCGGCGGCTCAGTATCTGCATTACCCTATCCAATTCACGATTGCGGCCGATCAGCGGATCTATTAAACCTTGTTTTGCCCTCTCAGTGAAGTTGACAGTGAATTTTTCCAGGGCGGGATCTCCACCTTTTTTATCCTTTTTTTCCTCCGGCTCCGCGGTCCGGGTTTCGGGTTCAGGTTCGGGCTCGGGCAAGGATATGCCATGGGAAATATATTCAACAACATCGAGCCGTTTTATTCCCTCTTTACGGAGAAAATATACGGCATGGGAGTCGGGCTCCGCGAAAATTGCCACAAGAACATCGCCAGGATTGACCTCGTTTTTTCCAGCGCTTTGCACATGGGCTATGGCACGCTGCAATACCCGGTTGAAGCCAATGGTTTGGATGGGATCACCATCAATGTCGTCTGTTACGGTGGGAATATTCGTATCAAAGAAATGTTCCAACTGTTTTTTAAGGTTATCGGAATTGCCGCCACAGGTGGATATTATTTGTACGGCCATGTCATCATGCAACAGGCCGTAAAGTATATGCTCCACCGTCACAAATTCGTGTTTATGGGTCTTGGCCTCCCGAATTGCCATAACAAGGGCCATTTCCAGCTTATGGCTAATCATCTGTTATACTCCTTGTAGAATCTTCATTAAACCTTTTCGACGGAGCATTTGAGGGGGTGCTCATTATGCTGTGCCAGTTCATGAACCTGGGCAACTTTTGATTCAGCGATTTCTCTTGTATAGATGCCTGCCACGCCAACACCCCTGTAATGGACGTTTAGCATGATCCGGGTCGCTTCTTCATTATTTTTATGAAAAATCCGTTCGAGTATCATAACCACAAATTCCATGGTGGTGTAATCGTCGTTATGCAAGAGCACTTTATACATTGAGGGCTCTTTAACCTTCTGCTTTTTCTCGGTTATTACCCAGCCCTCATGCTCCTTGTCAGGAAGCCCCATCGTGAAACGAACCCCTTATGCTCTCCGTTAACACTCAGTTTGATAGCAAAAAGTGAAAACCTGATGATCCCGCAAAAAGTCGGGAAAACGGTTAACGTGCCATGTAATTTCAACTAGTTATAGTTTGTAATACATCGATACGATCGTATTCTTTTTACGATTGCATCAAAACCTGAACGCCAATATTTTCGTTATTTAATGTAATCATTATTCAGAATTTTGCACGAAAACCTCTGCCTCTTGAAACCTCCTTTATTTTGGAGGCTCGTTTCCTTTCAGTTTTATGATAATATGTTTTTGCTTGCAGAAAAAAAGAAAAAAGAAAAAAGAAAAAATTCAATGACTAAATTTTCCGGCAAAGAGCTGCTTTTTATCTTGTATTCTGCATGAAGCAGATCGGATAGCCCTGTGAGTAATAGCTCAATATGAAAATTTTCAGCTTGGCAGAACATCTTATATACTGAAAAAGGATGGCCGGAAAGGCTATCTGGCCATGTTTCATAGCATTCCTTCAGCCTGGGGAGATAGCCCTTTTGAAAAGCATTATATGGCTGGGGCGAATACGCCGGAAATTCTCGCAATTGTATGGAACGAATCAAGAGCAATTTGCGGATAAGGGTGCGCAAAGAAGATACAATGGCCAATGGATGAATCCCCTGTTCCTGAAGTCTGTGCAAGACGAGCAGAGTTCTGCCCAGCTCTTGCCCGGCAAAGGCGTCGGTCAGTTCAAATATTGCTTGTTCTCGGGTCCGGCCGATCACAATATCGACAAGCTCTGAAGAGACGACTTCCGCATCGTTATACAGGGCCAGTTTTTCAGTTTCCATGACAGCAGCCACCGGATGAAATCCAATCCGTTCGACAAGAAGGTCCATGCCGTGCGGCTCGATTTTTTTGCCGAATTCGCGAAGCGTTTTATGTATTAATTCTTTAATAAGGGAAGCCTGTTCCTTGCGGGCGCCTGTTGAGTGGCCGCTGTCCACCGAAAGATCAATGACGGCGCCCTTATCAAGAATGAATTTATATAATTTCTTTCGCTTGTCCACTGCTTCGGCCACCAGCAGCAGGATATTAGTAGCCGGTATGCCTGATTCAAGGGCCGAGATGTACTTTTCTTCGATATTGTTTTTTTGATGAAGAGGTGGGGAATCACCCGGATTGTCAGATTCTGTTAAACAGTCGCTCACCCATGCCAGATTCTCCTGGGGCTTGGCAAAACCGAAAATGGACTTCCATTTATTGCCGGAAAGATCGGCAAGATCTTCAGGGGAGCCATCAATTACGCCAAGCATCTGAGAAAGATACTTGCCGGCCGCTTTGTGATCTTTGGCGGCGTAGGCCTCTTTTGCTTTGCTCCACAAGGTTTTCGAAACATTTTTTGAAAAAAACAATTTCGATCCCATCACCCGGATTATCTGGATACCAGGAAAGAGATTATAGGTTCTTAGAAGGTTGAGGGTTTGTTCAGGGTCTTCCTGGTCGCCGTCAATGGTTTTCAGATTTTGTTTTTGGATCTTTGGGTCAGGCAGGAGATGGGTAACAATATGGTTAGCCGCTTCTCGGCCAAGAAAACGGTCTCCATAAATCAGATAAACAGGATATGGGGTCTCTCTATTTTCTATCTTTTGTAAAAGCGCTGAGAGGTCTTTTCTAGTAAATGCAGCCATACTTTGTGTTTCGCAATTAACTCATAAGGAATTATGGACAATCATAAGTGTTAAGATGCCTTGTCTCAAAAAAATAGTATAGTAACAAGAACAATTTCCAGCTATATTTTTCCTAGCCTTTTTCTATAAGTCTCAAGGAAGCAAGAGCAGTCATTATAATATATGGTATGAGTTTATTCTGACCCACAGAGGATTTTAAGGTTACAACACAAAACCATAAAAAAACAGACAGCATGGGTTCAAAAAGAGTAGGAGTTATCATTGGCGGTTCCGGTTTGATTGGCGGCACCCTGTTATATTATTTCAAGACCAAGGCAGCCGATCATGTTGAAATCTTAGCGCCCAACAGCAAAAAGCTGAGTCTCAGGGTTCCGGAAGACATTAACCAGTATTTCAGCCAAACGAAAGCGGACTTTATTATTAATAGTGCCATTGCCGCCATTGACAGCGACCCGCAGCTGGCCTTCGAAGTCAATTATCTTGGCGCCATAAATCTTGCCAGAAAAGCTCTGGAGCTTAATATCCCCTACATTCATATCAGCTCGGCAGCCATTTTACCACTTGGTGAAAACCTGACCGAAGAGGACCATCTGCCCCTTACCAAAGATTTATCCAATTACGCCAAATCCAAGCTGATGACGGAGATGACCCTCAAGCACCTGCATGAAACCCAGGGCCTTGACTACACTATTGTCCGTCTGGCTGTTGTTTACGGCAAGCATGACCATAAGATTCAGGGTTTCCATCGCCTGTTTTTTTCAATTGTCGATCAGGCCATGCCGTTCATGCTGACAAAGCGCGGTGTCATGCATTCCTATTCCAACGCACAAAAGCTTCCCGATTTCATCCACCACATGCTTGACCATAGGGAAGAATTTACCGGGCAAACCTATAATTTTGTGGACCGCAATCCCGTGGAACTTGCCCAGCTTATTTTGACTATAAAATCATATTTGGAATTATCCGTTCCCAAGGAGGTATACGTACCATACGCCTTGGCCCGGATCGGTAAAAAAGTTATTGAGCTGATCGTTAAAGGGCTTATTCGGATAGGCATCGAAGCCAAGATGCCGGGTGAGTTGATGTTTCTGGACCGCTTTTATCAGGCCCAGACCCTGTCGCCGGAAAAGCTTTTGCATTCAAGCTATGTGGACCCAGACCCACAAAAGACAATTTTTACCGAGCTTCCGGATATTATCCAATATTATGTAACGAGGTGGGAACAACTCAACCTTATAGAGCCTTTCAATAAAGAGTTTTTTGATCCCAAGAAAAGGGCGGAAGAATTTCTGCACTCTCCAGAAACCCTCCTGGAATTAATCCATGCAGGTGCCGTTGATCCTTTTGCCGGGCCCGTTGATCCGTGCAGAAACGGTAAAGACCTTCTTCAAAAAAATAGCTCCTATTTGAAAAACAACTGAACAGGGCAATGGTCTGATCCCAATATGTCTTTAAGAATAGAGGCATCGACCACCCTGTTTTCGCTTTTTTTGTCCACGCAGAAATAGTCGATGCGCCATCCGATGTTCCTGGCCCGCGCATTGAACCGGTAACTCCACCAGGTATAGTTGTCGGGATCCTGGTTGAACATCCTGAAAGTGTCCAGAAAGCCCGCTTGCAGGAAAGAATCCATCCAGGCCCGTTCCTCGGCAGTAAATCCCGGATTTTTTTCGTTTTCCTTGGGATTCCTGAGGTCAATGGATTTGTGGGCCACATTGAAGTCGCCTCCGAGTACCACGGATTTTTCTTTGGCCAGGTTGTTGGCAAAGGCCAGCAGATCGCGGTTGAAATCAAGTTTGTAATCGAGACGGGTCAGGCCATGTTGGGCATTTGGGAAATACGCGTTTATTAAAAAGAAATCCTCAAATTCCAAAGTAAGCACCCTTCCTTCCTGGTCATACTGATCAAGGCCCAGGCCGTAGAGTACGTTTCGGGGTTCAATCCGGCTGTAGATGCAAACTCCGGCATATCCTTTACGGCTGGCGGAATTCCAGAAAGATGTATATCCGGTCAGGTTTTTTATAGACTCTGAAAGTTGAGCGGGGGCGGCCTTGATTTCCTGGAGAGCAAGGATGTCGGCATCGAGTTCCTTGGCAGTTTCAGCAAACCCTTTTTTTTCAAGGGCGCGGAGACCATTGACATTCCATGATATGATGGTTTTTGTATTTTTGCCGTACATTGCTTTTCTTTTTTTTCCTATCTTTCTAGGCGTTACCCCTATTTGCGGGCATAAATGCTCGATCACGCATATGTCGCAACAGGGCGCCACAGGGAGGCAGATCTTTTGCCCGAAGGCCACCAGAATGGAATTGATACGTTGCCAATGGTTATGCGGGAGTTCATCCCGCAAGACCATTTCCGTTTCAAAGGGTGTTCCGGTCTGCACATACCCCCAGATATTCATGATCCTGTGGACATGGGTGTCAACACAGATGGCCGGCTTGTTGAAAGCAACGCTTAGCACAAGATTAGCGGTCTTTCTGCCGACGCCCGGCAGGGTGAGCAGTCCATCAAGGTCATCAGGCACCTTGGAACCAAAGGCTTTCAAGGCCTCTGGCAATTTTTTAAGATGAGCGGCCTTTATATTGTAAAATCCCACCGGAAAAATGAGCTGTCCGATTTCCTCCTTTGTCAGCTTGGCAAGGGATTGCAGATTTGGCGCCTTTTTAAAAAGACGGGAGGCAGCTTTTGCCGTGGTTTCATCTTTAGTCCTGGCAGACAAAATCGTTGAGACCAAAATTTTGTATGGATCCTTTGTTTGCACGCCAATGAGATCCACCACCGGGACTTTGTATTGCTGCACTTCCTTGTGCAGGATTTCCATGACGGTGTCGATAAACCCTGAATTTTTCATTTCTTCCGTATATGTATTGCTTTATGCAGCATAATTTATAATATTGCTTGACATGGGGTATGGCAGAGCATTAAGAATAACGCCAATTTGTTTGGTAACGGACATGCCGCAATCTTGCGGCAAGGGCTGTCCGTAAGGCGTCATGCCGGCAATTGCAGCGGGATTGACGACTATACCATATTTAAGTTCTTTTTATAAGAATTTGGCGCATGAGGAGGGAGAAAATGAGGAAACAAAGTATGGGTACAATGGGGAGGTGTCTCGCCTGGCTTGGGTGCATGATGACACTTACCCCGGTTCTGGCTTTTGCCAGTGAAACAACGGCAGCGGTTCCTGCTGCGGACGGAACGAGTTGGTGGGTGTGGCCCCTGGTTCTGCTGGTGGTTACATTCATCATGGGCATTTTAGCCGTGTTGGGGGGTGTCGGCGGCGGCGTGCTGTACGTCCCGATTATCAGCGGCTTCTTTCCCTTTCATCTGGACTTTGTCCGTGGTGCGGGTCTGCTTGTCGCCTTAAGCGGCGCCCTGGCCGCTGGACCAGGTCTTCTGAAAGCGAATCTTGCAAGTTTGAGGCTGGCCATCCCGGTGGCCCTCATCGCCTCAACCATGGCCATTGTCGGCGCCATGGTCGGCCTTGCCCTACCCACCAATATCGTCCAGATATCATTGGGCGCAGTGATCCTCGGTATCGTGGCCATTATGCTGACCGCCAAGAAATCCGAGCTTCCGGATGTCAAGCAGGCGGATGCCCTTTCCTCGGCCCTTCGGATAACCGGCGTGTATTTTGAACCGACCTCCAAGCAGGAGATCAACTGGAAGGTACACCGCACTCCGATCGGCCTTGCTACATTTATCATCATCGGCTTCATGGCCGGCATGTTCGGTCTTGGCGCCGGCTGGGCAAACGTTCCGGTGCTCAACCTGATGATGGGAGCGCCGCTCAAGATTAGTGTCGCCACCTCAAAATTCTTGCTGTCCATCACTGATACTTCGGCCGCCTGGATCTATATGAACAAGGGCTGTGTTATCCCAATGATGGTTGTCCCGTCGCTGATCGGCATCATGCTCGGCTCCTTTGTCGGTGTGCGGATCCTCAAAGTTGCCAAGCCGACCTTCATCCGCTGGATGGTTATCGCCATTCTCTCTTTTGCCGGGGTCAAGGCAATGACAAAAGGCCTGGGCATCGACCTGTTCTAGTTTATACAAGGAGGAAACAATCATGACTGAACAAAATATACAAGCCACGGAAGAACAGGTCCTCTACGCCAATATCCTGGAAAAAGGGATGTATATCGGCCTGTTGTTAATGTTTATTACTTTTGCCCTGTATGTCTTCGGGATTATGAAACCGGCGGTGCCGCTGGATAAAATTTCAGAATACTGGAACATGCCGGTTGCCTCGCACGCGGCCACCGACGGCCACGAGGCGGTGGTCGGCTACCTCGACAAAGTGAATGCGGATTATCTTAACATGGAGCGGCCCCCGACCGGCTGGGCTTGGTTGAAACTGGTGGGCAAGGGCGATTTCCTGAATTTCATCCCGATCGCCATTCTTTCCGGGGTAACCATTATCTGTTATGCCGCCATTGTCCCCGGCCTTTTCAGGCGGGGTGACACTGCTTACGGAGTCATAGCAATTCTTGAGGTGCTCATCCTGGCTTTAGCCGCCAGTGGCCTGTTGACAGTCGGCCATTAATCCTTACTGCTTTTCTGGCGCTACGGAATCAAAGATTTCGAGGCACAGAGGCAAATTTAGTCGATAAAGACATTTCACCCCACCAAACAACCTGGAGTCGGGCGTTTGGTGGGGTTTTTTCTTCCCTCAGATCAGCCCCATCTCCTTTCATACTATCCTGACAGTAATCTTAATACATAATAGAATTGGCAGGAACCTGCATTCAAAATGAGAATGACGCACGCTATGCGCAACAACTCAGGTCATTGGGTAAAAAGAAATATTTTTGACCAGGGAGTGTTTGAAGAGTAGTTAATTCTTTTAGTTTTCCTTGGCGGCCGTGGAGTATTCCGTAGTATTTCCTGTTAAAAGGATGGAAGGAACAATGAAAGATATGGAGACAAAAAGACAATAAAACGTCTCAGGAGTTGAGAACTTCTCGTACCATGCTGGCAAATTTTTCGGTGGTATACGGTTTGACCAACACGCCATTCATTTCGTCCAGCATCTCTTTATCCAGGTCCTTGATGCTGTAACCGGTAACCAGGATAAATTTCAGGTCTTTTTGTTGTGATTTGAGGTCCTTGAACAAATCAATGCCTGACTTCTTGGGCATCATCATATCAGAGACTACCAGATCAATGCGGCTGTCTGTATTGTTGAAGAATTCAAGGGCCTGCTGGCCGTTTTCAGCAGTAAACACCGTGTAGCCGAAATGTTCCAGAACTTCCGCTGAAAAGGAAAGGATTATTTCTTCATCTTCCACCACCAGGATGGTTTCAGTGCCGCTCAGGTCGCTCCACTTAGTCAAAGGAGCATCAGGGGTGGGAGATTTGAGGTTTTCGGCATTATATATAGGAAGGTAAATTGTAAAGGTGGTGCCGTGGCCTATTCCTTCACTATGCACATCAATCCAGCCCTTATGGTCTTTAACCACGGAATAGACAATGGATAGTCCCAGGCCGGTGCCTTCACCTCTGTCTTTTCGGGTATAAAACGGGTCAAATATCCGGTTGATTTCCTTTTTGTCAATGCCGCACCCTGTGTCAACCACATCGATGCAGGCATAGCTATTTACTCCGATGGGATGGGATATATTGTCCAGAGGAATATCTTTTGCAGAACATTGCCGCGTGGAAATGGCAAGGACGCCCCTGCCGTCCATGGCATCCCTGGCATTAATTGCCAGGTTCATCAGAACCTGGGTCAGCTGGCTCGAATCAGCAAGAATCTCCGGCAGGTCCTCCTGAAGGTCAAGTTTTATTTCAACGGTTTCCTCAACCATTCTGCGGATGAACTGCAGGGTCTCCTGGATAAAAGGATTAAGAGGCAGGGGTTTTGTTTCCAGGGGCACCTTCCTGGCAAAGAGAAGTAGTTGGCTGACAAGCTCTGAAGCCCGCTTGGAAATGTTGATAATCGCCTCCAGGTGTCTTTTGACCGGTGAGGTTTGCGGCAGCTCTGGAAGGCTTAGGGAGGAGTATCCCATTATTGCCGTTAAGATATTGTTGAAGTCATGGGCCACACCGCCGGCAAGGGAGCCGATGGATTCCATTTTCTGTGACTGGAAAAGCTCCTGTTGCAAGCGCTGCTTTTCTTCCTGGGCAACTTTTTTTGCCTTCCGGTCAGCCCAAACCGACAATGCTCTTTCCACCCGCGCAGAAAAACCAATAATATTCTTTTTTAAGATATAATCTATGGCCCCTTCCCTGAGGCTGTCCACCGCTATCTGCTCGTTACCGATCCCGGTGATAAGTATAACCGGAACTTCTACCTTTTCTTCCTGACAGATATAGATGGCCTCAATGCCTGTAAGGTCGGGCAGGTTATAGTCCGCGATAATGATTTCCAGGTCGGGATTTTTTATGGCTTCATAAAATTCATCGCGGTTTCTCGCGGTTTGATGGATTACTTCAAAGCCGCCCTTGCGCAATTCGTAGAGCTCGAGCTCAACATCATCGGGATTGTCTTCGAGAAATAAGACATTGATTGTGCTTCGGTTTTCTGACATGGCAAAAGCGGTTCAACGTGGTATGTTGAAAGAAAGACCGGGGACTGAAACGGGCTTGCTATCAAACATTTTCGTTCAACAGCAACCAGTAGTAGCCAATGGTTTTTACTGTTTCAATGAACTGGTCAAAGTCAACAGGTTTGCGGATATAACTGTTCACACCGAAGTTATAACTTTCTATAAGATCTCTTTCTTCTTTTGATGAAGTAAGGACCACGGTTGGTATCATCTTCATCGCCGGGGTTTCTTTTACTTTTTTAAGGACATCCAGCCCGTCGACCTTTGGCAGTTTGAGGTCAAGAAGAATTAAGCCTGGATTTTCGTGGGTTGAATCTTCATATTTCCCTGTTTTGAAGAGGTAATCGAGAGCCTCTTGGCCGTCCCGCACCACTTGTATGGCATTGAGGATGTTATTTCGTTTAAGGGCGTGCAGGGTCAATTCCACATCATCAGGATTGTCTTCAACCAGAAGTATTTCAATAGTTTTATCCAGCATTATGGTATCTCCTTTTGTGAAGCTGACGTATTTAATTGTCTATCATTATAGCATGACTTTGAAGGTTGGGTACAGTTTACTTTTCCAGAGGAAGCTGAACGTAAAAGGTTGTCCCGCTTCCAGGTTCGGATTCCGCCCAGATGGAGCCCTTATGGCGTTCCACTATCCGCTTAATTATGGCAAGTCCGAGTCCGGTGCCTTCATATTCTTCCGGCAGATGAAGCCGCTGGAAAAGTTGGAAGATTTTATCATGATAGTTCATGTCGAAGCCTATGCCGTTGTCTTTGACAAAAACTGCCTTTTTGTCCCCGTCATAGCCGATGACGATTTTGGCGCGTTCGTTTTTCTTGGAAAATTTGATAGCGTTCGAAACAAGATTATTGAACACTGATTGGAGCAAGGTAGAGTCTCCCATCACCACCGGGAGGTCTTCTACTTTAATTTCAATGTCCTTCTCCTTCATAACCTCAATGAAACCCCGCAGAACATCGTTCATCATGTTATTACAGTCCAAAGGACGAAGATTCAGTTCCGTTCTGCCGGCCCGGGAGAAATAAAGAATATCATCGATCAGATTGCCCATTCGGTTGGTGCCGTTGCGAACCCTTTGCAGGTAATGCTTACCCTGGTCATCCAGCAGGGCCGTATAGTCTTCCAGGAGAATTTTGGAAAAGCCGTCAATATTTCGAAGTGGCGCGCGCAGGTCGTGGGAAACCGAATAGGCGAAGGCTTCCAGCTCTTTATTGGCACTGGCAAGTTTCAGGTTTGAGCTGGTGACCGCATTGTTTTTCTGCTCCAGGGCTTCTGCCAATTGGTTGAAGGAGGAAACCAGAACACCGATCTCATCATCTCTTTTGAGATCAATCCGCATGCTAAAGTCGCCAGAGGGAATTTTTTCGGTAAAGTCTCGTATTTTTACAACAAGTTGAGACAAAGGGTCAGTGATCTTTTTGGTCAGGAGTATATAAATCAAGGCAATAATACCCAGGATTCCTAAAAGACTGACAAATATGTTTTGGTTCCTCAGCTTGACAATATTTGCGTATGTGCGCTCAGTGGACATCCGTACAATGATGCTGCCCAGAACATTTTTTGATGAGCCGTGACAATGGTAACAATCCTCTTTATTCACTACGGGAAAAATAGTCACAAGGGTTTTTTTTCCCTCAACCTCCTCTTCAAATGCGGTTGGCGGCAGGGTGCCTGTGGTTAAGGTGTGTGAGAGGGCCTGCCTTGTTTCTTGGCTATACATGGAATGGGAGGCAAGGGTGTTAAGTTTTTCACTATGGGAGGCATACTTTATTTCCTGGTCCTGGTCGCAAATGAGAATTTCAATTCCTTTCATCTGTTGGCGGGTGTCAAGGAGCTGTTTTTTAACGGTTTCGCTGTCTCCGATAGACATGGGATATTCGATGCCGCCAAGAACTGCGCTGGCAAGCTCGCTTGCGACAATCGCCATATCCCTTTTCATATCATTGGTTTGATGGATGGCTGTAAAGTAGGTGACAGTGGCCATGACCACGGCCACGCTGATGGTTAAAATTATCAATATGGTGTTACTTAAAGGTTTTTTGACGGATTTTGTCATTTTTATCCTAGTTCTCATATTGATGGTTGCTGCATAAGGATCTTTCTTTAATGGGCGCCACCATGGAGCAATGGTTTGAAACGGAAGGCTTTTACCCTTTCAGAAATATGGCATTCTTCACAATCAGAAGCGTTTAGGTCCCCTTTAATGTCTTCAGGGCGGGTGGTGACAACATGTCTTCCGCCTGGGCCGTGACAAACCTCACAGCCGGCGTTTTTTAAATGGGGCGTTTCTTCAATGGAGACAAATCCCCCTGGTCTGCCATAGCCGGTGGTGTGGCAACTATAGCACTTACTGATTTCTTCATCAGTGAGACCTTTTTTGAGCCGGAGAATGCTTTTAAAGGAATGGCTTTTTTTAGCGTATTTTGCAAACCGGAGATATTCTTCTTGGTGGCAGGGCTTACAGGCAACAGGGCCCACATATTCTTTTTGAGGGGCCGGCTGG
>CALZHT010000043.1 GCA_945787445.1 uncultured Desulfobulbaceae bacterium
CATTTTGCAGGCTCCCTTACCAGGTCCTGATGGGAAGAGCTCATAAATTCTCTTCAGCGGGAAGCCGGTAGTCTTTGAAAGGATACGCACCATAGGAGCAATACCGTTTTTCTTATAGTATTCTTGCAAAGTGTCGAGAACTTTCTGGTGCTCATCGGTCAACTCGCCAATTCCCTCAACGGTCTTTACATAATCTACCCAGGTCTCATTCCATTCTTCCATTCCTTTTGCCAGGAAACCGTCCTCATCAACCTCAAAAGACTGGCCACCATGTTCTATTGTAGGCATTTTACTCCTCCTTAACTTAGAGTTTATCTTCTTTATAAAATCGTTCCCTGTTCCTCCGTTATAGGTTGTTGTTACATACTATAGGAGTTTTGAATTGTCAAGATGTCTGGTGGAGATTTTTTTACCCCAGGAAGATAAAAATTTTTTTCTAATAATTTTAGACAAATACAAGACAGGTCTACGCTCAATGCCAAATTCCCAAACGTGATATCATCTCCCTATACCGAGAAAAAATTTCCGGCGGAAAGCCCTTATCTGTCGATAGGCTTGGGTCCATGGTCGACTGCGGATTAAAATTCTGCAAAGTCAGATGCGAATCATCACCGAGAAAAGAGGCCCAATTAATAATGTCGACCTCGGAATGAAAACGGGGAACCACGGTCATCCGGAATTCATGGTCCACACCACTGTTCTTGATTATGGCAATACTTGATTTGATAGTATCCAGGTTGACATGTATTCCGGCGCATTGATCATATTTGTCCTGTTGGAGGGGTGCTTTAACGTCCATGGCAATCATGTCCACCAAACCGTCGGCGAGCAGTTGGGCCAGGACACGCGGCCGGGTTCCGTTGGTATCAAGCTTTATAGCCCAACCATCTTTTTTGAGCTGCTGAATCTTGGCAGGTAAATTTGGATCAAGGGTCGGCTCTCCCCCTGAGATACAAACTCCTTCCAGCCACTTCTTCAGAGAGGCAAGCTTTATTCGCAACGCATCAAAATCAAGGGAATCCAAAGATTCCGGTGACTGCACCAGAGGATGGTTATGGCAAAATGGGCAGCGGAGGTTGCAGCCACTCAGAAACATAACACCACACATCCGGCCGCGCCAATCTAAAAAAGAAGTTTCAAGAAATCCTTTAATCTCAACCATGAGCGCACCATTTACAGAGAACACGCACCGGAGGGGCAATTTTTCTTTTTGGTGGCGGAATCGCGCCCATTGATTCCATACTGAGTGGCTCTGGAAATGAGTTGATTTTCGATAAGAGAAAAATCGTCTATTGTGGATGAATCATCCAGTACGAGGATCGGCAATGTTTTTCTGGCTGTTTCGATCAAGCTATGCCATGCCAAATGCGCAAGAGAATCGGCGTTGTTGTTATCAAGCACCTCAACATGTACCCGCATTGCGGCAAGATCAAACCTATCCTTTAGTTGCTTACAGCGACTGCATTGCGGTTTAGTAAACAGTGTCATGCCTCCTCCTTCCCTCTATTTTTCATTTAACGATCGATGATTTTACCAAAACTTTCAACCCATCGATCTATTACGTTGTAACCCTTTGAATTTACATGGCACGTGAACCGCATTCCCACCTTTTTACAGGAACGGCAAAGAGTATGCCCAATACTATTTTGCAAAACCGATTTCCCGGCTTTTACGCGGTTTTCATGAATTGATTGTCGTTACGATACCGGTCATGCAATTCACCCACTTTACCCTTGTTCCAGCTTGAAACCTTGGTAAAGTAACCGGTTATCCTGGTGATGCCGTCCACATGCTCTGAGTCGCAATAGGTGCAGGTTGAGTGCAATCCTCTGCAGGTCTTACCGCAATCAAGGCAGGTAGTAAATTCCGGTGAAAAGGCGACCTGATCATTCTGGGTATATTTGAAGGTCTTGATGACAAAATCAGCTAACGCCTCTCTATCGGGATACGCCTCACCCAACCATATATGGGTCAAAGAACCTGCCTCAATCAATGGATGGAACAATCCTTCCTGTTCAACCCGCTGGATAGGGTTCATTGTCTGTCCGACATTAAAAAGGGTGGAGTTGGTATAATACATGTTCTCTTTTTCCACACAGCCTTGCACTACCTTTCGGGCTCTTTCGCCGAAATGGGCGATATCGAGTTTTGCAAATCGATATGCCGTGCTTTCTGCAGGAGTCTGCTCCAGCACGAATTTCATGCCGGTTTCTTCATTGAGTTTCTTGCAGATAATATTCATATGGGCGATGACCTTGAGGCCAAATTTCATGGCCTCATCTGACGCATGAATTTCCTGCCCAAAATGGACTTTGACAAGTTCATTGAGGCCGACCATGCCGATCAGATAGGTGCAGCGGTGCAACCGCAGGTATTCCTGGCCATCGCATTTCATGGCCAGCAAGGAAAGCGGCCCGTTTTCCCCAAGTGACATAAGCTTTTCAATGAATCTCTTCTTTTGTTGGTGGCCCTTCTTGGCCAGCATCATTTTTTCGGCTAGCAAAGTGAAAAGCTTGGTGTCATCGCCCTCAGCCTTGTATGCCAAGCGTGGCAGATTGATTGTAATATTCTGCAGGGCGGAATAGCGCATGCGCCAAGGCTCCTTCGCATCTTCAAAATCCGAGGCCTCGAGCTTGAAGCTCAGACGGCAGCATTCTGAGATTTTTGCCGTGTCGCCGCGATCAAAAACAAAATAGGTGTTTCCTTTGTCTGCAGCAACATCACAAATATGATGCAGAAAATCCATATGGCCTTCGGTCTTGAAAAACTTCTCGGTAATATGGACCAATGGTTTCGGGAAAAAGAAGGGCCGGCCGGAAGCATCACCTTCCTTGTACACATCAAAAAGGGCCCAAGCGAAACGCTGCGCCTGGTCTTCGTAGTCCCGATATGTTTTTCCGGTGTAATTGCCGCCAGGACCTATGGCTGGAACATTTTCAAAATGTTTCGGCACTTCCCAATAAATATTGATATCGGAAAAAATCGCCTGTCCGCCCCGAGCTACTGCCTGCTGTGAGAACTCAAAAATCAACATCTGGGCAAGCTGCCTTACCTGGCGGTCGCCCAAATCTTCAAGATAGGGGGCGAAGAAGAGGTTTACCGCGTCCCAGCCGATGGCGCCGGCAAAATGACTTTGCAGGGCAGCGGCAAACTTGACCATATGGGCGAGAAGCACTTCAGGGTGTTTGGCCGGTGCAGCCATGGATAAGGAATGTGGTAAATTAAGGCCGAATTTTTTTATGTATTCAAGGGATTGGCCGGTACAATAAGGCCGGTCAATAAAACCAAGGTCATGCAGATGCAGGTCGCCGCTTAAATGGGCATCCCCCACATCGGCAGAATAAACATGGAGCAAGGCATATTCTTTTTTTATTCCTTCAGACAGCGTAAGATTTGTCGCCTCCGGACTGTGTGGCACATTGGCGTTTTCCTTGTTGGGATGGACAAGGAGCTGGTCCACATCATAGAGGGGAACACCAAGACGTGTATGCATCCGGCGCGCTCGCTCAAGACCTTTTTCCAGCAGCTTGGCATTAACCATTTCGCGGATAAGCGGACCGGTCACCGTTTTTACGGCGCCGCTCAAAATGATATTTTCAACTTCAATACTGATTTTTTCAGCGGTTTTCGGATCGATATAGGTTTCCCGTAAAAGAGCTTCAACGATGCGATGGCGATTCCAGCCGGTTATATCCTCTTCAGAAGTACGAACAAAAAGAGCAAGATCAGTGGTTTCTCCCTTAACTGTAGAAACCTCTCTGTCTTTTTTTCCTTTTTGTTGCAATTGCATGATAACGCCCATTATGCTTCCTCCAGGTATGAATAGCTCTTGAATGTAGAATTGCCATGCACACGATATATTGTGTTGCTCTAAAATTATTGCACAACATATGGTATGTCAGTCAAGAAAAAAATACTCGTGATGAAAAAAATTATCATTTTCGGGAAGACAGCACAGGGAACAGGTGCTGTTAAAAAATGGAAAAATGGCAGAGAGCAAGAAAACAATTTTATTGTTTCCAGAGAGTTAATGGACTTAATCGTAATTTCCCTCTCTGGGACAACATGGCGCGAATTCTTCTTTCCTATTTGTTACTTAGTTCCCATCCGGAAAGTCGCAGACTTGGAGGATGCTGGAACAAGTTGTTTCCAATTCGGGAATTGACAATTTTGCGAAAGGTCAAGGAGATCAAGGAATTGTGCGGAGACGTACTCGAGTACGTCGCACAAGCAATTGCGCAGATTGACGCAGAGATTTCGCAAAAGGGGCGTTTCCGGATGGAAACTACTTAGCTTGCTGTTTCAGAAACGTTAAGATGTTCATACTTCTGACTTATACAAAACAGAATCTTTTTTCCAATGGACATCATCCGGTTCAGGGTAGTCGGCAAGATAGTGCAATCCCCGTGATTCCTTGCGGGCAATGGCGCTTTGCACGATAAGCTCCGCCACCTGGGCCAGGTTGCGCAGCTCGACAAGATCCGGGGTGAGGAGGAAATTCCGGTAGTGCTGGGCAACTTCCAGCAAGATAGGTTGCAGCCTTATTTCGACGAGATTTAGACGGTTTACCGTCCTTACTATGCCGACATAATTCCACATGAGCCTCCGGATCTGGTCCCAGCTATGGGTTATGAGAATCCCTTCCTGAATTTTTTGTGCTTTGCCACTTTGCCATTCAGGGATTTGAATTGTCGGCTGCCTTTTCAGGTCAGGCCAATCTGCTCGGCATTGCAGAAAAGCCTGGTGTGCGAAAACCACAGCCTCCAAAAGGGAATTGCTTGCCAACCGGTTACCGCCGTGGAGACCGGTACAGGCGGTTTCTCCAAAGGCATAGAGGTTTTCAATATCGGTGCGGCCCATAAGGTCGGTCATCACCCCACCGCACATGTAATGGGCTGCCGGCACCACAGGAATGGGCTCTGTGGTCATATCAATCCCATACGAAAGGCACGTTTCATAAATATTTGGAAAGCGATTTTTAATAAAGTCGGCCTGCTTATAGCTTATATCCAGGTAGACGCAATCATCGCCACTGGCCTTCATTTCCAAGTCAATGGCCCTGGCTACCGTATCCCGGGTTGCTAGATCGCCGCGCTCATCATATTTGGGCATGAAGGCATATCCCCTTTCATCTATGAGCTTGCCGCCCTCACCGCGTACCGCTTCGGAAATAAGAAAATTTTTTGCTTTTGGATGATACAGGCAAGTGGGATGGAACTGGACAAATTCAAGGTTTCCTACTTGGGCGCCGGCGCGGTAAGCCATGGCCACCCCGTCACCGGTAGCTATATCAGGATTGGTTGTATAGAGATAGACCTTGCCGGCCCCACCGGTGCAAAGAATTGTAAATTTTGCCTGAAATGCGTCAATGTTGCCATCCGGTTTAAGAACATAAGCTCCCAGGCACCGGTCCCGAAAAGATGAACCCGATGTGGACCTTATTCCTGCCTTGGACCCAACCAATAGGTCCACGGCAATATGGTTTTCTAACACCGAAATATTTGGATTATCGGCAACAGCACGAAGCAGTCCTTTTTCTATCTCCCTTCCGGTGAGGTCTCTGGCATGAACAATGCGCCGGGCCGAATGGCCTCCCTCCCGGCCCAGATCGAAACGGGATGGATCCCGCGCATCACTGCTGAAATGGATGCCCAGATCAACCAATTCCTTGATTCGTTCAGGTCCGTTTTCCACGACGAGACGAACAACGTCCTCGCGGCACAATCCGGCTCCGCTCCGAAGGGTATCCTCGATATGGAGCGCAAAGGAATCCTCCTTGGATAGCACCGCAGCGATGCCCCCTTGGGCGAGATTGGTGGCGGAATCCACCCTTGCTTTTTTCGTGATGATGGTAACGGTACCAAGCTGAGCCGCTTTCAAGGCAAATGATAATCCTGATATGCCGCTGCCAATTATGAGAAAATCAGTTTTGTGCATGGTCTCTGCCTGGTTCGTAGCCTTTCTTTATGATGGAAGAGTGAATAAATCCCTAGGCAGTCATAGTATTTCTGCCACTGTGGGCTTGACACGTACCCGGGACTTCCGGTAAACAATATCGTGCTCTGAAACACAAGGCAAGGCAAGAATTGCAGACGCTTAATCCATTAACCAGGTCTTGTCCGGAAATTCTTCACCTCTGCGGAGACCGAAACATATTGTATCCAATCCGGATATTGAAATTTTTCACCACGTTCAAAGGAAAAAAGGAGTTACTCTCATGGATTTCCTGTGGTCACGCGAAAGTGGACCCAGGTACGCCCCAGACGGAACACTGCATTTGGCGACAAGCCTGTTTTCGGATGGAAACCAACTAATAAAGAAAACATGTCAAACCTAAAACTTGTGATATTTGATTGCGACGGGGTGCTCTTTGATTCCAAAAACGCCAACAGGGTGTATTACAATCATGTTTTGGAAAAATTCAGCCATCCACCGATGAGCGAAGAGGAACTGGAGTATGTCCACATGCATCATGCCATGGACTCTATCCGCCACATCTTTAGAAAGTATCCTGAAGATCTTGACAGGGCCAACGAATACCGCGCCGGTCTCGATTATACTGTTTTTCTTAAGCATATGATCATGGAGCCGGATCTTATCCGGTTTCTCCAAATACTCAAAAAAAACAACTTGAAAACGGCGATCAGTACAAACCGCACAACCACCATGCCGGCGGTTATGTCGATCTTCGGCCTTGATCCCTATTTTGACAAGGTGGTAACCGCTCTGGATGTGAAAAACCCGAAACCGCACCCGGAAGCGCTCTTAAAAATACTTGACTATTTTGACGAATCAGTCAAAAACTCAATATTTATTGGGGATTCACAAGTGGATTTGGAACATTCGGCAAGCATCGGCATGGAGATGATCGCCTTTAAAAATCCCAAACTTTCGGCAGAATATCATGTACAAAGCTTCTTGGAAATCACCCGTCTTCCTGTAGCTCATGCTCTTTCCTAAACTGAAAAATGTGTTTTGTACCAAGGCAGCTTGTCATATGCATCTATTCTGCTCCCCTAACCAGCAATAATTAAAGAGTTTTTCAAGACCATGAATATCACCCACTCCTTTCTGGTACATGCTCCTGAAGTAAAAACAGGGGCGGCACAAGCCCTGCGTTTCCTGGATAAAACAATCCTGGTCAAATACGATTCTGTGAATGTTCTCCAAGAAAACTGTTTTTCTGCTGAAAAGGATATTTTTTGGCAAAAAATTACAGATGGTGTTGCGCAAAACCGCCAGGTGCTCACCCAGCTCATTCAAGAACTTGAAGACACCGGGCTGCAAAATCTGCAAGATTTTACGCAATTCATGGAAGGCTATCAAAGCAAAACCCTCCATGCGGCAGCCCATATTCTTGATGGTTTTTTTGGAATAGATTCCGTGTTTTACAATTTGATAGCCGATTCCCACTGGGTCACTGACTCTTTGAAGCAAGAAATCATGTCCCATCCATCGGAATACTGGTGTATTGCTGTGCAAGGGACCTTTACAACCAAATCTACTGCTTCACTGATTCATGCGGAGGACGAAAAAGCAAACTGATCCCCGATGCAAATGAGAAATTTAGAATTCCTGACCCCATGGCGTAATAGTGAGGAGATAGAGGGATCCTTGAGAAAATTGTTTGATACTGAGTTAAGTGCCTAAAGTGCGCTAAAGTTCGAAGTGCCTAAAGTTAAAGGAACATCTGATAAAATAAGTACATTAATTTTAGGCACTTAAGGCACTTAAGGCACTCTTACGGGCATTATCAATGCTGGTATTATCGCAAAATCCTCGAGTTCAGGAGATTTGAAATTAATGATCGTGGCTTTGTTCATTTGCTCCAGATGGCCCGCCAATTTTTTGAAGCGCCTGTTCAATGGCTTTGTCAGCCTCTTTCATTGAAGAAATTGCCTTGCTTATCAGCTCTGATACTTCTACCTGGCCCTGTTCTCTTGCAATGGCTGCCCACTTATGATACTCAGCCTCGTGGCTATGGTTATGTTCTATCCAATGAGGCATAAGTATTCTTAATTTGTCTACATCTGAAATACCCATCATCTCACCCTTGGTTATCCTTCCCCTTGACAAGGGTCACTAAACCACCCATAAAATCAATTTGTTTTACTTGGACTGACGCTATGGTTTTAGGCTCTTCAAACAATGCGCTAACCTTCACCCCCTCAGATGTTGTTTCAAGGAGAGTTACATTTTCCATAACTGTTTCTTGATTGCCGTCATCTTCAAGAATAACCCGCATCTGGCACATGATAGCATCGTAACCTCATTAAATTATAATATTTCGAAAATTTCCATATTTTGTTTTCGTGATAGTTCATACCAAGTTGCATTCAAAGATGTAACAAGGCGGCAAGGAGGAGGCCCCGGAGGCGTATATGAAATACGTCGAGGAAGCCGACAACGTAGCCAACAAAGTTAAAATTTGAATGCGGTCTTGGTATCAACATATAATGAGTGAACCACGCTTACAAGCCCTAAAGTGAATGATAATGCAAAAAGTCCTATGCTGCCTTGCTGTCTTGGGCTACTCTGAATAGAGTTTTTTCGTCTCGTAAAATCTCAAGTAACACCAAAAAACGGACTCCAACCGATGCGTATCTCTCCACATCTGAATATTACAGATATCATGAAGAAATACAACTCCATAGCTATTGTAGGCCTCTCACCTAAAACCAACCGGCCCAGCAACCAGGTGGCCCGCTATCTGCTTGAGGCCGGATATACAGTGATTCCTGTCAATCCGGGACAACATGAGATCATGGGACTCAAATGCTATCCCAACCTCCTTGCCATCCCTGATAAGGTCGAGATAGTGGACATTTTCAGGAGGTCTGAAGATATTCCCCCCATCGTTGACCAGGCCATTCAGATTAAAGCCAAGGTGGTTTGGATGCAACTCGGCATTGTCAATGAAGATGCGGCCACAACGGCCCAAAACGCCGGCCTTACAGTAATCATGGATCGATGCATAAAAGTTGATCACGCAAATCATCTATTATGAAAGCCGGCTTTCCGAAAAAAATTGCTTATATTGTTGAAAGTATGTAAGGAGCCATGAGCGGCTTCGCTTGACTTTTCCCATTTTATACGATAAATTCGCATCCTTTTTCACTGCCTGGTTTCCATAATGTGCAAAACGTAATTTTGCCACCAATGCGCAGAAAATAACAGTTAAGGCACTGCAAGACCACCGGCTTTTGCTTTCCCAGTAACTAAAGAGGATTTTTCTTGACTATACAGGCCCTTAAAGGATTTAAAGATATCCTCCCGGACGAGGTGGGTACATGGCAATGGCTTGAATCCATGGCGCGCAATGTCTTTCACCGTTTCGGATTTGAAGAAATCAAGGTTCCCATCCTCGAGAAAACAGAACTCTTTGCCCGCTCCATCGGCGAGTCCACCGACATCGTTGAAAAAGAAATGTATACCCTTATCGACAGAAACGGCGAGTCCATCACCATGCGACCGGAGGGCACTGCCAATGTTTTACGGGCCTTTATCGAACATGGCTTGCATGTCCGCAAGCCTTTGCAAAAACTCTATACCATCGGCCCCATGTTCCGGCATGAAAACCCGCAAAAGGGCCGATTGCGGCAATTTCATCAACTGAGTGTGGAAGTTCTCGGCACCAACAATCCCATGGTCGATGCAGAGTTGATGGCCATGGCCTGGGTGCTATTGCAGGAATTTGGACTATCCGCCAGCCTGGAAGTAAATTCCTTAGGCTGCCCCCAATGCCGCCCGCAATATAAAGAAGCTCTGGTTTCGTTTCTTAAAGGCAATAAAAATGACCTATGCGAGGATTGCCGGCGACGCACCCTGACCAATCCTTTGCGGGTCCTTGATTGCAAGAAAGAAAAATGCCGGGCCCGGTATCAAGAAGCGCCCTCCATCCTGGACTATTTATGCCCCTCCTGCAAGGAGCATTTCCAGGCAACGGAAAAAGGCTTACAAACCTTAAGTATACCGTATACTATTAATTCTTTTATGGTAAGAGGGCTTGATTATTACAGCCGTACTACTTTCGAACTGATCACCGACACACTTGGTGCACAGTCCGCTGTCGGCGCCGGCGGCCGCTACGACGGCCTGATTGAACAGCTGGGCGGGCCTTCTTTGCCGGGCATAGGATTTGCCATGGGCATGGAGCGCTTGGTTTTAATGCTTAGCCAACAGAAAAAAGACCCGTTCCATCAGGAAATCGACCTCTTTGTCGCTGTTCTCGGAAATACTGCCCAAGAAACCGGCTTTATACTGATTCATGCTATCCGCCGCAAAGGACTCCGGGCAGTCATGGACTTTGAAGGCCGCAGCCTGAAAAGCCAGATGAAACAGGCAAACCGCCACAACGCCCGATATACCCTTATTCTTGGCCAAGACGAGATTGATAAAAAAGAGGGCGTTTTACGTAATATGGCCACCAAGGAACAACTTCCGGTTTCTCTTGCTGGTGATATAGGTTCCTGGTGTGATGCCGTTATTTCAATTACCAAGACTCAATAATAAAGGAGCACATTCCTATGGAATCCATGGGAGGCCTAAAACGTAGCCATACCTGCAATGATCTCAGGGCACCAAATGTCGGCGAAGAAGTCACCTTGATGGGATGGGTGATGCGGCGGCGCGACCATGGCGGGGTAATCTTCATCGATCTCCGCGACCGTTGGGGCCTAACCCAGGTGGTATTTAACCCGGTATTTAATGAAGAGGTGCATGAAAAAGCCCATTCTTTACGGAGCGAATGGGTCCTTGCTGTCCGGGGAAAAGTAGAAAAGCGGCCGGAAGGCATGACCAACCCCAACCTTACCACCGGCGAAATTGAGGTCATGGTGGACGAATTGCGGATCCTCAACACCAGCTTGACCCCGCCCTTTCCGCTCGATGAAGAAAGTGAAATTTCAGACAATTTGCGACTCAAGTACCGCTACCTCGATCTGCGCCGGCTTGACATGGCCGCCAATCTGATTATGCGGCATGAGGCCTGCCAGGCCATTCGCGCCCATCTCAATACCCAAAACTTCCTCGAAGTCGAAACCCCGATCCTGACCAGGTCAACCCCGGAAGGAGCAAGGGACTATCTGGTACCCAGCAGGGTCAATCCAGGCCGATTCTACGCCTTGCCCCAGTCCCCGCAGCTTTTTAAGCAGCTTCTCATGGTAGCGGGAATGGACCGCTATTACCAAATCGTCAAATGTTTCCGAGACGAGGACCTGCGGGCCGACCGGCAGCCGGAATTCACCCAGATTGACATGGAGCTTTCCTTTGTGGAAGAGGAGGATATCTATGGGATCACTGAAGGGATGATTGCTTCTTTGTTCAAAGCAACCCGCGGAATAGACTTACAGCCTCCCTTTCCCCGCATGACTTACGCAGAAGCCACGGACCGGTTCGGCACCGATCGTCCTGATATCCGCTTTGCCCTGGAATTGGTTTCCCTTACAGATATTGTAAGGGATTGCGGATTTAAAGTCTTCCAGACCGTGGCTGCAAAAGGCGGCATGGTAAAAAGCCTAAATGCAAAGGGATGTGCGGATTTTTCCCGCAAAGACCTGGATGATCTGACCGAATATGTTGGCCAGTTCGGGGCCAAAGGGTTGGCCTGGGTCAAAGTCAAGCAGGGAGGAGAGTGGCAATCGCCCATAGCCAAGTTCTTCACTGATGCAGAACGGTCCAATATGGCCACCACTCTGGGGGCGGAAGAAGGCGATCTCCTCTTCTTTGTAGCTGACCAGCCCACAATTGTCCAACAGTCCCTTGCCGAACTGCGGCTTGAGCTGGGCCGCCGCCTTGGCCTGGTTGACAAATCGACCTTCCAGTTCGTCTGGGTAACCGACTTTCCTCTTCTGGAGTACGACAATGATGAAAAACGCCATGTTGCCGTGCACCATCCTTTCACGGCAGCAAAGGAGGAAGATATCGGACTGCTCCTGTCCGAGCCGGGAAAGGTGCGGAGCCGGGCCTATGATCTCGTGTTAAACGGCATTGAAATAGGGGGCGGCAGTATACGCATCCACCAGAAGGATATGCAGGAAAGGATGTTTACCGCTTTGTCCATTTCCCCTGCAGAGGCAAAGGAAAAATTCGACTTTCTGCTCAAAGCTCTGGAGCTTGGGGCACCGCCCCACGGTGGGATTGCCTTTGGCCTTGACCGCCTCATGATGATCCTGGCCGGCAAGGATTCAATCCGGGATGTCATTGCATTCCCCAAAACCCAGAAGGCGACCTGTCCGTTGACCGAGGCGCCGGCCAAGGCCGAAAGAAAGCAGCTGACCGAACTCTCTCTGCGGCCGGATTGGGATTAAGATTTTGCCTCTCTTACCAGCGGTTTCCTATAATCCTACCTGCCTGTCGACAGAATGTCCCTGACGATTTCAGCGACCTGAGGGTCTGGATCATCTGCAAGTATCCGCAGATGGATCTTGACCTCATCTGTGCCGATTATTCCGAGGAGGGTCGCAGCCTCGCCTCGGACATAGGGGTCCTCTTCCTTCAGCAGGGGAAGAAGGGACGGGATGGCTAGAGCAACTTCCTGGGGCCTGAGGTCGGTCAGTTCTTCAAAAAGAACGGCCATACCCATGCGGACCATGTAACGCTCATCCTGCAGAATTTTGCCGGTCAGTCCATAAAGGGATGTGTCCTGCTTGAACATGGCGACAATATTTTCGACATGGCCAAGTTCTAGAAAATCCGCAATAACTTGTACCAGCTCTTCATCGCTTGTCTCATACATGTTGGAAACACCGTAACCTATTATTTTCGGATACCTACCATGGGCGTGATTTTCATGCTTCTCTCATCAGCAAGCTTTGCAACCATGTCCGCTTTCATCAAAGGGATTGGACCGGGACTGCCGCTTACCCAGCTTGTTTTTCTGCGCTGTATTCTGGCGGCGCCCCTTCTTCTCCTCTTCATTATGGCCCAAGAAAGACCCCTTGTGGTGAAAGCAAAAAAAGTGCTGCTCATCAGGACATTTCTCGGCATAACCGCCATGCACGGCTTTTTTTATGCAATAACCCATATGCCTTTGGCTGAATGCATATTTATCGGGAGAACCCAACCTCTCATCCTAGCATTGATGGCGCCATTTGTCTTGGGAGAAAAGGCTCCGCGTCCCGCCTGGTTCGCCATTTTCACCGGTCTTGCCGGGGCGGCGCTGATCATGAAACCGGCCATGGCCTGGCCCATGGCAGCATGGATTGCGCTCGGCGCGGCCGCAGCCTCGGCAGGTGCGCATCTCATGGTGCGGCGGTTGAACAAAACCGATTTCCCCATGGTCATTGTATTCAACTTTACCCTACTTACCGCTTTTTTCACTGCTTTTAAAGCGCTTCCTGAGTTTGTCCCTTTAACCGCAAAACAATGGATCTTTATATCCGGTGTCGCACTATTTGCAAGCTTGGGCCAAATCCTGATGACCCTGGCCTATCGCAAGGACAAGGCACCGGCTGTTGCGGCGGCAAGCTATTCATCGGTAATTCTTTCCGTCATCTACGGCTACTTTTTTTGGCAAGAAATACCCCACCCCTTGGCATGGCTCGGAGGAGGACTTATAGTAGTAGGAGGTCTGCTTCTGGTGAAATCACGATACCGTATAACCGAGCCTGCCGGCTGACCGTAAACTTTTGCCCTGGCTTGCTCAAGATGGCGTTACAGTAACTATGCATGCTCTTCGATTCGATCCTTTTGAAGACCGCCTCTCACGGGATATCCGCAATGCACTCTCAGAGTCCTTTATGGAATCTCTTGATAGCCTTGACATGGCACCGGTTAAAAAAACGGCGGCGCAATTTTTTTCCCGGTCTATGGCGCCGTGTTATCGTACTTATATAAAAAATCGACTCTCCATGTATGAAAAAGCGGTTCAAATTATAAAGGTGCAGGGGCTCTCCGAGCCATTCAAGCAGTCTCTACTCCTGTGGGACTTGGACCTTTTTTTCGAAGTGCATGAACGAGTGGAAAGATTGTGGATGAAGGCACGCGGACACCAACGCAAGGCCTTGCAGGGCATGGTCCAGGCTGCAGGATTTTATATTCATCTGGCATTCGATCATGAAGAGGCGGCAAGAAAAATGGCGGCCAAGGCTGCTTTAAAGCTCGCGCAATACGGCGATTCCCTTCCTTGTCCGCTACAAGTGAACACGTTACTGGCAGCCCTTGAACAAAATGACCCCAATCCGCCCAAATTATCAGGCTGCCATGGTAAAACAAGACCTAAAGGCTGACAGGAAAAAAACTTGTCATCATAGGGATCTGCCGGTATGATTATTTTCTTATATTAAAGAGAACCAAAGGATATTCCCTCTGTCTTTATAAATTTACATTTTATGAAAGGAGATTATTATGGCTGGTGATAAAGTAACACACCTTACCGACGGAGAATTTGAAGCCCAGGCCCTCAAGGCTGATATTCCTGTACTCGTTGATTTCTGGGCACCATGGTGCGGGCCATGTAAAGCAATTGGTCCTGTAATCGAAGAACTTGCCGAGGAATTTGACGGCAAAGTAAAAATTGGCAAAATGAATGTTGATGAGAATCCTGCCACACCGGGGAAATATAGTATTCGTGCCATCCCAACCCTTATTCTTTTTAAAAACGGTGAAATTATTGACCAGATTACAGGTGCGGTTGGCAAGACCCAGCTTGTGGCAATGATCAATAAATCATTATAATTTTTAGGCATATGAATTCGGCTGACTATGAACTCATAATAGTTGGGGGCGGGCCTGCTGGTCTTACTGCAGGCCTTTATGCTGCCCGCTCGCAACTCAAAGCCGTTCTCCTTGAAAAAGGGGCGGTCGGTGGCCAGGTCTTGCTCACTGACTGGATAGACAATTACCCCGGCTTCCCTGAAGGCCTAACCGGATTTGACCTGGTTGATAAGATGGCAGCCCAGGCAGCCCGTTTCGGCCTTGAAACACAAGTGGCAAATATTATCTCCATGGACCTTTCCGGACCTCTTAAAAAACTCTATCTCGAGGACGGCAAAGAGCTTACTGCCAAGGCGTTGATAATTGCCACCGGCGCCCGCCCCAATACGCTCGGCATCCCGGGAGAGGCTGAACTCACCGGCAAAGGAGTATCGTATTGCGCCACCTGCGATGCCCCTTTTTACCGGGACCAGGAAGTGGCAGTTGTTGGAGGAGGCAACACCGCGGTCCAGGAGGCCATCTACCTTACCCGCTTTGCCAGCAAAGTTACGGTTATTCATCGCCGGGACACCTTGCGGGCCACCAAGGTTTATCAGGATGAGGCGTTTGCCAATGAAAAAATCGATTTCCTTTGGAACTCAGTGGTTACGCATGTAGATGGCAAGAACGGCGTTGAATCAATACGGATTAAAGATACCATGGAAGGACAGGAAAGCGTTCTCAAACTGCAGGGCATATTCGTACTGATCGGTACAATCCCCAACAATGAAATGCTTCCAGCGCACCAGCTTGCAATGGAGGATGGCTTTTTAGTGACGGACAATGAAATGCGCACAAACATTCCCGGCGTAACGGCGGCAGGCGATATCCGCAGTAAAGCCGTGCGGCAGGTTGTCAATGCTGCTGGCGAAGGTGCCGTAGCCGAACAGTCAATTGAAGAATATCTTGGGGAACATTCCTCTTAAAACCATAGTCATTATTAAAAAAATTATGATGTAATTATTATCTGATTATATGAATACGAATATACATAACAAAACATTCACAAAACATCTTTTCGCTCTTATTTGCCTGATCTTAACAATCTCCTTCTGTACAGCCTGCTCCACCAAGGATATAAATGCTGAGGCCCAAGCAGAGGCCCTGGCCCAAAAAGGGCTCGATGAATTCAAACATGGAAAATATCATATTGCCGTTGACACTTTTGGCAGTATTAAAAATCGTTTTCCCTTCAGTAAATACAGCCTGCTTGCGGAAATTAAGGCGGCTGATTCCCATTATTATATGGAACATTATGATGAAGCCTTGACCCTCTATGAAGAATTCGAAAACAATCACCCAACCAATGAAGCAATTCCCTATGTCCTTTTTCAGATAGGCATGTGCTATTACAATTGGATAAATTCTCCGGACCGTGATCCCGATGCTGCCGCCAGGGCAGAGCAGAACTTTTCCAGATTGATCCGGACCTATCCCAATTCTTGTTACACTAATGAAGCAAAAGCCCGTATCAAGGAAACAAAAAACTTTCTGGCCGAGCATGAGTTGCTGGTGGCGAAATATTACGCAAAAACAGGCTCCCTGGAACAGGCGGTAAGCAGGTTGGAATATCTGCTTATTAATTATCCGGATTCAGGCAAGGCCGAAGAAGCGAAAATGCTGCTGGCCTCAGTGCAGGCGGGTGAAAGGCCCAAACGTCCCTTAATTCTATGGATCCCCGGCATGTCAATCCTCTTTGACTGATACAATCTCCTTGTTTGCCGCCTTTTTCTTCTTTCGCCATCGCTTGTCGAAACGTTCCTGTTCACTGTAAATACAGCCGCAATATGATTGGCGGTACAACTCCATGCGCAGGGAAAGGTCGATGCCCTGCTGCCACCCCTTTCGAAAGTCCTGGTAATAAAAAGGAATACCATGTTCAACGGCTAGCCGCTCGGCAATGCTTCGTATGCTTTGGTGTTTCTGGTAGCGGCTGTATAACAGAGTGGTGGTAAAGGCATCAGCCCCGATGCTGCGGGCATGCTGCACCGAGGAGGAAAGTCGCATTTCATAGCAAAGGGCGCATCGTTCCTCTTCGTTGTATACCACCCGCCGCAGGTATTCCCTGAGCCCGTATTCCCTCACAGTTTCAACCTTGAAATCCATAAGCCGCACTAATGAGTCCACAGCCTGCAACCGCTTTTGAAATTCTTTATACGGATGAATATTGGGATTGAAAAAAAATCCGGAAACGGAATGGCCCGCGTCACGCAATACTGATAGAGGATATGTCGTGCATGGCGCACAGCAGAGATGCATCAATATTTTCATGGTGCTCACTATGCGTGCCCAACCCTGAATTGTTTGGGGTTGATCATGTATTTACTGATCTTGTAATTGATAATCCTCAGGCTTGTATCAAGAAGTTGAGCTGCTTTGGTTTGGTTGCCCTTTGTTTTTTTTAGGGACTCTATGATCATTTCCCGTTCGAAATTCTCAACCGCTATTGCCAGGGAAAGGGGATTTTTCCCCTCGCTGACGCTTTCCGCTGTTTGCAGGGTGGGCGGCAAATGGTAGCCTTTTACCGAGTCTTCGTCACAGATCAGGACGGCCCGTTCCATGCAGTTCTGCAGTTCCCTGACATTGCCGGGCCAATGGTATTGGACAAGAAGGTCGATGGCCGGTGTTGATATCCTCCTGATATTCTTATTGTTTTCCTTGTTATATTTTTCAAGAAAATACTCGGCGAGCAAGAGAATATCCGTACGTCTCTCTCGTAAGGGTGGCAGATAGATGGGGAACACATTCAACCGGTAATAAAGATCTTCCCGGAAAGAACCGTTTTCAACCGCTTTCTCCAGGTCCTTATTGGTGGCGGTAACCAAGCGGACATCACAACGCATTGGTCTGATCCCGCCCAGTCTCTGAAAGACTCTGTCCTGCACCACATTTAAAAGCTTTACCTGAACGGAGTGTGACAATTCTCCGATTTCGTCAAGAAAAAGGGTACCGCCTTCCGCTAGTTCAAATCTCCCTTTCTTCGCGGTGTTTGCCCCGGTAAAAGCCCCTTTCTCATGGCCAAAGAGTTCGCTTTCAAGCAGGGTTTCCGGCAAGGCAGAGCAGTTTACTACAATAAAGGGCTTTTTGGCCCGCTTGCTGTTGTGGTGGATAGCTTTAGCCACCAGTGTTTTTCCAGTTCCGGATTCACCCCGTAAAAGCACGGTGGCATTGCTGGAAGCCACCCGCGATACCATTTCAAAAACCTCCTGCATGCGGCTGCTGTTGCTGATGATGTTATCGATATTGTATTTCTCTGTGAGTTCTTGCCGGAGTTTGATGTTTTCATTTTTGAGCTGGTCTTTCTCTTCATTAACCGCTTGGATGCGGACCACTGTCTGCGCGACCAGGCCACTAAAGATGGTAAGAAACTGCAGATCATTCTCAAAATCCATGCCCCCTTTAAAATCCCGGTCTACACTCAAGGCGCCGATGGTATAGCGGCCATGTTTCACCGGCACACAGAGGAAAGAAAGATCTTTCTTGTCCGCATCGCTTCGGGAGCGGGTTCTGTTCAGGAAAAGGGGTTCTTCGCTGATCTGCGGAACGACGATTGGTTTACCGAGAGCAACCACCCTGCCGGTGATGCCCTCACCGATTTTATATTTGCCGCGTTTCCTGGCCTCAGCGGTCAGGCCGCAGGCCACTTCGATTTCAAGCTGGCCGGTAATGGGATTGACGATGGTCACAGTACCGTTGTACAAACCGGTTTCCCTGGCCACAATTTCCAAGGACTGTTTCAGACATTCATGCAGGTCCATTGAAGAGGCAAGGACCTTGGTAATTTCAAAAAGACAGCCGAGATGGATATAATCGTGTTCTGCTGCGATGTTATTCATGTATATACAATACCTTTATACTTAAGCCGTTTTTACGCCATGCAAAAAAGTAAAATTATACAATATTGTAAAATTTTTTACACGCCCTGAATGGGCATTGCGTTAAAAAAATCACCAAATGATCGAATGTTATGAGCGGATCAAGTCTGCAACGGCCTCGGACCAGACAGCATACCCTTGATCGCTCAAGTGGACGCCGTCCTCGAGAAAATAGTGCGAAACAGGATTGTTGTGGTCGCCAAGGAAGAGAGAATAGATGTCAAGGAAATGAACTCCTTTTGTTACGGCCAGCTGCATCAGCATAGCATTCATACGTGGCACGGCGGAAGAGGCAAGCCAGGGGAGCGTAATCGGCAATAGACTGGTAATGACGATCTGAATCTTTGGAAAGGCGCTGATAAGGGCATCAACTATTATTGTATATGACGGCGTGAACGCATAATCATCCATGGCCAGGTTATTGGTCCCGGTCATGATAAAAAGCCAATCCGGCTCTTTGAGATTTTTTACAATCTTTACCGATCGGTAGAGAAGACCCTCCACGGTTTCCCCGGCACTGCCGAAATTGGCAACCACATGCTCTGGAAACCTTTTCTGCCAGTCAAAAAATTCTATGAGTGAGTCACCGATAAAGACCAAATTTTTTTGCTGCATGAATTTTATGACCCGCTGGAAAAATTTTCCATTGCTATAATTATCTGGGTTTGGAGATGAGAACAACCGGCGACATATCTGCTACAATATACTTATCATTCTGCAGCGGAACACCTTCTGATTCCGGCAGAATGTCTTGCGGGTGCGGCGCTGCCGTGTCAATGATCCTGAGCCATTTTCGGTTCTCCACAGCCAGGGGCACCTCAAAGGCTTTGCTGATAGAAATCTGAACTGCCGGCAATCCTGGTGGCGAGGTTGGCAATGGTATCTTTTTCTCCGCAAGCAAAGGCACGCACCTGGTCCCGAAATTTACCATTCCATTCCGCCCAGCCTACGTTGGTGGAAAAAGAGCCCACCTGGTATAAGCCGCTCACATCCCAAGCCTCAGCAATGATTTTAGTGTTGGCCAGGATTGGATCTTCAGCGATTCTTTCCACCATGGGCGGATTTCTCAGCACCTTCCCCTGCCGGTCACGCCCCATGACCGAGGCAAGATCGAACCTGAATCCATCCACATGCATTTCCATTACCCAGTAATGCAGGCAGTCCATAATAAGATCACGCACCAGGGGATGATTGCAGTTGACAGTATTGCCGCAGCCTGTGAAGTTCAGATAATCATTAGTCTGTGGATCAAACATATAATAAATGGTGCTATCAATTCCCCGGAAACTGATGACCGGACCGTTTGCTCCTCCCTCTGCGGTCCGTTGACTGCATACGAAGCCTTGGGAGCAAAAAAACCTAAAGGGCTATACCCCCAAAGATTCTTGAGACCTTCTCCGGTTACCGGATCGGTATTTATATTTTCATTTTCGTTGAACTCAGCGACCGGCATCAACTCAACCGCCTTTATCCCAAGCTCTTTGAGGTACGGAATTTTTTCAATAATGCCGCTGTACGTGCCGGGGTGCTGAACACCGGAGGAGGGATGCCGGGTAAAACTTCGTACATGCTGTTCATAAATTATCGAATCCTTGAGAGGAATATTGAGCGGCCTGTCGTCCTCCCAATCAAATTGGTCATTCATCACCATACCGCGTCTTTTGAAGCTGCTTTCCGGCGTTGATCTGCCCTTGCGCTTATAAGGCGAACTGCCTGTCAAAGCGCGGGCATACGGATATATGAGGAAGTTTTTCACCGAGTACTGTCAAAAGGTCCATCCATTCGGTAGCCGTATCTGAGGTCCGGGTCCGTATTATGGACGAGGAGATGCCAGATATCGCCGGTCCGGTTAAGTTGCGGATCAAAGGATATTTCCGCAAGTTTCGGCCCTTCACCGGACCTGAACAACAACAGAAAAACATTTGTGGCGTGGCGGGAAAATATGGCAAAGTTAATGCCGTCCGGTACCTTGGTAACGCCTAAGAGGAACGACGACCCCGGACTTGTGGTAAACGTTTTCATTGTGTAATGATGCCCCGCTGCTTTAGTATGACATCTATTTCGAGAAGAGAAACAGTATTCCTGCCACCACTGCATAATAATATGTCGTTATATTATAAAAGGCAAGATCGTCTTCTCTATTGCAATGGATAGTAATTTTTTTATTGATAGTAACTATCATTTCTTGCTCATCCCGAGTATTTTCAAGTATGATAAACTATCATGACAAAGAATTGCAGGTCTATCATTTCATAGGATTTTTTCGCATAATTACTTGAGATATATCAGCTTTTTTCATTTAAGCTAATGAATAATACTGCCCATATTTTACTTGCATGTTCGTCCGAAACAATCGCTGCGCAAATTATTGAAAAGCTCAATGATCATGGCTTTGCCCATCAATATAAGGTTGTAAACAGCCCGGAGTCGGTTATTGAAGTTTTCGACAATACGCCATGGGATATGGTGGTCTGCCATGATACTTTTGCTCATTGGAATCCTGACCAAGCCCTTCAGATTGCCCAAAAGATTCACCCCATTCCATTTATATTGATTAGCGATTCGATTGATGCAAAAAACTATGAATCACTTATTGCATCCGGAATCCATGATATTATCCCTTCCTCACTTGAGCGGTTGATTCCCCTTACCCGGGAGATTATTGCCAAGACAGAACTCAAGGAGAGCCTTTACTCTGCCAAAAAAGAAATCGAGAGAAACCGGGAGACGCAGGATATTGTCAACAATCTCCTTCATCTTTCCCTAACAAGCGCCTCATTAACAGAGGTACTTGAAACATTTATCAAGCAGATAGTTTCACTGCCATGGCTTGGTGTAAAACCAAAAGGCGCTGTTTTTCTTGTGGACGATGGTGGTGCTAATCTGGTTTTACAAGCACAAAAGGGACTCCATCCCGCTCTTATCAAGGAATGCGCGCAAGTGCCATATGGCAAGTGTTTGTGTGGCAGGTGCGCGGCAACCATGGATGTGGTTTTTGCAGATTGTCTAGATGATCAACACACCAACATCTATGACGGCATTGAGCCGCACGGCCATTATTGCATTCCTCTTATCACATCGCACAAAGAGCTGATTGGCGTGTTTACCCTATACACCAAGGAAGGCTGCATACGTGAAAAACGTGCAGAGGAAACCCTGAAGGCTGCAGCAAGCGCAGTGGCTGGCATCATCGAGCGCCTGAGGACTGAAGATATTCAGAGGGAGAGTGAAGGAAAATACCGGGCCATTACCGACACGGCTAAGGATGCCATAATAATGCTCGATAGTAACGGCAAAATCATTTTTTGGAATCCGGCCGCCCAGAGAATCTTTGGCTACAGTACAGATGAAGTGCTCGGCAAAGACTGCCATGATCTCCTCATGCCACAAATATACGTATCTGCATTTCAAAAAGGTTTTGAGCACTATAAAAAAACAGGCCAGGGCATGGCAATTGGGGAAACCATTGAAATAACAGCACTCCGAAAGGGCGGCGAAGAGTTTCCGGTGGAAATGTCTCTTGCTGCTTATCAAGCACACAATACCTGGCAGTCAATTGGTATAATCCGAGAAATCTCAAAAAGAAAAGCCGCGGCAAAGGAAAAAGAAAAGCTTCAGGAAGAGGTGCGACAGGCGAGAAACCTGGAAGCAATAGCAACCCTTGCAGGAGGCATAGCCCATGATTTTAACAATATTCTCGCAGCTATTTTTGGCTATGCAGATATGGCCATGGAGGGTCTGCCGGAAGAAAGCAGTTCCCAAAAAGATCTGGAACAGGTACTCATCGCTGCCACCCGCGCCAAAGAACTTGTCCAGCAGCTCCTGGCCTTCAGCAGACAAACAGAGCAGGCCCATGAACCGATTCAAGTCCATCTCCTTATCAAGGAAGGACTTAAATTTCTGCGTTCCTCGATTCCCAGTACCATTAAAATTTCCTGGAACATAAGCCCCGACAGTGGTTCAGTAATTGCCGATCCCGGCCAAATCCACCAAATCCTTATAAATCTTTGTACCAACTCTTTTCAGGCCATGCGACATACCGGAGGTGAACTCCAGGTTGATCTTGAGCCAATTGATGTTGACACCTCAAGTTCAGAAGCTGGATTTCATTTGGAGGCAGGTCCCTATGTCAGATTGACGGTGCATGATACTGGTCCTGGCATGGATGCCGCTTTAATAGAGCGGATCTTTGAACCCTATTTCACAACCAAGGATGTGGATGAGGGCTCAGGCTTGGGTCTTTCAGTTGTTCATGGCATAGTTTTAAACTTGGGCGGCGCAACTTTTGCTGAAAGCGTTCCCCAAGAAGGTACGACCTTCAAGGTATATTTGCCGCGCTATGAAAAAAGCCGACAAAATAATGCTCTTGAAGGGCTACCAGTCCCCAGAGGATCGGAGCGGTTGCTCTTTGTTGATGACGAAATTGCCCTGGCAAAGCTGGGCGAGAAGCTTCTTGAACGCTTAGGGTATCAAGTCACCACACATACGGATAGCGTCAAGGCCTGGGAAGATATCCGGCAGGATCCGGATAAATATGATTTGGTAATTACTGATATGACCATGCCCGACATGACAGGCCTTGATCTTGCTAAAAAAATATTTTCCCTTAAACCTGATTTTCCGATTATACTAACAACCGGTTTTAGTGAACTCATTACCGAAGAACAGGTCAAAGAATTGGGTATTAAGGAATTTATCATGAAACCGATCATCCCCAAAGAATTTGGTGTGATAATCAGAAACATCCTTGACCAGGAGAAAAAACAGGAGAATTGACAATGGCTCGAGTGTTAATTGTTGATGACGACATGCAAGTAAGGGACATGCTTACCCAGATGCTGAAACGCGCCGGCCATGATGTGGCTGAAGCAGGCAACGGCAATGAAGCCATACAATATTGTCAAAAAAACCAGACCGATTTGGTTATTACAGACATTATCATGCCTGACAAGGAAGGTATTGAAACCATTGTTGAACTTCGCCGCGATTTTCCAGACATTAAAGTTTTTGCCATCTCGGGCGGTGGCAGGGTCAGCCCTAATAACTACCTGAAGCTTGCCGAAAAAATAGGTGCATTAAAAACATTCACCAAACCCTTTTCGAAAGCAGAAATTCTTAGCGCCATTGATGAAGTTATTTAATCAGTATCAGAGATCAACTTTGCCTTTCTTGCCGGTGTTGCTCCTTTTGTCATCTTCGGCAAAAAAATAACTATGCCCTTCTCTTTTTCATGTTGAAAACCGAGGACTTTCAGGGCTTCCCCTGAAAAAATTGCAAAACTACACTGCCTGAAAAACTGATTGCGGCTCCACGGGTCATAAAATCCTGGCATATTTTGTGGGAGGCTTTTTTTTAACATTTTTTTTACATCATTCTGCGTCGCAGCACAAAGAAAGTCAGGCAAACTCTGACGCCCGCTCCTCAACCAGTCATATCGCAATATTTCCAAGAAAATTTCCCGGTCAACTCTATCTGTTGCTGCTTCAAAAAGCATCCTGCTCATCTTATCCTGGGTTTTGGCAAGATCAAAAAATCCCTGTCTGCTGCATACTGAATACAGGTTTTCAAAAAAACCAAAAAAATCCTTTTCATTGTTTCTGATGTAATGCCACACCTTCCTGAAAAACCGGTTGTTGTAAAATGCCTCAACCATTTCGCCAAACCAGTGCAGCATTCTAATCGTAGTATGGTCCATCCAGCCTGTTGCCGCAATTTCATACGGTGGCCGGGAACACCAAACCATGTTGAAATCCCTTTCCTGGGCAATCGCTGTACCCGGCAATATCTTGAGATGCCCCATCTGGATATAATGCGGGAGGAGAGCAAAAACATCGTTGAAAGATCGACGAAACGATGTCTTTGTCTCATAGGGCAAACCGAGTATCAAATCTACATGGATGTGGATATTGTCGAAACTCATAAGTTTGGTGATAGATCTTCTGATTTTTTTAAAATCAGAGTGGCGATTCACCGCCGAAAGACTATCACGGTTCGTTGACTGAACACCTATTTCAAACCTGAAAAGGCCGGGCGGTACCGTTTCAAGGAATTGCAGCATTTCCTCTGTGAAAATGTCCGCTGCAATCTCAAAGTGGAATACGGTCTTGTTCTGCCTTTCCAGCAAAAACCGCCAGATTTCCAAGGCACGTGCCGGCTTGGCATTAAAGGTGCGGTCAACAAAACGTACAGATTGGGGTTGACGATCTAAAAGCATCTGCAGCTCTTTTTTTACCGCCTCCATATCCTTGAATCTGGCGCCTTTGCTTGTTGAAGATAAGCAGTAGGTACAGGAAAAAGGGCATCCTCTGCTTGATTCATAATAAATGTGGCGGTTCTTCAAGGGTCCGGTAAAATCTTCGTCTTTATATGGAAAACCAAAATCTCTTCCTTCGTCCGCTGGATACTCTTGCTGTAAAGCCTTGTTTGCCAAATCCTTATAGAATGTCTGCGGCAGCCCTTCAACCTCACCTCTAACCAAGGTTGCAGGACGTGAAAAATCGGCGCCTCCCATGAAAGCGGCTTGCGGACCGCCAAAGACTATGGAAATATTAGGCAGGATGGCAATGATATCCTGGGCCAGCCGCCTGGTTATTTCCTCGTTCCAGACATAAACGGAGAAGAACACAGCATCGGGGCTATTGTGGGTAAGGCGAAGCAGCGTATCAAAATATGGGTCATTTATGGTGAACTGGCAGAGTTCGACCGTGCAATGAGATGGGAGATATTTCCTCAACTCATTCCTCACATAAAACAGGGCCAAGCAGGAATGGGTAAAACGGCAATTTAATGCAACGACTTTTATTTTCATCATGTAAAGATATCCTTTCCTAACAGTTTTTTGATCACCCTCTTTACTTGTAATCCGAACAGCAAAAATCCATTACGCAAGGAGTTTGACAACCGCCACTGCCTGTGATAAGTCATTTGATGCTTTATGATATAGCGTTTATTGACGAACTATACATGACGTAAAAAGTTCTTGCCAATTGAACAGGCAAGGAACGAGCGAGGAGCCGGCGGAGCAGCCTTGCAGAGCTGTGAGCAGGCACCGCAGAGAGTGACGCAGCATGGCAAGATGGATAGGACTTTTTGCGTTGTGTATATAAATTCTAAGGTGCTTGATGATTGCCTTTCCTGAAATAGAACCGGTTATTATTCAAATTGGTCCGCTGCAGATTCGCTGGTACGGACTGATGTATGTCCTGGGTTTTACCGCAACCTATCTTCTTGTTCAACACCAGATCAAAAAACAATCCTTGTATGACTTTGCAGCCCATTTTGAAAACCTAAACCTGCTGCTCATCGTAAGTCTGGTAGTCGGCGGCCGTCTGGGGTATGTACTGTTCTATAATTTACCCTACTATATCGAGAATCCTTTGGAAATAGTGGCCACCTGGCATGGCGGCATGTCCTTTCACGGAGCCCTGCTGACCCTTATTTTCGCAGGATATTGGTTTTGCAGGAAAAAAGGGCTCGATTTCTGGAAAGCCGCAGACCTGTATATTGTCACAGTGCCCATTGGCCTTGGCCTGGGTCGTCTCGGCAATTTCATTAACGGCGAATTGTTCGGCCGGGTCACAGATGTGCCCTGGGCCATGATATTTCCAACCGGCGGACCGCTCCCTCGTCATCCCTCTCAGCTTTATGAATGCTTTCTTGAAGGTGTGTTGTTGTTTGTCATCTTATGGACCTTGAAAGAAAAAAAGCTCCCCTCAGGATCATTGCTTGGATTGTTTCTGCTTTTCTATGGAATATTCAGAATTATTGTGGAATTTTTCAGGGAGCCGGACGCTCATCTCGGATTTGTTGTCTCTGTGGTCACCATGGGGCAGTTGCTGAGCAGTTTTATGATTATCGGGGGTATTTTACTCTTTTTTTTGCGATATCGCCGGTGCTCGGTTGGCAGGTAATAGTTTACGTATTGGGAGCCGGTTCCCGCCCGACCTTTTTTTAAGGCCCTATCTCCATTTAATCCTTTACGGAAAATAAATAATTCGTTTTATTGGTTTTGCTGAGCGGTTTTGATACATTATAAATGGTTTTGGCTGTGTCCTTGCAAACTGCAAATAATATCGCACAGGAAGCAGAGTAAAACCGCATTTACTAAGGAGCGGGTTCCACATGGTTCTTCGCAATTTTTTCATTATTGCTGTTACTTGTCTATTGATTATGAGCGCAAACAAACTTCAGGCTGCTGAACTTTCGCCTAACTTGCACAAATCGACCCTTGATAATGGCTTAACCCTCATTGTCAAGGAAACACCGTCTAAAAAAGCGGCCACTGTCCAGTTCTGGATAAAGGCCGGCAGTGTGTACGAGGCCGAAAATGAAGGCGGCATCACCCATGTAATTGAACATATGATTTTTAAGGGGACGCCAACGCGTGGGCCAGGAGGTATCGCCAAGGCGGTTGAAGAACTGGGCGGCCAGATAAATGCCTATACCTATTATGAATATACAGTTTATCACGCTACGCTGTCGGCCCGTTTCTGGGATACCGCCCTTGAAGTATTGACCGATGCAGTACTTAACTCCACTTTTGATTCCGCGGAACTTGAACGGGAAAAGCTTGTCGTACTTGAAGAAATTCGAATGCGTAATGACAGGCCTAATATCAAGCTTTTTCAGGAATTGATGACCAAAAGCTATACCTCACATCCATACCGTCTGCCGATCATAGGGACTACTGAAAGCGTTTCCGGCTTTACCAGGGACAATATCATCAAGTATATATCCAACCATTATCACCCTGAGAACATAACGATAGTAGTGGTCGGCGATGTAAAATATCCCCTTGTCCAGGAAAAGGTAGTACAGCTTTTAGGCGGTATCCCCAAAGGCAACATCGCCCAGTTGCAGCTTCCCCAAGAACCTGCCCATGAAAAGTCGCGGTTTTTTACGATTGAGGAAGACGTTAACCAGACCCACCTGGCTCTATCGTTTCCCATTTCACCTTTTGACAGTCCGGATACAGCAGTTCTGGACGTGATGACTCATATTCTTGCCCATGGCGAGGCCTCCCGCCTCTATAACGAACTACGAAACCAAAAAGGTCTGGTATATAAGATTGATGGTTCCGCTTTCACACCAAGGGATCCTGGTCTTTTGGAAATCACCGCCACCGCAGAAACAAATAATGTTATTCCTGCTCTTGAGGCGATTTTGGCGGAAGTATTTAAACTGAAGCACATTCCAGTTAGCGATGAGGAGCTGGCCCGGGCCAAGCGCAACCTTGAAAGCGATTTTGTCTTTAACCTGGAGCGGGTTGAAGGGCAGGCCAGGGTACTGGGCTCTTTTGAGTTCTTGGCTGGAGATCCCAGAGAAGATGATTATCTTGCCGAGGTCCGCTCCGTGTCAAAAGAAGAAATTAAGGAAGTTGCTTCCAAGTATTTTTCGCAAAACGGCTTAACCGCAGGTTTTTTGGTGCCCTTGGGCACTTCATTAAAGATAGACGAATCCACAATTCGCGACCTCGTTCAAAAGGCTGAAAAAAAGGCCATACATTCGTTGCCTCCTTCACTGGTAGCTGACGCCTATCTTTCCAATGTTTACCGTTTTTCGCTTGCCAACGGCATTACCTTGCTGGTGAGAGAAGATCCTGAAATACCCACGGTTGCCATGCGGGCGGTTTTTCCGGGCGGTCTGCAGGGTGAAACATCTTCCACCAACGGCGCTTTTGCCTTTATCAGTGAATTACTTCCCAAAGGAACCAAAGACCTTTCGGCCCGGGAACTCGCTCTTAAAGTGGCTGAAATGGCGGGAAGCATCTCTGGCTTTAACGGTAAAAACACCTTTGGCATTAAAGCTGATTTCCTCTCCCGTTTTTTCGAGGAGGGTCTTGCGCTTGTCAGGGACATAATTCTCACCCCGGCTTTTGATACGGCTGAAGCGGAAAAAATCCGGCCTGAGCTGCTCGCCCAGCTGAAACAACAGGAGGATTCGCTCCCCTCTGTAGCCTTTCGTGAATTCAATCGTCTGCTCTTTAAAGGCCACCCCTATGGTCTGAACACTGCCGGCTCAGAAACAGCGATCAAGAGTTTTACCATTGCGGAACTCCAGTCTATCTATAAGGAACATGCCAAGCCGAATCGCATGGTCTTGTCTGTTGCCGGAGATGTGAAAGCTGAAGAAGTCCAAAAAGTTGTGACCCAACTTTTCGGTGATTGGAACATACATGGGCGTGACAGAGGTATAAAAGAGGAAGGCTTTTTGGCCCCTGACCCGCCTGCTTCCCCGGAAATTTTTAATGTCGCCCGCAATAAAGAGCAAGTCCATATTATCATCGGCTTCTTGGGAACTTCACTCACTGATCCGGATCGATATGGACTTGAGGTGCTCGATACAATCCTCAGCGGTCAAAGCGGCAGACTTTTTTCTGAACTCAGAGATAAAAAGAGCCTGGCCTACAGCCTTTCATCATTTGCTCTCCTGGGTATTGACACAGGGTCCTTTGGCATATATGTAGGAACCAGTCCGGATAACAGAAACCAAACAATTAAAAATGTCTGGCATCAACTTTCACTTGTCCAGGAAGAACTTATTAGTGATGGGGAACTGCAAAGAGCAAAAAACGTCCTTATCAGCCACTATGAGCTTGGACTGCAAACCCACGGGTCCCAGGCTATGGAAATGGCCCTTACCCAAACTTATAATCTTGGGCAGGATTTCGGAAAACGCTATGTTAAGGAAATCAGTCAAGTAAGCGCAGAGACTGTTCGGGAAATGGCACGCAAATACATACAACCCAATAAATATGTCCTGGTCACTGTAGGCGGAAAGCCGAATACAGAAGAACCTGAAACTGCGCCGGAAGGTAATCCGACGGATACTTCGGAATATGAATAACATGCAAACTCATGGTATAGCCCCCTCGATACTCTCGGCTGACTTCGCCCGCCTTGGAGAAGAAATAGATGCTGTTGCCAAAGCAGGCGCTGATATTATCCATGTTGATGTGATGGACGGTCACTTCGTGCCAAATATTACCATCGGACCCCTGGTTGTAAAGGCAGTCCGCAAAATCACCGACCTGCCGCTTGACGTGCATCTGATGATTGCAAACCCCGATCAATATCTGGAAGATTTTGCCGCTGCCGGGGCAGACTGGATCACTGTCCACGTTGAGGCATGCAACCACCTCCACCGGACTATTGCCAAGATCAAAGAGCTTGGCAAAAAGGCCGGGGCAGTACTAAATCCCGCCACTCCCCTTGATACTCTTGACTATGTCATTGGCGATGTTGATCTGGTGATGCTTATGAGCGTAAATCCTGGTTTCGGCGGCCAATCATTTATACCGACTGTGCTTGACAAGATCAAAAAACTCAAAAAAACAATCACCGAACAGGGATTAGCAACCGGAATAGAGGTTGACGGCGGTGTAGGATTAAACACCCTCAAGTCGGTGGCCGAAGCCGGGGCCAATATATTTGTGGCCGGTTCCGCCATTTTTGGTACAGACGACTATGCTGACACCATCGCTTCCATGAAAGAGATACTCAAAAAAATTGAACCCGCTTGATCCGCCATATACCGCTCAACCACATTCCGTTTTTTTTACAAGCCGCCGCTATCTGTTTTCTTCTCTCTTTATTGTTTTTTTCGGTTTTGTTCTCTACTATAACAGCCTTGACGTCCCCTTTTATCTCGACGACTTTCGAAACATCTCTGATAATCCCCATTGCCGTATCAGTAAAATAAGCATAAAAGGCCTTATTGATGCAGCCTTTCAAAGTCCTATTCCTACTCGGCCTGTGGCCAATTTAAGTTTCGCGCTCAATTATCTTTTTCATCGGGATGCTGTTGCCGGATACCACCTAATCAATATCGGAATCCACATTGCAACCGGACTATTCCTGTTTCTATTGTTTGCAAAAACAATGGACCTTGTGGGGCGAAACAACGGCAAGAAAATTTCATCGCCATTGACCATCGCCCTTTTTGCTGCGCTCCTGTGGCTCGCCCATCCCATCCAAACCCAGTCGGTCACTTACATTGTTCAGCGCATGAACAGCTTGGCATCCATGTTTTTTGTGCTCTCTCTCCTGCTCTATGTCAATGGCCGGCTTGCCAAGCTGCCCAAGCGCAGTGTCTTTTGGTTTACAGGATCGTTCATTGCCGGGGTGTTCTCGGTTTTTTCAAAAGAAAACGGCGCAACCCTGCCGTTTTTCATTTTCCTGTATGAGTGGTATTTTTTTCAGGATCTTAGGTTCTCCTGGCTCAAAAGAAAATTGCCTGTTTTTCTTTGTGCCGTCCTTCTTGTTTTTATCCTGGCCCTATATTTTACCGGCGGCCATCCATTCTCATCCATTCTTGCCTCCTATCAGCATCGAGATTTTACTCTTGGCCAGAGGCTATTGACTGAATTTCGAGTGGTAATTCTTTATATTGGCCACGTGTTTTACCCCCATCCCGCCAGGCTGAGCCTTGAACACGACATTGCCCTGTCGAATTCCCTTGTTGATCCCATTACAACGCTCTTATCTGCTCTCGCTCTGTTGGCTCTCGTTTTTCTGGCATTCTTTTCAGCCAGGAAGGAACGGATCTTTTCCTTTGCAATCATTTGGTTCCTTGGCAACCTCATCATCGAATCCTCAATAATTGGCCTGGAAATCATTTTTGAACACAGACTGTATCTCCCTTCCATGTTTGTCGTTCTGGCAGCTGTTTTGCTTATCTACCGCTGGTTACACTACCCGCGCCTACGAACGGTTCTTTTATGCGCAATTCTCCTGATTTTTTCATTCTGGACCCATGAGAGGAATGAAACGTGGCGGAATCCCATCCGATTCTGGACCGACGCCGCCGATAAGGCGCCGGGCAATCCCCGGGTCCATAACAACCTGAGCGTTGAACTGCGTAAGGCCGGAAAATACCCGGAAGCCCATGCATCCTCCCTGGAAGCGCTCAGGTTAAAATCCGATTTTGTGAATGGTTATGTGAGTCTTGGCAATATTTATCTCGACATCAGATCATTTGATTTGGCCATTCAGCAATTCCATAGAGCTTTGGCCCTTAAACCTGACTATGGAGAAGTATATGTTAATCTCGGAAACACGTATATGGGAAAAGGTGAGACAGACAAAGCCATAGAGGCATACAGCAAGGCGCTTAAGCATAAGTCTGATAATATAGAAGCCTTGGTTAATCTTGCCTCGGCTAACGCCTCAAAAGGGCTGCTTGATGATGCGGCAAGAGGCTTCAGGACGGCATTGATCCTATCCCCTGAAAATGCGGATATATATTTCAACCTGGGTTTGGCCTATAAGGGCATGGGTCAGTATGATAAGGCGCTAAAGGCATTTGCAGAGGCAGTGCGCCTTAAGCCCAAAGACAAAGCCTCGCGTGAACATATCAAGCAGATACAGAACAGGAAGCCCTAAAAAGGGGCATTTAAACGCTCATTAATTTATTAAACGAATATCGAATAAAGACTGAAATTTTCGCCGGGTTGGTAGAACCTATCCGGGTCGCGGTGGGTTCCGTGAAAAACAACCTTTAAAGAGCCGTGCAATCACCCCGGGGGCAGGCTGGAGTTCTTAGCACCCCGATCCCGCGAAGTGCGCCCCATAAAGCTGTTTGGCGTCGCGAAACAGAATTGATCTTGATCTCCTTGCTGTCGCTTTGGCCGGTCTTATCATAGACGGTTAATCGCACTCTTGGCCCGGGATTTTCGTTGGTATTAAACGATGAGGGAACCATAAACGTTATACGTGAAGCTTGGTCGTTCAACTTCACCAGCTCTATTGGCGTACCCGAAGTCTGTTCCCACACAAAAATCAATGAGTCGCGATCATCGTCCATGGTCTCTTGGGCGTCCAGTACCACGGTCTCTCCTACCGTATATGCTGATTGCGCAAGCGGATGCAAATGGATCTCAGGAGGTGGCTCACCTGTTTCCACCTCCAAAAGAAGAATCCTTGGTTTTGAATAATACCCTGCCATTGTAAAGCGGTATTTAAGTTCTTCTTGTCCGGAAAAAAAGCGCGGCGGCGTATACCGGTGCGCTGAAGGGTTAATCTTTTTCAAGGTGCCCCCTAAGTTATTATCAAGAATTTCAACCGAAACCTTGGAATTATAGGGTATATAATTGGCTTGCTGCCAAATGCTTTTCCAGTCAATGATCACATCATCAGTACTTACAGCGGGAACGGCAACGTTTGTCGCCAGAAGCAGAGGCCTTTTGGGATTAATGATGATCGGCTCCCTCGGGACTTTACGGCGTAAATCAGGGCCTGATATATAAACCGTTGCCGGTTTGCTGCTATCCTTTCCATCCGAAACAGCAAACAAAAATTTGTCTTTACCGGGAAATTCTTCTGTCGGAGTATACACCATATCCGGAGGTTCTCCCTCCAAGGTGCCGAAGAGCGGATTGCTGATTATATCATATTGCATAGGATCGCCGTCGTCATCCTCACAGGCCAGGAGTATTCGTATATCACTTAGGGCATCCTCCAGTTGAAAATTTCCGTCAGAGGCTCGAGGCACAATATTGATCTGCGGCATAACGGATTGTTGAGCGGCAATTTGGTGGACTTGGGAATCCATGGTTTCTGGAACTGTTTTGAGGTCTTTCTTTTGCACATCAGCAAACACAACAGGTTGCGAAGGAGTCACCGCTATGGTTTTCTCTGCGCCACTCCCGGAAAACAGATACATTACCAGGCCAATCAACACAACAAGACATCCGGCAATTGCACCCATGATAGGCCGGTTGTCAATAATCTTCTGATAAAAGGGCTGGGGCAGGATCATTTGAGTAGAGTCATATTCGGTTACATCGTCCTCAGATCCAGAACCCACAGGAGGGGCTATCGCGTCTTCTGTTAATTCCTTGCTTGGACTGGCAAACTCCTTTTCGTCAGGTATATCTGGTATGTCTTTATCTAAATCAAATTCGCTAACATCAACATCAAAACCACCGGCTGACCCCAGGGTAAAGGATTCATCTCCCAAATCGCCCAAAAATTCCTCATCCTTGTCTTCAAAAGGATCGTCTTTGGCTCCGCCTTGGGTCGCCTCTGAAAAAAGTTGGTCCATCTCTTCCTGACTGGGAACCTTTTCTTTTCCCGACGCTTGTCCCAAAGCCTCTTCCTGCTGAGGAACATTTACGGACTCATCCGAAGCACCTTCATCTGATCCAGGCGAGTCCATAACCTGACCTGGTTGAGCGGACTCATCTTGATCCTCTCCACCAAAAAGTTCCTTTTCCTCGCTATCCTCTGAAGCAACCTCTATCTCGGCCGCTTCTTCTTCGGGTCCTGCCCCTTCAATCTCAAAAACATCCTCCGGCGGTGTGCCCCCATCTTCCTTGTCAAGTTCGCCTCCGGCAACTACCTCCTCCGGCTCCGGCTCCGGGAGTTCTGCAGCAAGATCCCCCATCAATGCATTGATTCCCTGGCTGATCTCCTCAGACGCTTCATTATCCAGTAAGGAGTCAATAGCATCTTGATCAATTTTGTCAGAATTTCTTTCACCATTTTCTTCCGAGGGTATGTCTTCATCTGGCTTGGCCAATAAATCATCAATTTCACCTTGGCCGACTTCTTCATCTTTTTCGTGTTCAGGCATGCTTCCGGTCTCTGCTTCCGTCGTTAGGTCTTTGACTTCATTTTCCTCTGCTTTTCCTGCTTGCTCAACAGGAGGATCCTCCTCCGAAGGCACGCTTACTGTCTCTTCATTGGTTGCAGGCTCTTTATCCTTGTCGTCGAAAGAATCGCTTAACAATGCCTCAATGTTAGCCTGGTCCAGTTCAGAAAAAATGTCATCACTAGCATCTTCGAAGTCGTCGAGCCAATCGTCGCTTTCCGGGATTTTCGTTTCATCTGACATTGCTTGTCACCTGATCGGAATCTTTCACTCTGGTTCTTCTTAACTCTCAATATATGTATGCATTGCACGGTAAAGCGATTCCGACATTTCAACATTCACCACATAGGAGCGCCTTTCACCGCGCATATTGATACCACTGATATGGACCCGCAAATAGCCGTCAATTTCCTGATATACTCCCTGTAGCCATTGATCATAATTCCCCCCAAGGTCAGGTTTTTCTAGAGAATCACTATTAATTCGGGCTGTCATCTGATCAGCCAGGGTTATCCCGAGCAGGGTTATGTTTTGGTTGGGAAATTCACCGATTGCTGTAAAAGGTCTCACATAGACAGCTTCCGGGGCATAAAAATCATAGAACTGGCTACTGGCTTCTGCACAAATCATATGGACCAAATGGGTAAGGGAGGTATAGGTATTTATAACAGAAGGAGACAAGTGTTCTTGAACATCAGCATCCCTGGCCGTCTCTTCCTGACCAGCGAAACCATTTTGGGCCGCAACCACAAAAAAAGTAAGTACAGTAAACAATACGCTTTTACGCCACGTTACAGAAAAACTCATAACTCTCTCCTTGCAAAAAAGACTAGTGTCGTATCACGACACTAGGTTAAAATCCCTTAACCGCTATGCTGAAGGGCTTTTCCACCGAGCGGCAAAGAGCCAGTAAGTCCCGGTTCAACGGCAGGCTATGGCGCCATGAACTCTTTATCTGGCCGTCCTTTAAACTCACGAGTCGTCCTTGCAGTATCAAAGTTTTGCGAGTGTTGGAAAATGTTGAGATAACAATGTATTCCAGCTCCTGATGGTTATTGGCCAATTCGCCGATATTTCTGGACATGATAAATTCACCGGTTTGGGGGAGAATGCAGATCTCCTTGCCCAACCGTAATTCACTGACCTTTAATCCTCGATCAGCCAGGTCGGTCAGTAAATATTCCCCAATCAAACGCCCGAACTCCGTCTCTCTCTTAAAATCAGAAAGAGGAACCGCTGCCACCACCGCCACTTTAGCGGTAAATGGCTTTTCACCTTCTTCCTTCAATTCATAGTAAACCTTGCCGGCAATCTCTTTGGATACATCAGAAAGCCTGACCTCGGTACCAAGGGATCTGGAGGTGTCGGGCATGTACTGATAAATTTGATAATTTTCCCGGGTAAGGGTCGTGGCGGCTGCCTTTGGCATACTGTTCCGTTCCTTTTCTTCCAGTTCCGTTATTTCTACCTCTTCGTTCTGCTCCTTTTTATCCGGTCCCGGTCTTTCCTGCACCTCTATTGAGGCCTTATCGTTAACCACTACCTTTGTTGTTGGACAGCCTGCAAAAACCAGGAAGCACATACCCAACAAACAAAAAATTACCGCGCCCTTGCTCTTCATATTCATTCCCTGAATCCTTGTTTGTTTCTTTCTGCTTTGACAACCCATAGAACAACTCCATTAATTTTTATTGTTTGCAAAAACCCAGCATTTCCATTTTCTCAAAGTTCCAACCTTTTCTTGTAGACACGCTCTTTGTTCAGTTGTGTTGCCGATTTCGCATCTGCCAGCAATAGATTACTGAACTTGCTGCGGGGAAACACCATTGTTGCGCTGGAGAGAACTGCTGCATCCCTGTTGTCCAGAACACGGGCATTGACAATAATTTGATTGTCGGAAGCAGTATAGGTACCGGTGAGCATGGCACCGACCGACAAATCTTTCCGGATCACGTGTGGATCTCGGGAAAGGCCGTATTCACCATGTTTCTCCTTAATAAATATGTCTTTGCTTTTTCTGATCTCAACAACGAAATAGCGGTTTTTCTGGAATTCTCCCATGAGCTGTTCAGCTATATAGCGGCCAAAGGAAGACGTTCTTTTTAATTTTTTTAAATCAACAAACGTACAGACAATAAGGCCTTCGGCCAAATCGCCGTTATCCGGATCCGGATCAGCAAGGTTATCGACAAGCTCTTTAGCCATCTCGCGAACACTCTCAGCCAACTCTTCCGCATCATTTATGATAATTTCCTCTACGACCTGCGAAAGCTGCTGAGTTTCTGGCAGCGCTTTATACTCTTCCGGAGCTTGAGAAGATGAAAAGGGCCTGAAGGCACAAGCATTGGTTCCGGATACGAGCAGGAATACCAGAAAGGCCAACAGCCACAGCCTCATTGATAACTGATCTGGGCGTTGGTGCCGGAGCCGCATGAAACGCGCAACAATGTGGTCGGAAAACCTATAAAAAAATTGCGTCAAGGGTTGCATATGTCTCACTTCTCCACTATTTTGATGTTCCGTCTCGGGATTGAATTCGGGATCTTGGCAGAAGATACGGCTTTCAATAAAAAGACAGGCCAAGGTCGACCGCAACGTTGTACTATTTCATCGGTACTATAACCCGCTGACTTGAATAAAATTTGATGAAATCGTAAAAATACGATTTCATCGATGTATTGCGTTGTAACCAGTTGAAATCGCATGGCACGTTAATCGCTTTCCCGACTTTTACGGGTATGTTAAATTTGATGTCTTCATATCACTTTTTCGCAAAGTGGCCGATTGCTCCTAAAAAAATGCTATTTAAGGCCCCCTATGGCTGAGCACAACCATACAAAACTCCAGTATCTGACTGATGAACAATTGATTATCAGGCATTCCGGCGAGATCCCCGAAGTAGCCTATCATGGATCAATGTATTACCTGACCGAAGATCCGGAAGGTCCTGGCCTTGAGCTTAGCACGGAGGATTTGCACTGCCTTGAAGAAATGGTGGTAGAACGATACCGAACCATTATGCTGCGGGATCTTGCTCCGGAAAACCGAGACAAAAGCCTCTACCGAGGCCTGGCCCGCTGTGCTGTAAACTGGCAACGCCTATGCAAATTCTCTGAACAAAAACACATTTACATTGATGCTGTCCGCGCGGAGATCGCCGAATCACTCGAAGCCTTTCTGCAGAGGGAAGTTAAGGAATGTAAAAACCGTGACCGCTCTTCTTCCATTAATTGCCCCCCGGAAACACTCTACTTTTTTGCCAGGGATCTCGGGTTGGACCCGGAAAACTTTCCACCGGACCTGGAACATCTTTGCTGTCAAAAGCAAGACTGATCCTGACAAATTTCAGCCCTACCATTTTCCGTTGCCATCATAGGTTCACCCTTGTTCTTGAACATGTGAAATCAACCATGCCGGAAAATAGTATATACCGGCGTGGTTAAAACATCTGCATGGCTAAAATGTTTCGTTGGCGATATACTTAACAAAATCGAATTACCACTACACCAGATGGAATTGAAACGGAGGTTACTGATGCCTTTTTCTCTGCCTTCTTATATGCCGCCGGATTTCAGCAAACCGGATTTTTACAATGCCCCCATCGTGAAATTTAAACCGGTTCACCAACCGGGTGTAGCACCGGACAACTACCATGCCACCTCGGTTTTTCCGGAATATTTCCAGGTCCGGCAAAACCAATGGCGGGTGCTCAAGGAGTCCCGCATGGACTGCGTGGTGGTTCTCAAAAAGGACGACTCCCTGATCGTCAAAGAATTTCGGCACCTCAATTTAGGCGATCGAGTTGCCTGTGGCCGCAGGGAAAACGGAGAGGATGGCATTTATGTCCATACCAATGGTTTCGATTTTCCGGATCAAAATAGCGATAAGTTCGCCTTTAGAACCTGTTTTACCCGGGAAACCTCTTTTTCCATTGACTACGATAAACTTTATGAACTCATCGAATTTGAACGGCGCCACGGATTCATTCTCTGGGTCTTGGGGCCGGCGCTGGTCTTTGACCGGGATGCTCGTGACGCCTTCGCAGCTTTGGTTGAGAAGGGCTATGTACATGGCATGCTGGCCGGCAATGCTTTGCCGACCCATGATGTTGAAGGGGCCCTTTTCGGGACAGCCTTGGGACAGGAACTGTATTCGAAACAGAGTGCCCCTCAAGGCCATTACAAACACCTGGACGCCCTTAATACGATTCGCGCCCTGGGGTCCATGCAAAAAGGGATTGAGAAAGAATTGATCAATGACGGAATCATGCGGGCAGTGATCAGCAAAGACATTCCCTATGTGCTTGCCGGTTCCATTCGCGATGATGGCCCTCTGCCGGAAGTAATTGAAAATGTCTATCTGGCACAGGACCGGATGCGCACCTTGACGCGCCAGGCGACCACTGTCATCACCCTGGCTACCCAACTGCATGCCATCGCCACCGGCAACATGATACCCTCATATACTGTTATTAAAGAAAAACAGGTGCGTCCCGTCTATTTCTATTCCGTGGACATGTCGGAGTTTGCGGTCAGCAAACTGGCCAACCGGGGATCCCTGACCGCCAGGGCGATACTCACCAATGTTCAGGATTTCGTGGTCACGCTGGAACGGGGACTCAAAAAGAGGATCGGATGATTTCGGTTCCGGCCTGGCCTCTAACCCCTCTATTTATATCATCAATGGAAGCAATGACCGCTCGCATGCCGCCGGCCCGGATAAACCGCATGGCCGCTTCTACTTTAGGCGCCATGGAACCAGGGGGAAAATGGCCTTCCCCTAGATTGCGATCCGCTTCTGCCAATGTCATGGAACGCAGAAATTTCTGGTCTGCTTTGCCGAAGTTAAGGGCCGCACCTTTTACGTCCGTAGCTATGAGAAAAATATCCACGCCCACTTCCTCGGCCAGTTTGGCGCTGGCCAGATCCTTATCTATTACTGCATCCACCCCTGAAAAAGTCCTCCCTTCCCGGACCACGGGGATGCCGCCGCCGCCGCAGCAGATGACAATGAAATCCATATTTATGAGATTGCTTATTTCACGCTTCTCAACAATGGTTACAGGTTCGGGTGAGGCCACCACCCGCCGGTATCCTTTTGCGGTTTTCCGGGTCGGAAAAGGAGCAGTCGCGGCTTCTTCTGGCGTGTAGATGGGGCCTATCGGTTTTACAGGCTGCTGGAATGCAGGATCCTTTTCATCAACCACCACGTAGCTGATAAGACTTACCAGGTTCTGGGTAATACTCGCCCCTGATGCCATGAATTCGCTGTCCAAGGTTGATTCGATCATGTAGCCGATCTGCCCCTGGGTTTGGGCCACCAGAATTTCCAGGGGCAGCTTCGGAACCTCTGCGTTACATTCCTGCTGCAGGAGCAGATTGCCTACCTGGGGGCCGTTGCCGTGGGTGATAATGATCCGGTAGTCGCGGGAAAGTTCGGCAATCTGTTTAATAGGAAGCTTCAGATTGGCAAACTGCTGTTCTATCGAGCCCTGCTGACCTTTGCGAATCAGGGCATTGCCGCCAAGGGCCACCAGAAGAATTTTTTTGTCGCGCGCATTTTCCATAATTATCGATCACCTCTGCAAGAGGGGAAGGAGAACTTCTGCCAAAGTTGGTGTGCTGTGGTCCCGGTAATCATAGCGTACCCGCAGGGAAGGCTTTCCAATGGACAGAATGCGGGGAAGATGCATGGGAGTGGCAAAGAGGACCAGATCGCATTCAACATTGCGGATGGTCTGCTCCAGGTCGAAAATCTGCTGAGTATGATAGCCCATGGCCGGCAGCACCGCATCAATATGGGAGTATTTTTGGAAGGCCTCCTTGATCATTCCCACGGCAAATGGACGAGGGTCGACAATTTGGGCCGCTTCATATTTTTCAGCAGCGCGCATCCCGGCACCGGAGGGCATTCCGCCGTGGGTAAGGGTTGGACCGTCTTCGACAACTAAAACACGTTTGTGGCGAATCAGTTCGGGGCGGCTTACCAGCACGGGTGATTCAGCCAGAATGATTTCAGCTTTAGGTGCATGGTGCTCGATATTGCGTCTGACCTGGTTCACCTGGTCCGAGTCGGAAGAGTCAACCTTGTTGATAACAGCGATATCAGCCATCAGCATATTGGTCTCACCCGGATAATAAAGCAATTCATGTCCGGGCCGATGCGGATCAAAAAGCACGATATGGACATCAGGAAAAAAGAACGGCGTATCGTTATTCCCTCCATCCCAGATAATGATGTCGCCTTCTGTTTCCGCCATTTTCAGGATCTGTTCGTAATCGATTCCCGCATATACCACTACTCCCTGCTCCACCAGGGGTTCATATTCTTCCCTTTCCTCAATGGTGCATTGCTGTTTGTCGAAATCAGCAAAAGACGAAAAGCGCTGCACCACCTGTTTTCTCAGGTCGCCATAGGGCATGGGGTGGCGAACGACCACGACATTTTTGCCCTTTCCCTTAACGATCTCGCAGACTTTACGGGTTGTTTGTGATTTCCCGCATCCCGTCCTTACCGCACAGACCGCCACCACGGTTTTGGAGGATTGCAGCATGGTATAGGTGGCGCCAAGGAGGATGAAGTCCGCCCCGTTTGCCATGGCAATGGCGGATTTATGCATGACTTCCAAATGGGGAACATCACTATAGGAAAAGGCCACCAGGTCGACCTTGTGCAAGTGGATCAGATCGGCAAGATCCTCTTCCGGATGGATGGGTATTCCCTTGGGGTAGGCTTCGCCGGCCAGTTCCGGAGGGTAGAACCGGCCCTCGATATCCGGTATCTGGGCCGCGGTAAAGGCGACAACCCGGTAGCGTGGATTGTTCCTGAAATACACGTTGAAATTATGAAAATCCCGGCCGGCCGCCCCCATGATAATGACGTTTTCGATCATTGTGACTCCTTTTCCTTTAATGTCAAAATCGTATCCAGATTTTTTTAGTGTAATAGTTTAGGAAAAGAGTTTCATTTATTTTTTAGGCCTTTGCACTGCTATGGCTGCACTGACAAGGACATCGATATCTATGCGCACCGCATAATCGGGATTTACATATTGGAATTGTATAATGCCATCTGTCCCAATAATATAAACTGCCGGCACCGGTAGGACATGATCGGCTTCCCCGGAAGCATCCTCAATTGATATGCCTTTTTCTTTGTACATTGTATTTAATGGATCACTGAGCGTAAAGGCAATGCCGTATGCTTTAGCTGCAATCTTTTTGCTGTCTGAAAGTAAAACATAGCTGTATTTCTTCTCTTCCATGAGCTGCTTGGTTCGTTCCGGCAGGTCCGGACTGATGGCAATTATCTGGTATCCTAATTCTGCCACGTGCTGCTCTTTTTCTTGTAGTTGACCCAACTGCGAAATACAGTAATGTCACCAAGCACCGCGATAAAAAACCAGGATTGTCGGTTTGTTCACTATGGCCCCATGTAGATCAAATGGCTTTCCATCAGCGGTACGCAAAGCTATTTTTGGCGCTTTGGCTCCAATTAATAAGGGACATATGGTTTCAGCAGAGGCAGGAATTGTATTGTCCGTCTGCTTGGAGTCCTTGCTGTGAGCAATTGGAAGGGCGATGATTATGAATAAAAGAAGAGCGAGTGCGATTTTCAAGCCTTGCCTTTTTTGCGTCATTATTATTCCTCCTTTATGATATTAACGATTCATTTCTTTTATACGAAATTATAGGCATAGGTTGCCATGTCAACTCAAAGAAAAATTAGATATCAACCTGGAATGAACTAATTTAGGCCAACTAGTAGCAGTTACAAGAGGTTATTTCTTTGCCCATGTTTTAGAGATGCCCTTAAGATGATTATCAGGCTTGCTCAAAAACAAAAGAAATTGAAAGCTGATAGTATGATTTTATAGGTTCGGATTGCACAGAGAATTAGAACGTGACATTGTATATTTTCCATGCTTTTCTGGTAATATCATAATAAAAGGTAGAAAAATGATAATAAAAATTCCTTTACGTTTTGTCACCGTCTTTGGATGCTTACTGGCAAGCACCAATGCCGCCGCAGATCACCCAACGGTGGCCTTTGGCAGTGAATCTGCAGGAGTTATAAATACCATCTCCGCAGAACCTATACCTCAGGGTAAATGGGGGGTTGGAGTTCGGACCGAAATTATCGATAACAAGTCATTCAGTGGCGAACAACTGGAGGGGTTTGCCGCACAAGGGTTAGAAGGCGTTCACAGTATTGACGAAATAACCAACACGTCGATTGCAATTGCATATGGCGCAAGCAATGACTTGACCATGAGTGCGAGACTTCCTTATATCGAAAGAACAAACATAAGAGAAGGTGAGCTTGAGGGTGGAGTGCCCGAGGCGCATGGGCATGGAGACTCATCAGGTATCGGCGACCTGCTTCTTCTCGGCCAGTATCGTTTTTTTCAGAATAACAACATTGATACATCTTTTCTGCTTGGGGTAAAAGCGCCGACTGGTGAGACTGGTGTGGAAGATGATGATGGTGTGCGGTTTGAAACGGAGTTTCAACCGGGAACCGGATCATGGGATTTTTTGGTTGGTGCGGCAACAGCCAAGAAAGCCGGAAAGGTCGGTTTCCACACTAACATTTTGTATAACATCACTACGGAAGGTTCGCAATCGACTGAAATTGGTGATGCCTTGTCGTACAACCTTGCTTTAAGTTACCTGCTTAACAGTGATGAAAGAGACGGTCTAAAATGGGATCTGTTACTGGAATTCAATGGCGAAACGCGCCGTAAAAATACAATATCCGGTGATTCCGAAATTAACTCTGGTGGAACCATTGTCTACCTGTCCCCCGGAATAAAGGTATCATACAAAAAAGCGCTTGGCGGCTTCCTATCTATTGGGCTACCAATCATTGAAGATCAAAATGGAACGCAAACAGATATAGATATCCGAATTGTTGCCGGTATTTCCCTTGCTCTGTAGAAACTTTCACAACCTATCAGAAATCCAGTCATGTCCTGCTCTTAACATATATGGTGCATTTTGCACGTTGCAATCTCCCCATTAAGAGGGTGTTAATACACTATGGAAGTGTTTAAAAATCCTAAATGGCGGCTTGGGATTGTATTTTTCGCTATATTTCTCTTGTACGGTACCGCTGCCTTTGCACGCCTTGCATACTATTCGGACTACTTCTCCTTTGTTGGGCAGGATGAACAAGGATGGGTCGCATTCGCACTGGACACAAATCGCGGCCAGGATGGTGATGCATATCAGGCCGAACATTTCATAGCATTTTTTGTTGAAGGAAGAGGCTGGGTGCAACTGGAAGGAAGCGATTCCTGAACTTATCGTTAGAATCCATAACAGTGACTCCTATTGGATGGGAGCGACGCCTGCGAAACTGGAATGGGGTGGCCGAAAGTTGTCCGGCCGTGTTATATATGAATATGTACATTTTGAAAACTGGAATCGGCTGACTCGTTCATATGTCGGGTTCTGGTAGGATTTCAACGGGTTCTATCTTGTGGTTCGGGATCCGACTACGAAAACGCTCGGTGATTTCTACCTGCACAGCCACCGCAGTGAGAAGTTGAAAGATTTGACTGGTGCGGTAGACGGTTTTGCCTTTATGAACAATACGATTATTCGCCTCCAAGAAGCGAAATTAAAAAAGACAAAAAGCAAGTTTGCTTTGGGGTTCTACCGCTGGCCGATATCCTGGCAGGGCAGCTGGCAGAATGAAAACAGTAGTGAAAAAATTGATTTTGATTTTATTCTCAGCAAGCGTAAAACCTTTTCCAATTGGTTTGTTGACGGCTTTGCCATGGGAATCGTTAAGGGCTCGATTGTAAAGGATGGCCAGATGTATGAGGTCTATGGGCTGGGTGAAATTATTCAATAGTTTTTACGAATTCATCAAAATTGCAAACCACAGCAATTTTGTGTTAAACGCGACTTCGTTGCTATAAAGTTTCAACATCGACAAAATTTTTTTTTATTTAGGGGAGAATACGAATTGAACTACTTGGCACATTTATTTCTCGCTCATAAAAACGAACACTCGTTGCTGGGTAATCTCATGGGAGATTTCACTAAAGGAATTTCCCTTGGCAACATGCCTGAGAGAATTGCGCTTGGCATAAAAAATCATCTGGAAGTAGATAAATATACGGATTCCCACGTAATCGTAAAGGGAACGAAGAAGTTGTTCAGCAAAGAAAGAAGGCGGTTTTCCGGAATAATTACCGATGTACTCTTCGACCATTTTCTCATCAAGCACTGGTCATCCTTCAGCAACGAAAAGCTGAATACATTCATTAATTATTCCTATCAATGCCTGTCAGGCAACATGCACCTCATGCCGGAAAGAATGCAAAAAGTGACTACCTTAATGATCAAACACAACGGCCTCATGCTCTATACTACACTATCAGGTATTGACGAGGCCTTAAACAGGACGTCCGCCAGGATACGGTTTAGCAATAATTTGGCCGGTGCCATCGAAGAGGTTACCTCTAACTACTCCACTTTAGAGCAAGGATTTTTGGAGTTTTTTCCCCGGTTGCATGGCCATGTGCTTCGGACTGCAATTGAAGGAAAAAGAGCTTATACCAAGTCGCATTCAAAGAGATAACGAGGCGGCAAGGAGGAGGCTCCGGAGGCGTATATGAAATACGTCGAGGAAGCCGACGACGCAGCCAACAAAGTTAGAATTTGAATGCGACTTGGTATTAATATTTAACTGAAAAAGGCGGAGTCCCTCCATGCTTGCTCCCCTCCTGCCGGCAATATTTGATAATTATTCCGCATGCTGCACATGGACCTCACAGAGCTAAGGAAAAACTTGCGTGATCTGGGCAATCCAGGGAATGCCAAAGAGTTGCAGCGTTTTTTTAAAACAGGTCCGGGAGAGTATGGTGCAGGAGATATCTTTCTGGGGATAAAGGTCCCTGTCCTGAGGAAGCTTGCCAAAAAATATAAGAAGCTGCCCCTGTCAGGTATCGAAAATTTACTGTATTCCCCGATTCACGAAGAACGGTTTCTCTCTCTGGTCTTGCTTGTCCAAGCTTACTCCAAAGCAAACCATCCGGAAAAAAAGAGAATATATAATTTGTATCTAAAAAATACCGGTCACATCAATAATTGGGATCTGGTGGACACCTCTGCCGAGCATATCGTTGGGGCCTTTCTCAACGACAAAAACAAAGGGCCGCTCTATACCCTGGCTGCGTCAAAAAGTTTGTGGGAAAGGAGGATGGCGGTTATGTCGACTTCCTATTTTATCAAACACAATCAATTTGACGAGACACTCAAAATTGCCGAAATGCTTCTGGCTGACCAGGAAGATTTAATCCATAAAGCTGTGGGCTGGATGTTGCGGGAGATCGGCAACAGGCACCTCCCGACCGAAGAAAATTTTTTAAAAAAGCATTACAAAAAAATGCCGCGGGTAATGCTCCGATACGCGATTGAAAAATTTCCTGAAACCAAAAGACAAAAGTATTTGCATGGCACCATATGATAAATCCCTCTTAAAAAGGATCTCCTTATTAACTGCATAGTAAGCGACCAATTTTCATCCAGGGATTATCCCCAATGAAACCATACCTTTTTATTTGTTGTTTCCTTCCCTCTTTTCTACACTACAAATAAAGGAGGGGCTGGATGAACCTTCATATTGACGGCAGCTTTGGCGAGGGGGGCGGCCAGATCCTCAGGACCTCGCTTGCCATGGCGGCGCTGTTACAGAAACCTGTGGAGATCCATAACATTAGGGCAAATAGAAAAAAGCCTGGATTGCGGCCCCAGCATCTTGTGGGTGTCAAGGCTCTTGCCCGGATTACGGAAGCGGAAACAACCGGCGCTTTTGAAAATTCACAGGAACTCTATTTCGCCCCCCAAACCATAAAAGGAGGCAACTACCGGTTCGATATCCGCACTGCCGGAGCCACCACCTTGGTTTTGGCGGCAATCCTGCCCCCTCTTTTGTTCGCCCCACAGCCATCGACCATTGTAATTAGCGGCGGTACCCAGGTGCCTTTCAGTCCCCCGGTGCATTACGTTGCAGACATTTTTCTGCCCATGCTTGAAAAGATGGGGGCCAAGGTGTCTGTTGAGCTGAAGAAATGGGGATGGTATCCAAAAGGGGGTGGACAGATTAATGTTCATATAAATCCGGTAGACAGACTGTTGCCATGCAATTTTACTAAAAGAGGGTTGCTGCAGAAACTGGATGCTTTGGTCGTACTTGCCAATCTGCCGGATCATATTAGAGAAAGGGAAGAAAAAACATTGACTGGATTATTGGCTCAGAACAAATATCATGCGCGATTCAGAAGGCTTTCACCCTCTTGCGTGGGCCAGGGAAATCTTCTGTTTCTGAAAGCTGCTTTTGCGGAAACCGTTGCAGGGTTTACATCACTTGGCCAGAAGGGTAAGCCGGCGGAGCAGGTTGCTGAAGAAGCCGGCCGGGAGTTTCTTGCATTTACCAAATCCCCTGCAGGAATTGACCTGCACCTGGCTGACCAGCTTATACCATATATGGCTCTTGCCCATGGAGATTCACATTTCATTACCGAAAGAATCACCAGCCATCTGCTGACCAACATTGCCATTGTGGATAAATTTCTGCCGGTCAAATTCTCGGTGGACGAAAAAACCAACACAGTCACCGTTGCAGGTGCAAATTATTCCGATTAACTAGTTCCCATCCGGAAAGTTGCAGATTTGGAGGATGCTGGAACAAGTTGTTTCCAATTCGGAAACTGACAATTTTGCGAAAGGTCAAGGAGATCAAGGAATTGGGCGGAGACGTACTCAACTAGCTGCCCGGTGTCTATTTCTGCTTCTGGATCTTCGTTATTACTGACGAGGTAGAAAAGTCATCAACCAGGGAAATATTGACCACCTTACCGCCTGCAGCCAGGACTTCCTTGGCCCCGACAATTTTATCAATGGGCCAATCAGCGCCCTTGGCCAATACATCCGGGTTGAGGGACTTTATCAGATTGAGAGGGGTGTCCTCATCAAAGAGGACCACGTAGTCAATACAGCCAAGGGCCGCCAACACCCGGGCCCTGCTTCCCTGATTGTTTATCGGTCTGTCCGGCCCTTTAATTGATTTGACCGAGACATCACTGTTTAGCCCCACCACCAGGCAGTCACCCTGGCGGCGCGCCTCTTCGAGATAGCTGACATGCCCTTTATGCAGGATATCGAAACAGCCGTTGGTGAAGACTATCTTCCTACCCAGTCTCTTCTGTTGAGCAATTTCATCCTGTAAATCCGAAAGTTCCATGATTTTTTCCTGGTCATGAAAGCGGTACGGCGTGATAACAGCGGTATTAAATCGCGCCCTGGCCTCTTTGAGCAAAGCAGGATCGATAGGGATCATACAGCTTTCCGGACCTTCTGAAGCTTCGGCAAGCACAGTGCCGTCCGGCGCCAAAATCATGGAATGTCCAGCAAAAGCAGTATCGCCCGTGGTGCCGCATCGGTTGCAGGCAACAACAAAAATCTGATTCTCAATGGCGCGGGCGCGAAGCAGTGCTTGCCAATGCTCCGTCCGTGCAGCGGGCCATTGGGCGCTCACCAGCAACATGCCGGCGCCCAGAACCGTCTGGCGCTTTGCCAGTTCCGGAAAGCGCAGGTCGTAACAAACAAGGGACGCCATCCTGCCGAGATCTGTTTCAATAGGTCTAGGATCAATACCGGCCGCAAAATGAAGATCCTCATCCATGGGCGAGAAAAGCTGTTGTTTGCGGAACTTGCCCTGGGTGCCGGCCGGTCCGGAGACGTACATGGTATTATAAATATTGACCCCTTCTGTCGATTCTTCCTTTTCAGGCAAAGATCCAGCGATCAATATGGAGTGTTTGGCAGCAAGCCCTTGTACTTCAGAAAGGATGGCCGGGGTTTCTGCCGCCAAAGTATTCAGAGTATCATAGGCAAAACCCGTGGCCCAGAGTTCCGGTAGCACAATAATTCCCGGCCTCCTAGGTGCCAGATCGGCCAGGCCCTTGCGCACCTGTTCGATGTTTTTATCCGGTCTGCCCAGTTTGACATCGATCTGCAGAAAACCTGCCACCCTAACAGCGCTGCATTATAATGAGAATGAGACACAACTTGTTCCTGCACCTTCCAAGTCTGCGACTTTCCGGGTGGGAATTAATTACTTTATCAAACAACCTTGCAAATTTTTTCTATCGCGCACGATATCCACGCTGATATGACGCTGTTCTTCAAGCTCCAGCCTGATTCTGGACAATAAAAAGTTTGCATTGCTTGAAAAAACCTCCTGTCGCAGTTCTTGCGCAAGCCCGATTCACCCATTACACAATATCGGTAATGCTGCGAACGGGGGAATAGAATCCCACGGTTGTCATACGTTTTAAGGTTTCATCCGCTTCGGACAAGCTGATTATCTTGTCGAGAATGGATGCTTTCAGGATTCCGATTGTTCCAGTTACTCGAATCTCCATCTGGCTGCACTGCCTTCTAGCGGTCCGGTCATCCGTCACCACGGCAGCGTTATTCTTCTTGGCAAAGGCAATACAGGATGCTTCACCCTTGCCGAGAAAGCCAATTAGTTCCAAAAAAATCTTATGCTCGTCCCGGGAGAGAGAAACCAGATGAAAGGTTTTTTGGTCAATGAGACGGTCAATCCCTTTTAATTTCGGATATTCGGCAAATCCGGAAGAGACTTCGTCATAGGTTTCCCATGTAATAACACCCTGTTTTCGATAGCGTTTTTCAAGAATGTGAAGGGAGTCCGATAGGAGGAAATTACTTAAGGCGACCGTATCGAAGACCCATTTGTCAGGCATTGTCTACATCGGCCTCGAGAAACGAGTTGTTCTGGGGTATATCATGCTCTTGCAGCCATCTTCTGGTCTGCAGGACATTCATGCCCATTTCTTCCGCAAGTTTCCCCAGACTAATATAGCCGCCCTGAAAAGCCTCGAGCGCCCGCCGCTGCTTTTCATTTAAGGCAAGCAGATCAATCTGATAGCAGGAAACAACCGCTTGTCTCACTAGTTCGCCAACCGATGTTTCTCGTTTTTTTGATAATTCCTTCAACCCTTTAGCCAATTCCGGCTTTACTTTGACATGTAAAGTAGCGCTCTGCATAAGTTTCACCATATTATAATTATACAATAGTACAACATCAGGTATATATGTATATTATCAGGCACACCTGGTGATTATGTCAATGAATACTATCTGCTCCGAAAAAAAAATAATCAATGCCCGGCGGCCGAGATTCCCCCCGCACTCATCGCACGTTGAACACGATCAGCGAGCGCATTCCCCGTGGCTTGTCCTAGCCTACATAGCCGCACACCCCGGTGCGTGGAGAATTGACCACCGGCAGAAAATAGTCATCCTCGCAGTCGTGTTTTTCAGCACATGTTCTGCACAGCCAGCCGCCTTCCTCCCACTGGCACATACCGCATATCTGCTCTGCCGGCGCCTTGGCGCATTCGTCACAGGGAATAACCGGCGGTTCGTTCCTAGCCAGAATTTCAATGGGTTTTCGGGGCGCCACCTGGCCCTCGTGGCTGCCGATTACCTTGATCAGCAATTCAGTGGAGCTGCCGAAATCATACACATAGTTCAATTCCAGACCAGAGGTAAAGGTATTGTCGATCTTGCGGTTCATGCCGAGTTCCTGGCGCCCATGCATAAAGGCGCTCATATGGCCGCAGCATTCGAGCCAGATGTCGCGTAAAAATGTGTCCAGTGTTTGCAAACTCGTGCGGCCGGCTACTTTCAGGTGCAGCCAGTAATCCTTTGCATACAAGTCGGTGACCAGGACATGGTAAAACGGCTGCGCCTCTTTTGTTTTGCTTGCCGCAGCCGGACTGCCCGCCAGACAGGTTTGCAGATGTTTGGTCATCCCCGCCCGGG
>CALZHT010000044.1 GCA_945787445.1 uncultured Desulfobulbaceae bacterium
CGGTCGCAAGGAGGATTTTATCCGGGTCCGGAAGGCATTCGAGAATCTGATGCAATGGGCCAAAAATCCGGCCCTCAGCAAATCGGAGCGCACCAGCCTTCCGGACGGTTGGGTATACGACGGCCTGCGCAAACAGTGGTTTCCGCCATCCTGCTGATACTAAGGCGCCTTCAAATTCTAACTTTGTCCCCCTCAAGGGGGGATTGAACTGAATTGGCTACGTCGTCGGCTTCCTCAATCCGCGGCGGACCTCCGGGACCTCCTCCTTAGCGGCCTTGTTACCTTTTTTAATGCGACTTGGTAATAAAAGAATGATACAGGCCCTACCCTATTTTTTTCATGAGGAATGAAGAACATTTCGGGCCCGGTGCCGGTATACCAGACTGTAGAGCATTTCGAGATAACACCTTGTCTCATCTCTTTCGAGGTTCGTCACATATTTCCAGAATCCGTAAATGCAGGATAGGGTCATGAGACGCTTGGCGTACAATTTCCAGGTATAGCGGCTTTCCACCCGGGCTATGGCAGCATCTGATACGGAATTCCAGTGACCAGGATCTTCCGCGCAACGTTCCAGATAGGAAGCTATCAGTTCCGCCGCTTCATCGCCCCTGTTGGGATCTATATGAAAACCTGAAATGCCGTGTTCAATGATTTCCAAGGGCCCGCCATATTGGGTGGCAAAGGTGGGAAGACCTGAGATCATGGCTTCAATTACCGTGAGTCCGAAGGCCTCGAACAATGCTGGCTGCACAAAAACACCACGGTGATCGGCGACATACCGATACAGTTCACCGGCAAGATTTTTCTCCAGACGGCCCCCTATCCAGCGCACATGGTTATCCAGGCCGTAGTTGTCCATGAGATCGTGCATAATTCCTATCTGACGTCTCTCTTCTTCATCTTCCGATAAGGACACTTCGGTATATCCGGCTATGACCAGCAGATTGGCAATAGTGCGCAGCTTTGTATTTTCCGCATACCATTGCACGAGACCGGTAACATTCTTAATGTGGTCAAGCCTGGCCATGGTAAAAAGCAAAGGCTTTTCTTTGCCTGCAATGCAACCGCGTGTATTGGCTCCGGCCCTTAAGCCATAAACCATATCTTCGATCTCTTCGTGAAGAGCGGTGAGCCTTTTTTCCCCTGCCGTGAATGGGAAGTAGACCCTGTCATCCGCTCCAGGGGAAACAATATTGAACTTCGGATCAAAAACATTAATGCCGTCCTTCACCCGGTACAATCCCGGCATGGTGAAGGCCGCATAGCTTTCATACTGGCCAACGGAAGTATTGCTGCCGGCAAAAATGATAGTTCGGTTCGTTGTCCTGCCAATACAGGGCAGAAAAGAGGTACTTGGTCTTCTCCAGGGCATGGGCGATATTACATTGGGTAACATTAAGACGCTGCGAAAGAAGACAGGCAACGAGATTACCGTCCGAATAGTTGCCGATGATAAGGTCTGGCCTGCCGCCGAGTTCCGCGAGGATCTCCCGTTCAGCATCCAAGGTGAAGCGCTCCAGATACGGCCAGATCTTGAAACGGGAAATCCAGTGGTCCATGATCTCACCTTCGTCATTATAAAAAGGGACTCGCAGAATTTTCACATGCTCTGTGCCGGCAATATGTTCTATGCGCTGATTGCAGGTAGTCTCACCGGCATCGGGAATCAAACGGGTTACGACGACAATCTGCGGAACAATATCCAGTCCCTGACTGTAAATGCGTTCCCGCATCTCCTTCTCCAGGGCCCGTACCTGGTCTAAAATATACACCACCTGCCCTCCGGTGTCGGGAAGGCCCAGAACATTGGACTGACCAAAATAGCCATGGGGGGAGAGGATGACTATGTTGAATATCATGGGAATATTGGCCAAAAACTGTTCAATTCTTTCATAATCAGGGGCCTCAAGAATATCGGACAACATGGTGAACGTATCTCGTATCTGCTTAATGGTTCTGCCCCAGCCCGGCTCAAAGCCAAACCGTTGCAATTCGCTGGCAACTTCGGGCCATTCCGCAAGATCGTCATACTCGGCTAAATAATCCTCGGCCGACAAGAGAGCTTCGCTGAGCTGATCCATATTTTCGATATGCTCACTTAAAAGAAGCTGTATGCCCCTGTGCTTATGAAGCCGTAAAAAATCGACCAGCCGCTTGAAGCCAAGGCCCTGATCCTCGAAAATTCGGGCGGAAAGATGCCGGTTGAGAAATTCAACACCCCTGCCGATGGAGCGGTTTTCTCTCATTTTAGGGAAACCCCTCTCAAATGGCTCCAGATCGATCTGCAGCCCCCACTCACTCTCAAACGTATCACTAGTGACAAGTCTCTCTTTGAACCGCAAAAATTCGGTAACCGATAATTCCTCCATCTCCATGATCTCGATATGCAGACGCATATATGACCGTTTGGCTATGCGAGGTCGGACGGAAAAATAGAGCCAGGGCTCTTCGACAATGGCTTCCTGGGTTTTGCGAAGCATATCGCCTAAAGGGGATTTGAAAAACTCAGGATCTTCGCTTTCTTCCACAAAAGCGTGCAATGCATTCTTAATATCGGAGGCGAGCAACAAGGGACGTCCCAATGAAATTAACCTGAACATCTGGGCGAAACCCTTTTCGCGATTGCTTTCCAGATAGTAATTCAGTGGATTAATCATCAATATTCCTCATTTGGATGTGGTTTGCCTCGTCCAGTATCGGTATCTTTTTCATCATCTGCAGATCGCCTAAAAGATTATATGCCTTATCTGTTTAGGTGTTTTTATCATATTTTTGTGTTCTATATGTATATTTTGATAGCTGTATGAAAGTTAGTTTCCATCCGGAAGCGCCCCTTTTGCGAAATCTCTGCGTCGATCTGTCCCGCATAAACATGGCGGGATGCGACGTACTCAAGTACGTCTCCGCCCAATTCCTTGATCTCCTTGACCTTTCGCAAAATTGTCAGTTTCCGAATTGGAAACAACTTGTTCCAGCATCCTCCAAGTCTGCGACTTTCCGGATGGGAACTAGTTAATAAATTTTCGATACGGGAGTCTGGTAATAAATAGTATCATTATTAACTTTTCTTGACTTTATTGGTAAATTCATCCCATCATCACAATAAGTATTTGTGATTACCATTATTTCTCAGCTATCTTAATCATACGAAGCATAACTTGTTGACTTTTGATGAAATCATTAAAAAAATACGATTTGCCTGCTACGCGGACGCGTTGGCCGTTTTGACAACTTGCGATGACACAGGCAATAAGTCCAACCGAAATTTCTTGAGAAGCTGTTGTCCGTTCATCGTTGTATTATGTTTTAACTATTTGAAATTACATGGAACGTTAACCGCTTCCCCGACTTTTTGCGGCATTATCACTTATGATATGTTTGTCATTTCGAACGAACGTGAGAAATCTTTACCTGGAGCAATAAGATTTCTCGCTGTACTCGAAATGACAAGGGGGTCTTAAGCGCGAATAAAAAAATAGCTGAGGTTAAGTGGTAATAGGAATTATTTTGAAAATCTCCCAGTATATCGCATAACAAAGCTTGAACCATAAGCATAGCTGAAGGTTTAATGGGTTAATTAATCCATACCCTTTAAAAAGGACTTACAATCTTATAAAGGATAAAAAGCATGCGATCCGTGATAGCTACTTTATTGGTGCTATGTTCCTTTTCATTACTTCTTGTACCCCCAACACATTCTCAACAATCCATAACACTGAATACAGCCAATGCCCCGCCAAACGCCACCGAAGATTTTAGCGGTATAGGCGACCGAGTTTTAACAGAGGCCTTCCGCAGGCTTGGCATGAAACTGAAAATCGTCAGATTGCCGTCTGAAAGGGCACTGCAGAATGCAAATGAGGGGATTGATGATGGAAATTTTGCCAGGGTTAGCGGTTTAACTGCACTGTATCCAAACCTCATTCAGGTTCCAGAGCCAATCACCCGGTTTGAATTCGTTGCCGTGTTAAAAATACTCAATTTTCGGGCAGAGGGATGGCATAGCTTACGGCCATATAATGTCGGCATTATTACCGGCTGGAAAATTCTTGAGAAAAACATAACAGGCACAAAATCACTGACAAAAGTAAAAAACAGGCATCAGCTTTTCAATATGATGATGGCGGAAAGGGTCGACCTGATAGTGTATGACAGATATCAGGCCTTGGTTCTTTTGGAAGAATTGCACATTGCGGAAAAGGTAAAAATACTTGAACCTCCAATGGCAATTCGTGACATGTACCCCTACCTCCACAAGAAACACAAAAATCTTGCCCCCCGCCTGGCAGACGCCATCCGGAGGATGAAAAGTGACGGGACATACGACAGAATCGTCGATGACGTTATGAAACCCTTCAAAAAATGAGAAATCGGCATGAAACAAAAACTTAACCACTCCATTGCGTTCCGCCTGTTTCTAGGCATCTTGGCGTTTAGTTTTGTAGTCACCGTTCTGACAAGCGGACTGCAAATATACCTCAGTTACCGAGATTCACTGCGTCAACTCGAACATGACTTTGAATCGATTCAGAATGCGCAACTGCAGAATTTAACCCACAGCTTATGGGTGATGGATATGGATCACCTGCAGGTCCATCTCAATGGTTTTCTCAACGATCCCCACATTAATTTTTTGAAAATCGAGTCAAAAAACAAAACGCTCCTTTCTGCCGGGCGCTTGGATACGGACAATTTTGTCCGGAGAGAATTTCCTTTAACTCACCTGTACAATACAGACCGGTTACAATTGGGGACGTTCAGTGTCTACAGCGACCTAAGAGTTCTTTATAAAAATTTATTCGGAGAGGGACTCAACCTTCTCATCTATCAAGCTTTCCAGACTTTTCTGATTGCGTTTTTTATCTTCTTTATCGTCCGCCAATTTATAACGAAACATCTGGCATCATTGGCCGGACATTTATCAAAACTGGAGGCTACTAATCCCCCTGATCCCATATCACTTAACAGAAACTGGCTTGGCTTCCGAAAACCCGATGAACTGGATCATGTGGTCCATTCGATAAATACCATGAGCAAAAGGCTCAAGGAAACATACACCAAACTTGAAGAAGAACTTGAACGAAGGAAACAGTCAGAAGAAGCACTCAGGGACAGCGAATACATGGTACGACTTGTTGCCGATAATGTCCCTGCCCTGGTTTCCTATGTTGGCAACGACCTGCAGTACAAATTTGTTAACAGCAAATATCAGGATTACTTCGGCAAATCCCTGGATGACATTGTCAATCGCCATATGCGGGATATTGTCGGTGAAGAATACTACCATTTCCTCAAGGTACATATTGATACTGTATTGAGCGGCAAGCAGGCTCATTTCGAAACCCCGTTTTCAAGCTCCCTTGGAAAACGGTGGATCAATGTCACCTACGTGCCGAATTTTGATGAACACAAAGGCGTGCAAGGCTTTTTCATCATGGCCATAGACCTTACCGAGCGTAAACAGGCGGAAGAGGCGCTGAAAGAAGCAACCAGTCGTTACCAGACCCTGGTGGATACAATCCCGCATGGCCTCCAGGAAATTGAAGTGAATGGCACAATAACATTTGCGAATCCAGCCCATCATACTATTCATGGCTATGAACAAGGGGAATTGATAGGAAAGTCAATGCTCGATTTTTCCCCATCCAAACAACAACGGCAGGAATTGGCAAATTATTTACACTTCCTGGTTGCGGAACAACCGGAACCTACCCCTTGGGTCGGAAGAACTATGACCAAAGATGGAAATTTCAAAGATATCCAGGTCGATTGGAGTTACAAACGGGATACACAAGGACAGGTTGTTGGGTTTTCCTCCATAATTACAGATATAACAGAGCAGAAATGGGCCGAGGAGAAACTTAAAGAAAACGAAGAACAGTTCAGATTAATAATTGATAACCTTCCTGCACTTATTTCCTATGTTGACTGCGACCAACGATATTTACATGCCAACAAACAGTATGAAAAATGGTTTGGATTACCATCTTCCAAGATAGTGGGCAAAAGGGTTGTTGAAATCCTGGGTGAGACAAATTACGAAAAAATCCGTCCAGAAATCAACAAGGCTTTAGCTGGTCAGTATATTGAATATGAGGACGATATTCGACTACCAAATGGTGAAACACGCAATTTTCATTCGCGAAATATCCCACACATTAACGAGAAACAAGAGGTTCTTGGCTACTTCGTGATGGTTGAAGATATCACCGAACGTAAACAAGCAGAAGAGGCTTTACGGTTGAGTGAAGCACGGTTGCGGTCGGCGGTTGATAATATACCATTCGATTTTTTTATGCTTGACGAACAGGAGCGCTATATTCTTTTAAACAAATCTATTTTAAAACATTGGGGCGATCTGGTTGGTAAAAAACCTGAAGATGTGGCGCCAAATGAAGAGACACTTGCGTTATGGAAATCCAACAACAACAAGGCCTTATCCGGTGAAACAGTCAATGCGGAAGTTTCCTTTGAGGTCTTTGGCCAAATTCGTTCCTTTATCAATGTCATCTCCCCGGTGCATTTTGACGGTCGGATAATCGGAATTCTTGGATTAAACATTGATATCACGGAGCGCAAAATAGCAGAAAAAAAATTACGAGAAAGTGAAGAGCGTTTCCGGGAGCTGGCGGAAAACATCCACGAAGTCTTCTGGCTTTTCAACTTACAAACCAATAAGGTGGTATACGTAAGCCCGGCATACGAGGAAATCTGGGGGCGATCAGTCGAGGATCTGTATGAAAGGTATGAAGAGTGGGCTGAATCCATCTACCCGGAAGATCGCTCCTTTGCTGAAGAGTCATTTGAAAACATCATAACAGCAGGCGGTGGTGAAGAGCGGGAATACAGGATTGTCCGGCCGGATGGTGAAATTCGGTGGATTATGGACAGGGGCTTTCCCATTACTGCTGAAAATGGAGAAATAATAAGAATTGCCGGTATTGCTGAAGATATAACCGACCGAAAGCGGTCTGAGGAGGCGTTACTCAATGCCCATGCCGACCTTGAAAAGCGTGTCTTAGATCGGACCGCAGATCTTCAACACACCTACAAACAACTGCTTCATGCAGAAAAACTTGCTGCCATTGGTCAGCTTTCTGCGTCCATTGCCCATGAATTCAACAACCCGCTTTATGGCGTTATGAATATCCTCAGCGGCATCAAACGAAGGGCGCCCCTTGACGATGAAGACACAAAACTTGTTGAAATGGGATTAACTGAGTGCAGCAGGATGAAAAATCTTATCAATGATCTTCAGGATTTCAATCGTCCAACTTCCGGGAAGTTGGCCCCCATGGACATTCATGCTGCCATTGACAGTGTGCTTCTGCTCTCCAAAAAAGACTTGAAAACCAAGGGAATCAATGTTGAAAAGAATTATGGCAGCAAGGCTGCACCGCTTATTGCCATAGCGGATCAGATAAAGCAAGTCATTCTGAACCTCCTCAACAATGCAACAGATGCCTGTGATGGGGGAGGCACCATAAAAATCAGCACACGCAGAGTTGATAACAACGTCATTATGAGAATTCAGGACACTGGGAGAGGGATTAAAGAAGAGGACATGGAGTACATTTTTGAGCCTTTCTTTACCACCAAACCCGAAGTAAAGGGCACTGGACTTGGACTCTCGGTGAGTTACGGTATCATAAAAGGCCATGGCGGAACAATTGAAGTGAAGAGCGAGCCCGGCAAGGGATCAACTTTTACGGTAATGTTGCCAACCGAAGGTGGAAAAAATGAAGACTAAAACCATCCTGCTGGTCGATGACGAAGAGATTATCTTGGATTCCTTGGGCAGAGATCTGGATTCGGAAGGGTATTCTGTCACCAAAGTGGCAAGTGGTGAAAAGGCTCTCACCTATATAGGGGACATCCACTATGACTTGGTCATCACCGACCTTGTCATGGGTGGCATCAACGGTGTTAGGGTATTGCAAGAGGCAAAAGAGACGAACCCGGAAACCGTTGTATTCATCCTTACCGGTTACGGAGATATGACCTCAGCCATCGAAGCCCTGCGTCTTGGAGCAGATGATTACCTGCTCAAGCCATGCGATACTGAGGAACTTCTTATTCGAATTGGTCGTTGTTTAGAAAAACAGGATACCTTGAAAAAAGTAAAAATTTATGAAGGAATATTACCAGTATGTTGCGTGTGCGGGGTAATTCGTGATGATACCGGCGTAGAACATGGCAAAGGACAATGGATGAAAGTTGATGAATTCATTCATAGAAAGACAACCGCGGAAGTGTCCCATACATATTGCCCCATATGTTATGAAATAGCCCTAAAATCAAGCCTTTGAAGATCCCCACAAGGGGATTAAAGGCACTTAAACTCGCTATGAAGGGTATAAATGCTTACTGGTTATTTCCATTAATCTCTGTTGGCCATTTCTTTGTAAGTCCTTTTTCTCTCCTGATCTGTAAATGTAGACCATGTGGTGTTATCTGAAAATAATCAATGTAGGTGTGTTGTTTTTTTTCCTTTTGCTATCAGGAAAAACTGCTTCAGGGCTCGAACGCCAAAATTCGTCGATAGGCAGTGATGAAAGCATCACCCTGGAGGCGGCTGTGGAATATGAACGTGGTGATTATGGCACTCCCGACACCACGAAGGTGTGGCGTGTTCCCATTACTCTTCATTATCGTACCGGCCACTATTCATTTGAAGCAAGCGTACCCTTTATCCATGCCGAAAGTACCGGAACCATAATTGTCACCAGCCGCGGCAGGGGCCGCCGAGCTACCACAACTGCCAGCACAACCTCGCAAAGCGAATCCGGCCTCGGCGATGTTGAACTTGCCGCCACCTATTCTTTCATGGCTGCTCTGGAAATCGGTCTGGCATCCAGCATCACTGGCAGGGTCAAACTGGGTACGGCTGATGAAACCAAAAATCTGGGTACTGGTGAAAATGATTATGCCCTGGAGGCTGGGGTGAGCAAAAATTTTTACTATTTGAACGTATTTGGCAGCATTGGCTATGAAATTAGCGGCGATCCGCCCAATGAAAATTTAGATAATGTTTGGTATGGATCAGTGGGCATGTCAAAAAAATTGTCCGTGTTGCAAAAAATCGGCGCTCAGTTGTATGTAGGTCAGGCAACAGCTTCCGATACAGATGATGCAGTGGAAGCCACTGTGTTTTACAACCATGCATTCAGCAAGGGCCAAACACTCACGGCATATGTTCTCAAAGGTTTGAGTGATGGCAGTCCCGATTGGGGCGGCGGAGTCGGGATTCAGGTCGGTTTTTAATACGATCAGCCAAATCCAAGCTCATCGAGCATCTGGTTCACGGAATCTTGATCCAGCATCTCCGGACCTTCCGCGTCAGTCTGTTTGAACTTGTTTAAATAAGCATCCACATCATTCTGGGCAAGCTTCTTACTTTCCTCAACCGTGATCTCTGCATTCTTTTGTTTCTGCTTGAGCCGGGAACCGAAAGATACAACGATGGCAAGGAGCTGCACCTGGAAGTCAGAAAGAAGTTTAATAATTTTCATTATCTGCTGACCAGCAAGGTCTTGAAAACTTAAAGTTTCGGTAATCCTTGATACAACACCGCAAATGTTTGCCACAACATCAAAGGCATTCTCGATCTTCTGGAATATCTCGTTCTGACAATCGAGACTCATGAGGGTTTTGCCCGCACCTGCAGGCGTCTCCTCCTTTCTTGCAGAAAGTTCGGTTATAATCTCCTGGGTTTCCTGGAGCAGGCCATCAAGTTCAACAATCCTTGCGTCCTGAGAATTTTCATCTGCCGCGGCAATATCTGAGACTGCAGGCTCCTCTTCCGCCTCTTCTGCGGGAGGCATCTCCAGAGGCAGGGCCTGATCAAGAAAGATTGATTCTTTTTCACCATCCATTTTTTTAAGCAGATTCTGGATCTTCTTATCTGAACATGCCGCATATAGGGATTGTAATACCACAGACAGAGGCGCTGATATGAAGCCATCCTCCTGGGGCAGTGCCTCGACTTTAGGACTGATTGTTTCGATAAAGGCATCACGGTTGAAGATATCAGCCGCGTTTTCCCTGGCTGTGGACACATGCTTTTTAACAGTCTCGTTGGTACACAGTTCGTAAATGGTTTGAAAGACGGTATCCAGATCAAAAAGGTATCTTTTTCTTTTCTCTGCAACCGGTTCTGCTTGAATCTCTTCCTGTTGGGGAGTTTCCTTGTCCTGCAGGATTGAACTGGTGAGTTCTTTAGCTTGGCCTATCATTTTCTGGATTTCGGCAAGCTTCCCATTGAAAGGTTTTTCCACTCCTGAAACATCATCTTCAATCGCATCTGAAGCATCTTCGGACAAATTGGTCTTGAAGGCTTCATGTTCCTTTAACAGTGACAAGATATCCTTAACATCATTGGTCTGGGCCTGGACTTGCTCCACGTGATCCATAATATCCATTGTCGCTTTTTCGGTCATGGAAACAATATCTTTCAGCTGGCTTTTGGCTTCTTCTATTTTCTCCCCGGCCTCGTCTAATTCCACCCTTTTGCTTTCCCGGTCTTCTGCCGGGATTTCCATTATCGTATCACTCAGACTTCTTGCCAACTGACCAATATCATTAAAAACTTCCTGGGATACAGCCTTATAAAAATCATCCCCGGATATCGGAGTCGCGGGAGTTATTTGTTCAGACTCCGATGAGACACTTTCTCCGCTCTCGGCTTTCTCGCTTAGAACGATTTTTTCCATCACCCTGGTTACACTATTCGGTTGACTATCCAGCACGGTGATATTGTAAATGGCATCTCCTGTGGGGATCCTGAAGAATCCGGCGAATATCTCAATATTAATTTCCGGCTTGCTCTGTTCTGTCATGTATGCAACTCCTGCCCTGTTTCTTGTTTGTATAGAGTTTTCTTAAAATCTATGTATTGTCTAGGAATTAGTACTTTTCAACCGGTTTACTTTATCTGACCTGAAAAACGGACTGCCACTTCATATTCTCCAGGGCTCTCTTCACTTTCGCATACCCTCACCACCGTACAAATCACCTGCATGGGACCCAAATCATATTCCTGCTGCTCCCGAACCCATTCATCCATTACCGGATTCCACCCCAGCACATCAAGCAACAAGACGAGGGATGACTGCTCAGTAACCGGTTCTCTAGCCAAAAAACAGAGGCCACCACCACCTATATCCAGCAACCTGCCGTTTCGGGAGCTATCCCCCCTGGCAAATTCGTCGAGGAGGGAATAATCAATCGGAAACCCCTTTTTAATTCTTTCATGCTTCCGCCTTTCACCCGAATCGGTGCTTTTCTCCTTGGCAGTCATGTATCACCATTATTTTCTGTTTCGATCTTGAAAGGATTCCACCTTTAAAATGGTAATACTTTTTTGACTAAAAAATCAATATATTATCACTCTCAACTTCATTATAGCGAAGTGAAATTCCAGCCAAAGAAACATGTTTTTTTCATTGCTTGTTACGATTTCAGCCGCGACTCTCTTTACTCCCATACCGACCTGAGGATTAAGGAATGACTCCTTTTTTCATAAATCATGTACCTTTACCCTTGTGTTACCGCTGACCCAACAAAGAAATGCCACATAAAATTAATACCTTTTTCACCCTGGTTCTTCCTTGACTGATAAAGGCATAGCCTTATTCCCTCTGACTCTCTAAAAAAGTGAACTATATCAATATCTTTTAGTAACGGCCGATACAGAAATCTATCTATTAATGGAGTAGTCTTAAATAAACCCAAACGACCCTGGATGGGGAATTATCATTTATGAATATCAACAAGAAAAGAATGTGGTGGACAAGATGGTATCATTAAGAAGAATATTTTGTGATCATATGGAATGGGAGAGGACCGGCAGGACTGCAACAGATAAGATCGAGCACAGATGCTGCTCCTGTAATAAAACAAAATGGGAACACACCTGGAAGCCCCTGATAAAATTACCCGATTTTTTTAATCCAGAAAGCATGTTGAAATAAACCGGATCGTTGGTGCTTGCCGACAAGTATAGTATTTTTTGCATCTTCCTTACTATACAATTCCCTGGAGTGGAATTTTCGTTTCGCTCCAAAAACCTGTAGGGTATCAAAACCTCAATGAGAATAAAAGGTCTGGCTCTCCAATGTTCTACCTGAGATGGTAATATCCTTATTACATTATTACATTTACCCCTTCCCAAATCTCCTGGCACCTCATCGGTCAAGATTCCACCTGATTGATTATAAAAAGGTCAACCACGATGCAAACATTTCGGTTGCATATTATTTAGTATTGCAGCTACCTTTGAAAAATGACTTATTAATTCCCATCCGGAAATTCGCAGACCTACTGGATGCTGGAACAAGTTGTTTCCAGTTCGGAAACTAAGTAGGTTATTCGCATCATACGAAATTACCCTGGAGAATTGGATTGCCATGGACCACTACCGCATAAAAAATCTGCTTGCCGATAAACCGATAGGCAAGGCATTGGAAGTCAGAGGCTGGCTCAAGACACGCCGTGATGCCAAAGGAAATTTTTCCTTTCTGGAAATCAATGACGGCTCCTGCCTCGCTAATCTCCAAGTTATAGCAGATAATAGTCTTGCCAATTATGAAACAGAAATAAAAAGGCTTACCACCGGCTGTTCGATAAAAGCTGCCGGCAATATTATTGAATCACCTGCAAAAGGCCAGGATATAGAACTTCATGCCAAAGAAATCGAGATTTACGGCTGGTCCCCGGCAGAATCCTATCCCCTCCAGAAAAAAAGACATTCTTTTGAGTTCCTCAGGGAAATTGCCCATCTCAGACCTAGGACAAACAGCCTCAGTGCAGTAGCCAGGGTGCGGAGCGTACTTTCCTATGCGGTTCACAACTTTTTTCAAGAAAGAGGCTTTTTCCTTGTTCATACACCAATTATCACGACCAGTGACTGTGAAGGCGCTGGAGAACTCTTTACTGTTACAAGTCTTGATTACGACAATCTACCAAAGTCTGGCGGCAAGGTTGACTTTTCCAGGGACTTTTTCGGCCGACCTGCCAATCTCACGGTAAGCGGCCAGTTGCAGGCCGAGATTTATGCCCTGGCCCTAGGGAATGTCTACACTTTCGGCCCCACTTTCAGGGCAGAGAACTCCAACACGAGCCGTCATTTGGCTGAATTCTGGATGATCGAGCCGGAGATGGCCTTCTGCGACCTTGATCGTGACATCACTGTGGCGGAAGACCTATTAAAACATATGGTCAGCTATGTCCTGGAAAACTGCGGAGAAGACATTGATCTTTTTGACCGCTATGTGGAAAAAGGTCTTAAGGTAAAACTTGAAGACATCCTGTCCCATGATTTTATAAGAATACCATATAGCGATGCAATTGATCTCCTCGATGCATCAGGGAGGGATTTCGAATTTCCCGTGCACTGGGGCGCTGATCTGCAGACCGAACATGAACGGTTTCTTGCTGAAGAAAGCTTTCAGAAGCCTGTGGTAGTGACTGATTATCCCAAGGAAATAAAGCCGTTTTATATGCGGATGAACCCGGATGAAAAAACGGTGTCCGCCATGGATATCCTTTTCCCCGGTATCGGCGAAATAGTCGGAGGTAGTCAGCGTGAAGAGCGTTACGACGTGCTCCGTGCAAGAATGGTGGAAGCAGGGCTTGATATAGAGGAGTATGAGTGGTACCTGGACCTCAGGCGCTATGGATCGGTACCACATGCCGGATTTGGCGTGGGCTTTGAAAGGATTGTTCAGTTTATTACCGGCATGGCCAATATACGCGAAGCCATCCCCTTCCCGAGGACACCGGGGTCAGCTCCATTTTGATCGCTGCTGCTTTAGGGGCGGCAAGTAACTGCTATTTCTTGCCACCGGAACAATTCCTTGTTGGGAAGATTAAGGCATAAGGTAGAAACCGAGCGCTTTTTCCTGCTCCTGCTGCATATTGCCGGTGAATTCGCAACCAACAAACTTATTCCTTACTATCCTGACATTAACATTGCTTTCAATCTCGGAACGTTTGCTGTCGTCAAGGGTAAATTTTACCCGTAATGTATTTCCGGGCTTTATGGTTTGGGGAGTTATTGTTTCAAAACCCATGCCGCCTTTGGAAATATCCACGACTTTCATGCTAAGCCATTCACCGCGGCCAAAAGAATAGGAACCGGAAAGGTTCACCTGCTTCCGATAAGCCCTTCTGAACTCAACATCAATGAGAAAAACATTGCCGCAGGCGCATTTGACCTTGATATTTTGTTGTTTAGCGCCGAACTTTTCAGCAGAAACCCTTCTTATCTCATCACAGTCGGGGCAGGTAATAACCACCATGTTGTCTCTGTTGACAAAACACTTTCTAGCTTCCATATTACCTACAAAAAGTCATCAATCCGTTGTGCCGGCAAAAAGGTCAATGGTCTTTCTGCCTCCCTGTAATTACCTATTCTAGAAGAAAATTTGATCCATCCTATTCTTCCAATAAAAAACATATCAAGAGCAATAAAGTCATAATTTTAAAACACTCTATAATAAAGTATCGACAAATAATGGGAAATACTCAAGTAAATTCGCACTTTCCAACACCGGATACCGTTATTATTATCGCGTTCCCATCAGGAAAGTCGCAGATTTGGAGGGTGTTGGAACAAGCTGTTTCCAGATGGAAATAAACTCACAACTCAAGACGAACCTTTCAGTAATTTACGCAATCCTGTCTGTAAAATACTATCTTGCTCTTGCAGGAATTTCAGGTCGGCACGCTTAATAAAGCTTTCCCTTTGTGTTATAAGAGTTTCTACCGCCAATGCCGCACCTTCGCCGGTTAACATACGGCAAAAATCCTTTTTAGCTTTATTTTTCGTTTTTGCCTTGTCGAGGAGAATAGTACAGTTTGTCGAGCCTGTTCTTGCCGCGAACTTCTGGTGCGTTTCCTTTATAATCCTCCGAAATTCCTTTTTTTTCATGCCTCCCTGGGAGTAAGGCCCCAAAAAAAGGCCTAAGGCCATTACTACTCCAGACAAGGAACCACACACACTGCCGGCTCCCCCAAAACCGAAACAAAAACCGGAAGAAAGCTGAATCGCCGCCTCCGGAGAAAGTCCGCCCCTGAATCCCTGGTTGCACACAAAAAATACAGCCTCTGAGCAGCATAGTCTTCGGGCCTTATAACAGTTTTCTGCCCTTTTCCTTGCAAGACTTACTATCTCAGCAGCAGAATCGACTATTGTCGGTTCATGAATGTTTTCCATAGTTTTTTTCAGCATTTTTTAGCGCTCGATTATTTAGATTCTGACAATCCAGCAGCCCCTTTAATGGTACAATTATCCCTTGGAAAAACTCAGGCCATCAGCTCCCGGTAGGAGGTCAACAATGATCCGGTCACCTTCCATCACGGCACCTTCAAGGATCTTCATTGCCAGTGCATCCTGCACATAGCGCTGGATCGCCCTTTTTAATGGGCGGGCGCCGAAAGAAGGATCATAGCCCACATCAATAAGGAACTTCTTCGCACCTTCAGTAAGCTCCACTGAAAATTTTTGTTCTGCGAGACGTTTTGTCAGCAGAGAAGTCTGGATATCAACAATCTTGGCGAGATCCTCCTTGGAGAGGCTGTGGAATATGATGGTCTCGTCTATGCGGTTCAGGAATTCGGGCCGGAACTGACGGTGCAGGATCTCATACACCTGTTTTTTCATTTCCTCCCGGTTCTCATCGCCCATTTCCATGATTAGGTGACTTCCCAGATTTGACGTCATGATCAGGATGGTATTCTTAAAATCCACGGTACGACCTTTGCCATCGGTCATTCTACCGTCGTCGAGAATCTGCAGCAGTACATTAAACACATCCGGATGCGCTTTTTCTATTTCATCAAACAGGACAACGGAAAAGGGTCTTCTCCTTACCGCTTCGGTGAGATAGCCGCCCTCCTCATAGCCCACATAACCGGGAGGGGCGCCGATCAGACGCGCCACCGAATGCTTTTCCATAAACTCCGACATATCAAGCCTGATCATGGCCCGCTCACTGTCAAAAAGGAACTCGGCGAGAGTCCTGGCCAGCTCGGTCTTTCCGACCCCGGTGGGGCCTAGAAATATGAATGAACCCAGGGGCCGGTCGGGGTCTTGCAATCCGGCGCGTGAACGTCTCACTGCATTGGACACCGCGGCGATCGCTTCCTGTTGACCGACAACCTTTTTAGCCAGATAGTCATCGGCATGCACCAGTTTTTCCTTTTCACCGGCCAGGAGCTTATCGACTGGAATGCCCGTCCATTTGGCCACCACGGAACCGACATCTTCCTCAGTCACTTCCTCTTTGAGCATTTTTCTTTCCTTTTGGATTTCCGCCAGGCGCTCGTTTTCCATAGCAAGTTGTTTTTCAAGCTCAACGATTCTGCCATAACGGATCTCAGCAACCTTGCTCAAATCACCCTGCCTTTCCGCCCTCTGTTCCTCAACACCTGTTTCCTCGATATCCGCCTTTATCTGCCTGATCTTCTGGATAATCTCTTTCTCAAGCTCCCAGTGCATTTTCATGCTTTTCAGGATCTCATTGACATTGGCAAGTTCGGCCTCAACCTTGGCGAGCCGTTCCTTTGACGCCTTGTCCTTTTCTTTTTTAAGGGCCTCACGTTCAATCTCCATCTTGATCCGGCTGCGATCCACTTCGTCAATCTCAGTGGGCATGCTGTCGATCTCGATCCTGAGCCTCGATGCCGCCTCGTCAATAAGATCTATAGCCTTATCCGGCAGAAATCGATCTGTAATATAACGATTGGAAAGGGTAGCTGCGGCAACGGTCGCGGCATCGGTAATGCGCACACCATGGTGAACTTCATATTTTTCCTTTATGCCGCGCAGGATGGCGATGGTATCGTCTACAGAGGGCTCCGGCACGAGAACCTGCTGGAAGCGCCGTTCCAAGGCCGCGTCTTTCTCGATATATTTTCTGTACTCATCCAGCGTGGTGGCCCCGACGCAATGCAACTCACCGCGCGCCAACGCGGGCTTGAGCATATTGGAGGCGTCCATTGATCCCTCTGCGGCGCCGGCACCAACCAATGTATGTATTTCATCGATAAAGAGAATTATCTCTCCTTCCCGTTTCTGGATTTCCTTTAAAACAGCCTTGAGGCGATCTTCAAACTCGCCGCGATACTTAGCGCCCGCGATCAACGCCCCCATATCAAGAGCAAGGACTTGCTTGTTGCGCAGAGTATCAGGGATATCACCATTGACGATCCGCTGGGCTAACCCTTCCACAATGGCGGTTTTGCCGACACCGGGTTCACCGATCAGCACAGGGTTATTTTTTGTCCGGCGCGACAGAACCTGGACGACACGGCGTACTTCGTCATCCCTGCCGATCACTGGGTCAAGTTTCCCCTGCCGGGCAATGTCCGTCAGATTGCGGGCATATTTTTCCAGAGCCTGATATTTTTCTTCAGGATTCTGGTCTGTTACCCGCTGGCTGCCCCGGATTGAAACCAACGCCTGGAGAAACGCGTCACGCAAAACGCCTTTTACCTGGAGAAGCTGGGAAAGAGGAGTATCTTTTTCGGCAAGGATCGCAAGGACAAGATGTTCCTGGCTCACATATTCGTCCTGCATATCCTTGGCAATGACAAAAGATTGGTCAAGGACCTTTCTGAATCGCTGCGAAGCGTAAACCTGACCATACCCGCTCCCGCTAACGCTTGGTAACTTTGCTAAAAGCGCATCTATTTCCAAGGCCAGCGAGCCGGGATCAATGCCCATTTTCTGAAGGGCAGGTACAACAACCCCATCCGGCTGCCTGAGCAGCACCGACAACATATGCTCCGGCTGTATCTCCTGATGGCCTTTGTTTTCGGCAAGCCTTTGTGCTTCCTGCAAAGCTTCCTGTGATTTCAAGGTAAACTTTTCAAACTGCATTCTGTTCCTCTATTCTGCGGATGTATTAGGTTTTGTTGTCTCGGTTAAGGTTAATACCCCTGCCTTTCAGACAGGCGGCTTTAGCTCGTATTTGTTATTTTCGTGCTCGTGCGCGTGCGCGTAATCGATTTTCCTTGTATTCATAATCAAACAGGTAAGTAATGCTTCCTTTTCGATTACGATTACGCGCACGAGCACGGTACAAACGGATCTATTTGACTCGTATCCGGACTTTCAGTCCTTTTCATTCAAAACTCACCGTCTTTAGACGGAGGTTGTTGAGTCAGACAATCAAATCCCGCTATCCAGAACTCCGGACAGCGGGTTTGTAAACTTCAATTTGTAGGTATTTGTAATCAAAAAGTAAGTTCGCCATGTTGTCCTGTCAAGAAAGAGTCTTTTCCCGCCACCCTCCGGATAGATTGTTTGAAAGACATTTTTCGTATCTTGACCTTGGATGTCTTGATGAAAAGGTCGATCGGCAATTATCACCTATACAATTGAAGCTCATCGCTGCCCCGTTTAAACGGGATCTCCGCTATACTCAGACAAACTATGAGGGATGCGCTCGCTGATTGTGTTCAATTTTCCCTTTTTTCCACTTGACATCCTCTAAACACTCCCCGGATAATCTAAAAATACCCGCGAGGGCAAAAATAATTTTTCCGGCGGTTCAAGGGTATGGAGTATCAGCCAAATAACCATTTACACATTGATGATATCAAACACAATAGGTAAGAGATGCATCAAATTCTCAAAGGAGGTCTTTATGTCTGAAAGCGTATACAAAATTATTGACGTGGTCGGCACCAGCAGCGAATCCTGGGAAAAAGCAGCTATCAATGCGGTGCAAGCAGCAAGCAAAAGCCTCAAGGATCTTCGTATTGCCGAGGTATCCAAACTCGATATGAAAATAGAAGACGGGAAGGTCGTGGCCTACCGGGCTCGAGTGAGCCTTTCCTTCAAATACCATAACTGAGAGTCTAAATATTCCTATAATCTTACAACGTTGATATGGGGTGAAACTCTCATGCGGTTCGAATACCAGGTCACCAAGCATCATGCTGAAAGTTTCAATGAACTGATATACTATTGTACTGAAGATGGTGAATGCAATCCTGATGACATCCCGCCCAGCCAGACCGAAATGTTTGAAAAACTTTTAAACGAAAGGGGATGGCAGGGCTGGGAGCTTGTCCAGTTTTTTATCAGATCAAAAGGAATACTCGCTTTCTGGAAAAGAAGGATCACCGAATAAGACTAAAAAAAGCTTTACTGTAGCATGCAATTAAAGCCCCAGTCACGAAAAGGAGAAAGCAGAAAATGAAAATGGTGGAAATTAAGGAAAAAGCAAAAAAAATGGGTTTAAAACCCGGAAAAAGGAACAAGACAAACCTTATCCGCACCATTCAGGAAAAAGAAGGTAATTTTCCCTGTTATGAGACGGCAAATAATTACTGTGACCAGTCAGCATGTTCATGGAGGAACGACTGCCTGCAAACCTGATCAATTTTTCATAAAGGCTGCTGTACACGAGAAGACGGCTGATTATCTCTTCTGCTGAATCCGCCTTTTATTCCTCTTCTTATAACCCATAACATCATGTGTGGTAAACGTCCTTCTCCGCTCAGGTGAAGGCTATGACAGAAATTGGTTCTTTACAGATTTTTCAAAACTTCAACAACAAGCCGCTGCACCAGGGGCTCCGCTTTTCTGGACTGTTCAATAACTTCTTCCAGGATGATGGGCTTAAAATCATCGGGATCATTGACATTGGCAATCACGGATATGCCCAAGACCCGCAAACCGGCATGTCTTGCCACAAGGACTTCCGGTACGGTTGACATGCCGGCGGCATCGCCCCCGCAATTTCGCAAAAACCTTGTTTCGGCAGGTGTTTCAAGGCTCGGGCCGGATATGGCTGCATACACGCCGGGGGAGATGTTGGGAATATCCAAATTCTTCGCGCATCCCAGGGTAAGATCAATGAGTTGCCTGTCATAGGCTTCGGATAAATCAGGGAAACGCGGCCCCCACTCATCAATGTTTGGGCCGCGCAGAGGATTCTCCCCGATGAAATTCAGATGATCGCGGATGATCATCAGTGTTCCGGCTGAAAATGAAAGATTCAAGCCGCCCGCGGCATTGGCAACAATGATGGTTCCAGGTTTAAGGAGCGACAATACCCTGATGGGAAAGGTCAATTCCTTAGTGGAATATCCTTCGTAAAAATGAAATCTTCCCTGCAGGGCTGCCACCCTTTTAGCGCCCAATTTGCCGAAGATCAGGTTGCCGTCATGACTTTCCACTGTGGATTTTGGAAAATGTGGAATTGCTTTATAGGGGAACACTACCGGTTCTGCAACAATCTCCGCAACTCCACCGAGTCCGGTGCCCAGCACCAAAACAACTTCAGGTGATTCGTCGATCCTGCTTTGTAAAAAGGCAGCCGACTCCTCGACCTGTTTACGGTATGTCTCCATGTCAATATTCATCAATATATGGCATGGAGGCTGACGAAATTTTTCACCGTGGCAATTTCCGGGTCAAGCACTTCACAGCGTGCCTTCATATCCTTTATCGCTCTGAGGCTTTCCGGCATATCAGGTTCCCTGCCGATGGCCTTGGCAACAGCTTCGCCGAATTTGGCAGGGTGAGCAGTGGCAAGGCAAATCAGCGGCATTTCAGGACCTTGGAACGCGAGACCTGCCTTAACTCCGACTGCGGTGTGCGGATCAAGAACATAACCATGCTTTTCAAAAAAATCCTTGATAATTGCCGTGGTTCCAGCTTCATCCACACTGGCTGAGACAAAATCCTGCCGTATCTTTTCCTGCTCTTCTTGAGAAAATGTCAGCCTGCCGGTTTTTGCAAAGGACTCCATGCCCTCTCCGGTTCTCTGCGGATCTTGGCCGTACAAAAAATAGAGATAGCGCTCAAAGTTGCTTGCCACCTGGATATCCATGGAAGGGCTGCTGGTCTGGACAACTTTTCCCAATGAATAATCACCCTGCATGACAAAACGGGTAAGGAGATTGTTTTCATTGGTGGCAAGTACGAGTCTGTTGATCCGCTTTGCAGACAACATCTTTCTTGCTATATAGCCGGCAAAAATATCGCCGAAATTGCCGGTGGGTACCGAGAAAGTAACGGTTTGCTTCCCGGTCGCTTTTGCAATCCTGCAATAGGCAAAAACATAATAGACTACCTGGGCCAGGATTCTTGCCCAGTTGATGGAATTGACCGCGCCAAGCCTGAATGTATCCTTGAAAGGGATATCGTTGAAAATATTTTTCACTATGGCCTGGCCGTCATCAAAAGTGCCGCGTATCGCAATATTAAAAACATTGGGGTCGGTTACCGTGGTCATCTGCAACTCTTGGATGGGGCTTACCCGTTTATAGGGATGCAGAATGAAGATATTGATGCGCTTCTTGCCGCGTACACCGTAAATGGCAGCACTGCCGGTATCACCGGAAGTGGCCCCAAGGATATTCATGCTGCTGCCGCTCTCTTCGAGGAGATATTCGAAGACATTACCCAGAAATTGCAGGGCGATATCTTTAAAAGCCAGGGTTGGACCATGGAAAAGTTCGAGAATATGACATTCACCCTGTTGCACCAGTGGGGTAATTTCCGGGTGGGTAAATGTACTGTAGGATTTATCTATCAAGCGGCGCAGGGCTTCGGTCGGTATGTCGTCGATGAACATGGACATGACCTCAAAGGCCAAACGCTGATAAGAAAGGTCCAACCAGAATTCCACCGTCTGCTCATCCACTGTCGGTAAGGTTTCCGGCAACAGTAATCCCCCGTCCGTGGCCAATCCCATCATCACGGCTACTTTGAAAGGGACCGGGGCCAATCCACCCCGGGTACTGATATAGTTCATGGCAGTTCAGAAATTTTGCTTGGATTTTTGATGAATCCGTAAAAATACAATTTCATCGATGTATTACGTTGTAACTTGTTGAAATTACATGGCACGTTAACCAATTTTCCGACTTTTTGCTGGAATATCAATCTTCATCGTCTAAAAGAAATGCCATCCTGTGAAAATCGCTGGCAAGGATTTTTGTGCCGACTTTTTAAGCAGATTCTTCCAAAAGGCACTTTCCTTTCATTTCCTTCGGCACCGGGATATTCATGAGACCCAGTACCGTCGGCGCTATATCGGTGAGGGTGCCGCTTTTGCGCAGCCTCTGTTTTCGATGTTTTTCACTGATCAAAATAAACGGTACCGGATTTGAGGAATGGGCGGTAAAGGACTCTTTGGTTTCCGGATCCTCCATGATCTCGGCATTACCGTGATCAGCGGTTATCAAGACCATGCCCCCTTGGCCGGTCACCTCGGCAACCAGCTTCCCCAGACATTGATCAACAGCCTCGCAGGCCCGGACAGCGGCTTCCATCACTCCGGTATGCCCCACCATATCACCGTTGGCAAAGTTCAACACTATAAAACCATATTGGTTATGCTGCAAACGGTTGAGCAGCTCTTCCGTGACAAGATAGGCACTCATCTCGGGCTTTTGATCATAGGTAGCCACCTCTTTGGGAGAGGGAATCAAGACCCGGTCCTCATTGGCAAAAGGTTCCTCGGCCCCGCCGTTGAAAAAATAGGTGACATGGGCGTACTTTTCGGTTTCGGCAATACGCAACTGGCGCAGGCCATGGCGGCTTATCTCTTCACCGAGAATCCTTTGGAGTGCAACCGGCGGAAACGCAACCGGCATAGTAAATTGCTTGTCGTAAGAAGTGAAGGTGACACATTCGGCAAGATGCGGTCTCATTCTGTATTCAAAGGCATCGCAGGTGGTATCCGTTAACGCCTGGGCCAGCTGCCGCGCCCGGTCGGCCCGGAAATTAAAAAAAATCACCGAGTCACCATCCGCGATCGTAGCAAGCCGTTGGTCATCTTTGTCAACTAGGACAACAGGCTTGATAAATTCATCCGTTTCTCCCAGTGCATATGCTTCTTCTATTGCTTGTACCGGGTCAGAGGACTTTCTGCCCTTGCCGTCCACAAGGGCGTGCCAGGCCTTTTGCACCCGGCCCCAACGATTATCGCGATCCATGGCATAGTAACGGCCGGTAATTGTGGCAACCTTGCCCTTACCAATTTTCTGGAGGGCCTCTTGCAGTTGCTGCATGTAACTAGCACCACTTGAGGGTGGCGTATCACGGCCATCCATGAAAGCATGAATCATAATGTTTTCAACTCCCTCTCTGCCAGCCAGCTTTACCAGAGCGATCAAGTGGTTGATATGGCTATGCACGCCGCCGTCGGAAAGCAATCCCAGGAGATGAAGAGTCTTGCCCGAAGCTGCCGCCTTCCTGGTGGTGTCCAGTAGTACTTCATTCTCATAAAAGGTTCCTCTCTCAATGGCGTGATTGATGCGGGTAAAGTCCTGGTAAACGACTCTTCCCGCTCCGATATTGAGGTGGCCCACTTCGGAATTTCCCATCTGGCCTTCAGGGAGCCCCACGGCACCGTTATGGGCAACCAAGGTGGTGAATGGATAGGTCTCCATCCATCTGTCCATGTTGGGTGTATCGGCCACATGGACTGCATTATTCTTGTCTTTATCACCATAGCCCCAACCGTCAAGAATGACCAGCAGCAGCGGCTTTACATCGCTCATCAAGCCTCCTTCACCTTCTTCCGCTTCTCAATCTTTGGGGTAATCTCAACCCTGGGGGCGTCATGCCAGAGGCCTTCAAGATCATAAAATCCTCTGGTTTCACGGTAGAAAATGTGGACCACCACATCATTAAAATCAAGAAGCACCCAAAATCCCTCGCTTAACCCTTCCGTATTGGCAAGTCTAATCCGCTTGGCATGCATTTCACCATCAACCGCCTCTGCGAGCCCCTGGACATGTCGGGTTGAGCGCCCACTCATAATGACGAAAAAATCAGTAAAAGACGAGATTTTGCTCACATCAAGCAGAACGACATCTTCAGCCTTTTTTTCAAGAGCGGTATGAGCAATTATTCTGGCCAGTTCCAGACTGCTCTTTCCCTTATGTTTGGTAGAAATTTTCTTCATTAATACTCCAGACAAAAAGTACGGTAATTACAGATTATAAATTTGTGAAACCATCAAAGTTGGTAAGTATACAGGATATTATCATAAATATCTCAGGCTATTCTGGCAGCCCTTCCTTGGCCTTAAGTTTTGCGTTTATCATTTCACTATGGGATAGCCGCAGAAGGTTGGCTAATTTATGCGCAAAATAATCTTCATGCATATCCATGTTCCCGTCTGCATAAATGACCCGCCACACCGCATCCATCACCCGTATCTTTTCCTGATGGGTGAATTCCTGGTTAATCTGATTGGTAAACTGCCAAATATCAATTGCTCGCCGCCGTTCCTGATGTCCAAGCTCTACCAACTCTTCTGCCAACTCGCTGCTTATGGAAAAAACATGCTTTATGGTTTCGAGAACATGGGCTAACTCATCCTCCGAACATTCTTCATCTGCGAATGCCGCCTCAAGCAGGACAACGCACGCTGCAGTTTTGGTCCTGCTGTCATTTTCCTCGTATGGAGTTGGGTCCTTACGATCCTTTTTAACAATGGCCTTTTTTATAAGATCGAACATAATCCCTCCTCGAAATATTTTCCATCAGTGTTGGCACACTGTATTCACTTCTGGAAGTTCCATATACATTACAAATACTAAGCATTTGACAAACATTAACAATAAAATTAGAGGTATCTTGAAAGAAAAAACAATTTCCTGCCAAACACTCCAAGAAATGCTGCACGGAAGGAATTCTTTCTAATTGAGATAAACCAGAAAATAAAGTTATTTTTTTGATAGTATCCTCCCCTTAACAGCGCAACCTCCAACTTAAGAGGCCTCCGGTAACAAATTTTTATCGTTCCCGCTTTATGTTGTTTTGCGGTTTGACTTCTGCTGGTAGTGGGGTATAATCTCGCCCCATCACTCCAAATGGAAAAATACTATTTGCAATAATGAAGGAGCCTTTTTGATGAACACATCCCTGAAGTGGAAAGTGATTTTCTTAATTATCGTGATGCTTTTTTCAGGCGCAGCAATTATGCCTTCTTTCAATGAGAACACCCCTGAATGGTGGAAGAAATATCTGGCACCCGAAGGCTTGCGGCTCGGTCTTGACCTGCAGGGCGGCATGCACTTGGTCTTAAAAGTGGACCTTGATAAAGCCATAGAAAACACCCTTGATTTTGAAACCCAGAATTTGAAGGAAGCCCTGGCTGAAAAGCAAATTACCGCGGTACGAACCCAATCAACCGACCCTCGGCATGCTGCCTTCACCATCCCAAATACCCAGGCCCTTTCCATTGTTGAGAACCTTGTCAAGGATGAGTTCGAAGAAGATCTTGATATTGTTGATGTGAAGTCCGAAGCCGGCGCCTTTCCCAGGATCACCCTGGCCCTCAAGGATGATAAAATTGATTTTATCAATAAGAATGCAGTAAACCAGTCGCTTGAAATCATCCGTAACCGTATAGACCAGTTCGGGGTGGCCGAGCCTGTTATTGTCAAACAGGGTAAAGATGAAATCATTGTCCAACTACCAGGTGTCAAGGACCCGAAGAGGGCATTGAGTCTTATCGGCCAGACTGCCCAACTCGAATTCAAGCTTGTTGACGAAGACAGCCGGATTGATCTCAACCAATTGATTAGCGATACCATAGCCGCCGGTCAATGGAACTGGGGGGAAAATAGAAAGAAGCTCAACATGGCCCTGCAGAACAGACTGCCGGCCGGAACGGAAATCTATTTTGAAAAGTTAGTCGATAAACAGACAAAGATCGAGAGCAAGATCCCCATCCTTATTAATACCCCGGTGCTGATGACCGGGGAAATGGTGAAAGACGCTCAGGTCCGTGTTGGAGGCACATTCAATGAGCCATATGTCAGCCTTGATCTCACCGGTAGAGGAGGAAAGGTATTTGGCCAGATAACCGAGAAAAACGTCAAAAAAAGGCTCGCCATTGTCCTTGATAATGTGGTGCGCTCCGCTCCCCGCATTCAAGAAAGGATCCTTGGCGGCAGTGCCCAGATTACCGGCTCCTTTACCTTTGAAGAGGCAACCGACCTTGCCATTGTTCTGCGGGTCGGCGCCCTGCCCGCTCCGGTTTCCATTGTCCAGAACCTGACAGTCGGCGCCTCCCTGGGACAAGACTCCATCAACAAAGGATTGATGTCCGGTCTGCTCGGCGCTGCAATGGTCATCATCTTCATGATTGTCTATTACCGCCTCTCCGGCATCATTGCCAATGTTGCCCTGCTTTTTAATATTCTTCTCCTTTTCACCGGGCTGGCAACCATGAATGCCACCCTGACCTTGCCCGGAATAGCTGGCATCATCCTCGCCATCGGTATGGCAGTGGACTCGAACGTTCTGATCTTCGAACGGATGCGGGAAGAATTTGCCTTAGGCAAGTCGGTCAAATCAGGTGTTGAAGGAGGATATGACAAGGCATTATGGACCATCGTCGATTCCCAGGTCACCACCCTGATCACCGCCCTTGCCCTGTTCCTCTTCGGCACCGGCCCGATCAAGGGCTTTGCCGTGACCCTGTCCCTGGGTGTGCTCTTCAACCTCTTCACCACTCTATTCGGCACCCGGGTGGTATATGATGTGCTGCACAGCAAGAAACTGCTTAAACCCATTACATTTCTACAGTTCTTTAAACGACCTGATTTCGACTATATGAAACTCAGAAACATAACCTTTGCCGTCTCAGGAATCATGGTTTTTATCGGCTTACTGGCCTTTGTCCAGATTTTGCGCGGTCAAGCAAATCTCGGCGTTGACTTTGCCGGCGGCACCCTGCTTCAGTATAAGGCGGAAGCACCCTTTACTTTGCAGGAGGTCCGTCAGACCTTCATCGACAACAACATGGAAGGTCTCGACATACAAGAGGTTGAGAACGAAAACCGGCTCATCGTCAAGTTGAAAAAATCGGAAAAGGTGGTGGGCAAAGTGAGCGAGCAGGTTTCCAAAATTCTTGCCACCGACCTGGCCGACAAGAAGTTCGATCTCGAAAGCCAATCCGAGATAGGGTCGTCCGTCAGTGAGGTCCTGCGCAACAAGGCCCTGCAGGCCATTGCCATATCCCTGCT
>CALZHT010000045.1:0-23006 GCA_945787445.1 uncultured Desulfobulbaceae bacterium
AAAATCTGATCAAGTTCGGCATAGGAATTTTGAATGAGTTCCTCAGCTCGTTGTCTTTCCAGATTTTCTCTCTCAAGGCTGAGGCTTGCTCGCACCAAATCTTCCGTTCGTTCCACAATCTGCATTTCCAGTTCGTCGCGGGCCTTTTCCAGCGCTTTTTCCGCCTTTTCCCTCTCAGCTATCTCCTGCCGTAATTGTTCATTGACCATTAAAATTTCCGCAGCCTGCTGGCCGTGTCTTTCATGGGTATCCTTTAGTTTTGCGGCCAGAATATTAAAACTTTGGGAAAGGGAGCTGATCTCGTCATTTCCGGAAAGTGTCAGTGGTTGAATTTCATAGGGATTATCCTGGTTTGCGGCATCGAGAAAGAATCGGGCAATTATATTTAAACGGTCGGTAACCAGGAATTTAAAGATCAAAAACACGGCGAGCAGAAGTGAGGCGACTCCGGCACCTATCAGCATCATGGTGTTTTTTAACTCGGTCCAAAGGACCTCGTGGGTCTTGTTAATGGGTATAGCAACAGTGTCAAGCGCTATGGCCTGACCCACCGGCCAGTTAAATCCTGATGCAGAACCATAGTGTCTGAAGATGTAGGCCGGGGCGTCAGCCGGTTCTCCGTGGCAGTGCAGGCAAGACTCTTCCATCCTCCTGGCCTTGAATCGTGCCATATAGCGTTTGCCGTTTTGAGATATTTCGCCTGCCCAATGGTCAATGCCGGGATTTTCATTGAAGTATTTGAGGAGTTCCAATTCGTTGGGGCCGGCAAGATTTATTTCATTTTTGGGATTTGCTGCTGCGAATTTCAGGATGATACCTGGAAAGGATTTTTGGATTTCTGTAAATATTTGCCGTACTGCATAGGATGAGGACATGGTCTCCGGTTCAAAATGATCACTGCCCAAAAGTTCAGTCATTCGTGGCCGTATCTTTGTAATGAAGTAGTTGCGGATGGCCAGATCAAAGCTGAGAGCAAGATCGGCTTCCTGGCCGACAAGGGTGTTCACATGGTGCTGTGCCTGGGTCCACGTCTTATGGATGAGAAAGGCGGAAAAGAAAAGAATGATTGCCGTGATGAGTACAAAGAGTTTGGTGCCGAGTTTTTGCATGGCGCTTTTCTCCACTATTTTCAAACAGGGAATTGGACAACCGCAATACGTTGGTGAAGCAATAAAGAGGATATACAGGGAAAGCATGGGCCGAAATCTCAACCCATGCTATAACAATTTGATAATTTCTTGAGGATTTTTTGTTACAAAAAATAGTTTTGTCCTTTATTCATTATTTCCTGTTCACATCCCCGGCGCCTTCAATATCCTGCGAGACGTTCTTGGGATTGCCCCAATAATTAACATCTCCAGCCCCGCTTATTGAAACATTAAGCGTGTCAGATGCGTGCACATCAGCATCTCCGGAACCTTCAATGGAAATATCAACTCTTTTGGCGAGAAGATTTTTTGCTTCAAGTTCTCCGGATCCTGAAATAGTAACAATACATTTATCGGTTTTCCCTGCTAACTTTACATCACCGGAGCCTTCAATCTTAAGCACAAATTGTTTGTTGTCGATCTTGGCCACTGAAGCTGTGTCAGATCCTAAAATTTGTAATTCCTTTAAGTTTTCCATAGTGATATCAACAGCAAGCTCACGTTTTGTGCAAATGGATTCAGTGGAAGTGACGACAAGACGATCATTTTGTACCGATGTTTTGATATATGGAAGAATATTGTCATCACCTCTAATGGTTACAGTCTGCTTTTCCCCGCAAACGACGTTTACAAGAAATGCTCCTTCCGTCTCAATGGCATTAAAGGAAGGGAGGGAACGTTTTTCAGTTTTTTCTTTCCCACTGCCTTCAACGCAGCCGCTGTGTCTCACTGTATTTGCAGTGCTAGGTGAAAAAGCATGCAACGCAACACCAAGTGTAAGGATAATAAAAGTAAAAAGTTTCATGGCCCCCTCCTAACGTTATAGAATAAAAAAATATCGGCAGATTGTGCCGTTTCCCTCAGTATTATTAATCTCAATTAAGGTTAATACCTTCGCCTTTCAGGTATTCAGCTTTAGCTTGTATTTGTAATTATCGTGCTCGTGCTCGTAATCGTAATCGAAAAGGAAGCATGGTTACGTATTTGATCATGAATAAATGAAGATCGATTACGAGCACGAGCACGATATTCATGAAAACGGATCTGTTTGTGCCGCATCCCGGCTTTCAGTTCTTTTTGCTCAGCAATGATGAGGTTTATATATTGTATTGCTGTTGCCTGATAATTTCAAAGAGAATTACAGCTGTTGCTACTGAGGCATTCAGAGAGTCTAGGTTTTTATGCATGGGAATTGTAATGAGAAAATCGCACTGTTTTTTGACAAGCGGACGAATTCCTTTACCTTCTCCACCTATAACAAGGCAGATGGGGCCGGAGAAATCAGATCGGTAGATTGTCTGCGGCGAGCCAACGTCGGCGCCGTAAATCCAGTACCCTTCGTTCTTCAATTCAAGGAGAGTTGATGTGAGGTTGGTGACCATGCAGATATCAATCAAGGATAGTGTTCCGGCGGAAACCTTTGCGGTTGTGCCGGTTAATGGGGCTGATCTATCTTTGGGCAGGATTATCCCGGCAACACCGGCAGCTGATGCCGTTCTGATAATTGCCCCCAAATTGTGTTGGTCCTGGATTGAATCAAGCACCAGCAAAACCGGATATTTTTGCCGGCTCGCTTTTGTTTTCAGTTCATTTAAGGAAAGAGTTTTACATGGTTTGACTTTTGCAATAACCCCCTGGTGGTTGGCATCCTGCAAAAATTGCGGCAGGGGCAAGGGGAGGGTGGAATGGATTTTGATATTACATTGCTTGGCAAGCTCTACCAGTTTATCAATCTTTGGAGATTTTTTAGAGAGTTCAATGCTGATCTCAAAGATTTGATCCGGCGTATTTTTAAGGAATTCGAAAACAGAATTGATCCCCCAAATGAGATCACTGGCCTTTGGGATTTTTTTGTGGGAATTATGAGTGGCCTGCCCGGCCTTTCTAGTTGGTTGCCTTTTCCTCATGACCAGACAAAAGGGAAATGGGTAAAGGGGTGCCTGTAATACTTCTTTTTTTCCTGCTTCTTTCAGCAAGGATTATGGCGCGCAGCATATCCACGGCATCTTCAATCAGGTCGTTAACAACGATATAATCATAAAAAAGGATTTTGTTGATTTCCTCTCTGGCATTTTGTAGCCGGAGATGGATGGTCTCAATGCTTTCTGTTCCTCTGCTGGTCAACCTGGATTCAAGTACTTCCCATGACGGTGGAGCAATGAACACAAAGATGGCGTCTGTGGCAGGGCCATTTTTTATCTGGCCTGCTCCTTGGGTGTCGATGTCGAGGATAATGTCCTCTCCGGTATTACGAGTTTTTTCTACTTCCTGCCTGCTGGTTCCGTAAAGGTTGTCATGGACTTCAGCCCATTCCAGAAAAGTTCCCTGCTTTTGCAGGGCCAGAAAATCTTCACGGCTGACAAAGTGGTAATCAACACCATCTTTTTCTCCTTGGCGCGGAGATCTTGTCGTGTGGGAGACGGAAAAGGAAACCCCGGCAACGGAGTTCAATATTTCTTTAAGAATGGTGGTCTTGCCTGTGCCAGAGGGGGCTGATACAATAAAGAGGTTGCCCTTGCTCAAAGTAATTGACCTTCTTCAGAACGACGCTCCGAGGCGGGCATGAAGCGCATGGTAATGGTTTCCGGCTGGACTGATGACAAAATAACGTGGTCACTATCAAGGATAATTATTGAGCGGGTCCGCCGTCCTTCAGTAACGTCGATGAGTTTTTTTTCCTGTTTGGCTTTTTCCCGTAGCTTTTTCATGGGCGATGATTTGGGATTAACCACTGCCAGAACGCGGCTGGCAACAACCGCGTTGCCGAATCCGATATTAACCATCCGATGATTCATTGGCTCCCTCTCTTCATTATAAAGTATTTGGTCATTCCAGGTTTTGCACCTGTTCGCGCATTTTTTCCACTTCGTTTTTGAGGCCCACGGTCATATGGGCAACCGACGCGTCGCTAATTTTTGACGCAATGGTATTGATTTCCCTGAAAAATTCTTGAAGCAGAAAATCCAACCTCCTCCCGATTGGCTCGTCAAGATCCATGAAGTCGGCAAACTGGTTAATATGACTGCGAAGCCTTTGCAGCTCCTCGGTGATATCAGTCTTGTCAGTAATGATAGCAGCTTCCTGGGCCAGTCTTACAGGGTCAATATCAACCCCTTGAAGAAGATTGTCAAGACGTTCTTTGAGCAATTTCTCTTTTTTTTCAATGATGCTTGGCACACATGTTTCAATTTCATCAACAGTTTTACGTATAACATCCAGCATACCGAGAAGTTCTTTTTTGAGGGCTGTTCCTTCATTCTGGCGCATCAGGAGACTTCCGGTAGTGGCATCTACAAGAGAGGTGCGGATACTCTTCCATACGAGGTCGAGATCCTCTTCCTGATCCATTGGGGTAATAAGATCTTTTATGGTGGAGAACATTGTCAGATCCGGCCCGCTATCAAGATTGAATTCTTCCTGGACCTGCTTGAGGCAGCGATAGTATTCCCCGGCAAGGGGAAGATTTGCTTTAAGCGGTGTAATGTCCGCATCTTCACCTGAATAGGTGATCATCACATCGATACGCCCCCTGGTAAAAAAGGTGAGAAGTTCCTTTTTAATTTTTTCTTCTAGAATAGTGTATCTGCGGGGAATTTTGATATTCATGTCGCAATAGCGATGATTGACCGACCGGATTTCAGTGGTCCAGGTGGTGTTGCCGGAGACGGCTTCACCCCGGCCGAATGATGTCATACTTAAAGGCCGTTTCATGGCAAGACTCCCAGGAGTTCTTCTGTGCTTGCTGTCGCGGTCCCGACTTTGCCCACAACAACGCCGGCTGCACAGTTAGCCAATGTTGCTGATTCTATAAAGGGGAGGCCAATTGCCAGACCCATGGTCAGGGTGGCAATTACCGTATCTCCTGCGCCGGTGACGTCGTATACTTCTTTGGCTACTGTGGGTATGGTAAAAATAGGTTTGCCTTTTTCAAGAAGGGCCATGCCCGCCTCTCCGCGGGTAATGAGCACTGCTTCGGTACCGAGTTTATCCATCAGGGTTTCGGCGGCCAATACAAGACTTTCCTCACTGTCAATAGATACACCCGACATGATTTCAGCTTCGTGGTGGTTCGGAGTAACAATGGTCACTCCTTTGAATCGGCCGGGGTCTCTAGGTTTGGGATCGACCACAACCGGTATGTTCTGTTTGGCTTTAGAAAGCGCCTTTCCCAGATGCTTCATGAGCGTTTTGGTAATCATACCTTTGTTGTAATCAGAGACAACAACCGCATCAAAATCATGGATGGAGTTTTTAATAAATGTAGCTATTTTTTTGAAATACTCTTGAGGTATTTCGCCGATTTTCTCTCTGTCAAAACGCACTACTTGCTGACTTTGCGCAATAATACGGGTCTTTTTGGTAGTGGGCCTGTCTTCGACTTTGAGGATTCCTGCGGTGGATGATTTCATCTGCTCCAAAAGATGAACGAGCTGGTCCCCCATGAAATCATTACCGATTGTACCGCAGATAGTGGCCTGGGCCCCTAAGGCATAAATATTATTAAGGACATTGGCTGCTCCGCCGAGGAGCAGATTCTCCCTTGTGACATTAACCACCGGCACCGGGGCTTCGGGAGATATTCTGGATACAGTTCCCCAAATGAAATGGTCGACAATGATATCACCAACAACAAGAATCTTGGCATTTTTAAATTTACCGATTGATTTTTTCAGATTTTTTGCAATGGATGTGGACAAGGGTGTCTCCAAAAAATGTTTACGTCAGTGGCATTTTTATATGACTTTACAGTTTGATGCAACTGTAATGATAAGGAGTTTCCATCCGGAAACGCCTCTTTTGCGAAATTTCTGCGTCGATCAGCGAAATTGTTTGTGCGACGTACTCGAGTATGTCTCCGTTCAATTCCTTGATCTTTCGAAAAAGTGTCAGTTTCCGAATTGAAAACAACTTGTTCCAGCATCCGCAAAATCTGCGACTTTCCGGATGGGAACTAAGTAGTTGGTTAATTGACGGCATCTCTGTTGCTATAAATGGTAGCGGAAATCTTTGCTGCTTTGAAACGAGCATTGGGTGCTCCGGCAAAGGCTATAACCGCTGGGATATCTAAAGCTGTGGCAATATGTTGGCAACATGAATCATAACCAAAAAAGGCATCGGATTGTTTTATCAAAGCGCCAAAAGCACCTATTGACCCTCTGAACCCGATAATGCCGTGGCAAAAATCAATTTGGGATTCAAGCAGTTGGTCTTCTGTGAGGAACGTGGTGGGCACAGATCTTTCTTCGGCAGCCCGAAGCAACCTTTTAACACGATTTTTACTTTCTTCACTTTTTCCTGAATCCAGGAGGATCATGGTGTTTTTCCTAGAGAGCAGCTCGGATAGCAGCATTTCTTCAAAAGGTGGAGGCACTCTCTTGTTTTCATTTTGTCCCACTCCGAGGTTGATGGCGATGACAAAGGGCTCGTCCGCTAGATTTTTCTTGAACGTGAGCGCTCTTTTTTCATGGATTTCTATAAAAGAAACCGCAGGATAGAAAAAGGAATCCTTGTTCAAAAGACTGTTGAGCCAGCTGTTGGTTAATTCAGTCAAGGAAAGATTAGAACCATTTGGGAGGGTACTTCTTGATTGAAAATAGCAGGTGTTCTGTTCACTGAGAAGCGGCAGTAGCCCTAGCTGGGAAAGCCTGGAATCCGGATCGAACAGCAGTATCTCGTTTGGTCCGAGTCCTTGCCGCTCCTTCTCGATAGTGGAGAAGACCAAAGGCCAGGTAGTTGTCCTGTCAAATAGGGAACCGTACCGCTGGTACTCAATCTTTACACAACGAGTTCCGGCAAATCCATGAAATATTTCTTCCAGATGTTGGGGGCCTATCACCACTACCTCGGCATTGGGAAAAGTTTCAGAGATCATCTGCAGAATAATGCTGGTAATAACTACATCTGCGCCGATGGTAACACGTGAAAGCACAAGGATTTTTTTAACTTGTTTCGGGAAAATCTGTGCTATGGCGAAGCAATTTTTGAGTCGGCCATAACGGGTAATCAGGTCCTCTTTGGAGGCAATGCCAAGCGCGTTGAGAAGATGATCTATTTCTTTGCCTTGAGGCAAACAACGTAAAAATGAAAAGATATGGCCAAGGACTTCGGTGCAGATTTCGATTCCCATATCGGTAAAGTCGTTGCATAGGCCTTCGATGACAATACCGTAAAGCGCAAAAGTGGCGGGTTTTGCGATTTCTTCTGCCCCTGAGGACGCCATCTGCAGGAGGAGATCCAGTTGATGGAGGTCTATGGATCCACTCTGCCGTGCGTTGTTTAAAAATGAAGTAGCGATCTCATCTGCAAGACCCTTGGCGGTTGAGGGAGGAACAGGGCCAGGGCTAAGCGTTGCCCATTCTTGTTGTAAAGTTCGTAAATTCAAGGGTTTCGAATAGTTATCGTATTAAAAGAGGAGCTAAAGGTTTTTTATTACCACAGTATTATAGACAGCCATCGGGCGATGGGCAAGGATTGAATTGGCTGAAATGTAAAGAAAAAATTAAGGATGATGACCAGAGCCTTTTCGCTGTCGAGGGATTATCCCCCGAATCAAAAAAACAATTATAAAGCTAACACATTGTTTGCGGAGCTTTTTCCTGTCATAACCACCAATTTTATGTAATAATTTGATTCTAAAAGGGCTTGTTCTGCTAATTACTCCGATACTGATAATGACAATCCGCAAATGACAGCTTTACTGAAAGGCAAGGTAAGAAAACAATACCTGGAAACTGTTTTTGACAGTCTCAACGATCCTGTCATGGTCATTACGTCAGATTACTGCGTCTCGCTAATGAACCGGGCTGCCGAAAAACTGCTTGCGAACAAAACCGGCGCAAAAAACGATCGGTGTTATACGCTCTCCCGTGGCATAAATCAACCCTGTAGTCGTAGCGGCGAAAAATGTCCTCTTGAAGAGGTGTTGAAGACCGGCAAGACATGCAAAGTTATTCATAGCCGTCTTGCCGGAAACGATGGATCGACGTATGAGATATCAGCCTATCCAGTTATCAATGATGAAGGAAAGGTTGAAGAAGTAATTGAAGTGATCACCGATCTGACCGCTGTCTCTTTAGCTAAATCCCTTGCCAAGAAAATGAAGGAACTGGAAAGATCACATGATCAGCTTGTTACCCAACATGAGGAATTAAAGAAACTTTTCAGCCAAGTGGAGATTGCCAAAAAGGAATGGGAAGAGATCATGGACGGTGTTCTGGACATGGTCGTATTAGTGGGTAACAATGGTGAAATCCTACGCACGAACGAAGCATTTCGGGAATTTGCCGGAGCGCCGTATGATGAAATTATCGGACGCGATTTCGTAAAGCTCGTTAAAGGGCAAGGTCTTGAGCTGCAAGAACTGCAGAAAAAGGAATTCGAAATCTTCCTGGAGGCCGCGAAAAGCACCTTTTATGTTCGCATCTATCCGATGCAATACGGCAAAGATCTTGTACCTGGTAAGGTCATTACTTTTCATAAAATTACGGATCTCAAAATAATTGCCCAAGAGTTGGAAAAAAAGAATAACGAACTTCAATTTGTCAATGCCGAGCAGATTTCGATGATGCGCTTGTTGGAACATAACAAAGACGAATTGGAAAAGGCGTATACCGAGTTGAAGGCGACCCAAAGCCAGATATTGCAGCAGGAGAAAATGGCATCCATCGGACAGCTTGCCGCTGGAGTAGCGCATGAAATTAATAATCCGACTGGTTTCGTGTCAAGTAACCTCGGATCTCTAGCCAAATATATCGACAGGTTGAGGGAATTTGTCCAGTTTCAATCGCAACTCCTAGAATCCTTGCCTGACCCGGCTGCCGCAGAGGAGCTTGCCCAGCTGCGCAAAAAACTCAAAATAGATTATATCCTTGAGGACACTAATGATTTGATTGCGGAGTCCCTTGATGGAATAAAACGGGTGAAGGAAATAGTTTCCAATCTGAAAGCCTTTTCAAGGGTGGATCAGGCAGAGGAAAAGCTCGCGGATATCAACGAATGTTTGGAAAACACTCTCAAAATTGTCTGGAATGAATTGAAGTACAAAGCTACAGTCAAAAAAGAATACGGCGATTTGCCGCTGACCCGCTGTCATCCGCAATAGCTTAATCAGGTGTTTATGAATCTTTTGGTCAATGGAGCCCAGGCTATTGAGGAAAAAGGCGAAATTACCATCAAAACATGGTCTGAAGGTGATACGATCTTTGTCTCTGTCACTGATTCGGGATGCGGAATTTCCAAGGAAAATATCAGCAGGCTCTTTGAACCGTTCTTTACCACCAAAGATGTGGGCAAAGGAACAGGGTTGGGGCTCAGTATTGCCTATGACATCGTTACCAAAAAACATAATGGTGAATTTCTGGTGGAAAGTGAAGTGGGAAAAGGAACGAGCTTTACGGTGAAGATCCCGGTGGTGGAGGGCAAAGGGGATGGATGACGAAACACGGATTCTCTGTGTCGACGATGAGAAGAATGTACTCAAGGCCCTTACCAGACTTTTTATGGATGAGGAGTTTGAGGTTTTCACGGCTTCGTCGGGTGAAGAGGGGCTCAAGATTCTCTCTGAAGATATTGAGGTCAAAGTCATTATTTCGGATTACCGCATGCCGCAAATGAATGGCGTTGAGTTTCTTAAAGAGGTTTGTGCACGTCGGCCGGAGACGATACGAATTGTGCTCTCCGGCTATGCTGATACCGCTTCCATTGTATCCGCCATTAACGAGGGGCAAATTTATAAATTCATTCCCAAGCCCTGGAATGATGATGAGCTGAAAATCACCATCCGCAATGCGGTCCATGTATTTGACCTCAATAAAAAAAATGTTGAGCTGACCTCTGAACTCAAAGAATCCAACGAAGAACTGCGCTTGTTAAATGAGAATCTGGAAGGCCTGGTCCAGGACCGGGCAAATGAGCTGATTTTCCAAAATAAAATATTGGTGCGTTCGCAGAATATTCTCGATTCGCTTCCTATAGGAGTTCTGGGGCTCGATGAGGGGGAGGAAATTGTGCAATGTAATGCCAAATGTGACGAGATTCTTACCCAGGCCGGGGGGCTTATAGGACGTAAGGTGAGGGAAATATTGCCGCGTGAAGTAACCGACGCTCTGGCCGAAATACGTGAGGGTAATTCCTCTTCCGAATGGATTGTAATTACGGATACGAACTACAGGGTAAGAAGCGCCCCGGTAGTTTCTGCTGAGGGCCAACAAGGCTTTGTTTTAGTGTTCGATTATCAATGACCGCAAAATATTTCTCGGACAATCTGATCTCGGCAGATTTTTAGTTGATAAGGTTAAAGTGCCTAAAGTTCGAAGTACCTAAAATGCCTAAAGTTATGGTATTTATACCCCCTTGTGGGGTGCACCCCGAGAGCACTTGCGATGGGCGCTTTTCTGATCAGACTATTTTCAGTGCCCCCTATGAGGGGATAAATCTTTTAACTTTAGGCACTTCGAACTTTAGCTCACTTTAGGCACTTTATTTTGTAAATCCTTGAAATTAAATGACACGTTAACTGATTTCCCAACTTTTGGGAGCATCAAGGTTTGAAAGGTAACAAATATGGAGCAGGATAAAGTCCTGGAACAGGCCAAGGTATTATTTGTGGATGATGAGGAAAATATTCTCCGGTCCTTAAAGAGGCTTTTTATGGAGGAGGAGTTTGAAGTCTTAACCGCAACTTCCGGAGATGAAGGGCTGAAGATTTTGCAGGGAGATTCCTCTATAGGACTCATTGTTTCAGACCAGCGTATGCCGGGCATGAACGGGGCTGAGTTTCTCGAGAAGGCGAAGAAAGTCGCGCCGATGTCCATTCGTATGATACTGACCGGTTACGCCGATGTGCAGGCTGCCGTTGATGCTATCAATAAGGGCGGCGCCTTCAGATATATTGCCAAGCCCTGGCAAGATGAAGACCTCGTCCAGACCGTCAAGGAAGCCCTGAACAGATATTCTCTTATCCTTGAGAACAGGAAACTAAACAAAATAGTAAAAAAACAACAACAGGAGCTGAAAAAGTGGAGTCAGGAGCTTGAAATTATCGTGCAGGAACAGACCATGGAGCTGCAAACAAATTATGACAACCTGAGAAAATTACATACCAGGCTTGAAAATAATTTTGAAAACACGATTCAGGCCTTTTCCGGGTTAATAGAGCTGCGCGATAAATCCATGCGCAATCATGCTAAGAATGTTGCGGAACTTGCTGTAAAGATTGCCGAGGCAATGGGCCTTCACGATCGGGAGAGAGAGATAATCAGGGTAGCTGCTCTACTCCATGATATTGGTAAAATAGGTATTCCAGACGTTTTACTGGGGGTCTCTTTTGAAGATATGGCTGCAGAACACCGGGTCGAGTATATGAGACATCCGATCCGCGGGCAGGCGGCAATAGACATTATAGAAGATTTACGGGAAATCGGACTTCTGATTAGACACCACCATGAACGGTTTGACGGCAAAGGCTTCCCGGATAAATTAAAAAACATAGACATTCCGCGCGGTGCTAGGATCATTGCGCTAACGGATTTTATTGATATCCACATACGGCGGCATCCGGGCGATACCGGCATTGCCCCTACCTTGAAAAAGGTAAAGGCGGAACGGAGTAAAATGTTTGATCCGGAAATAGTTGTTTTTGCAGATAAGGCTACTGAGGAGATTTATCGCAAACGTCAGTTTGATGACGACTTTTTTGAAAAAGAACTCTCTCCTAAAGATTTACGGAATGACATGGTGCTGTCGCGCGATGTAATAAGTGGTACAGGTCTGCTTCTTCTCCGGAAAGGGACGACACTTAATGATACCAATATGACGATCCTCAGGCGTTACTATGACCTGGATCCTGCCAAAAAGGGAGTTTTTGTGATGGTCACTAGATGATGGCGTCGCAAAAAGTCCGATCTACTGCGTTGTAGGGGGTTCTCGGAACGCTCAACATACCATTTGTATGCCTCCGCTTCCTCGAAACCACTACGCCTTGTATATCGAACTTTTATGCTTAGCCATCCCAATACTTTTTGCTATGCATCAATAGATAAAATTTTAGCAGCAGCCTTCGCCGGTGAAATGGTTTGCAGCAAGGTCATATTCATCCTTTATGGCCGCGCGTAATGACGGAATTACTTCTTCAGATATATTAAGTTCCTTCCAAATGAATTTCGGAATGGTACCTACCTCCGAATCAATGCTCTTTCCCAGCCCCATGACCTTTACTATATTGTTTGCCGCGTAAACTGAAAAAACCAATTTTTTGTTGGATATTTTTTTTAGATCATCTTGGGTATAGTCAGCATGATGGAATTTTATGGCGTCTATAATCTCCTGCGGGAAGTGCCATTTTTCGGCAAAAAAGGCCCCAGCTTCCTGATGGGAAAATCCCAACACTTCTTGTTCTGCTGCAGTCTGGCTCATTCCGGCTTCTTGTATTTTCTTAAAGACCAGACGCGATTCCTCCGGAAATGCCATAATTAAGGTGATTGCGCCGATATCGTGGATGATTCCTCCAAGAAAGGCCTTTTCCTTCTCGGTCGGCCTGGAGTTGTTGATAAGGATTGTTGCGGCTGCTCCACTGGCAATGCTGTGGCGCCATAACCCTTCTATGTCTATGCTGGGATTGGCGGCATTCTTCTTAAAAATTGAGCAAACAGACAAGGTAAGCGCAACATTCTTGATAGTATTGAGTCCAAGCACCGTCACCGCTCTATCAAGGGTATCCACTTGGCGGGCAAGACCATAGAACGATGAATTTGCTAGTTTGAGTATTTTAGCGGCAAGGGGGGGATCATTGGATATAATCGCCGCAAGAGTTTTGGAAGTTAGGGATTCTTTTTTTACCTCATTATTTATTTGCAACGCTACCGAAGGCAGTGACTGAAGATCATGAATTTTTTCTGTCAACTCGGTTAATTTCATGCTGTCATTACATAGGGCTGGTTGTCGTCATGTGTCTGAAGTAGCGCTATACACGCAAAATTAGTTGGCTGCGTCTTCAGCTTCATATTCCGCATTGGCGAGCCGTGGCCTTTTCCTATTCAGCGGCCTTGCTGCCATAATATATGTGACGGCGTAATAGTTTTTAAAAAAGTTGCCTTGCAAACATAATGATTCAGAAACAATGGATTTGCAAGCAGTTTGTTAGGAGAGATGAAATTTTTTTGGGATGGTGGATTATTTGAGCTGGATGGCCTGCATCACTTCGCACTTTTTACTGTCTACTTTAATGAGATCACCGACACAAACAGATTCTTTTGAAATATTGACTTCAGAATTTTCGGAAATATAGCAAAAGGGAGTGCGAATCAAGGCGGAGGCCATGTCGCCCCTGAAAATAACCAGTGTTTTATTGTCAAGCTTTAACCAGGAATCTTGATGATTTATGGTGACACACGCTGCAGAAGCAGCGCCGACAAAGAAGACAAGCGTGGCGGCGAGGGAAAGAGTTGCGATAAAATATTTCATGTATTTATCTCCGATCCTAAAGGATTGCCCTACAGTTCAATGGTACTCGTATCTGCAAATGCTTAAAAATATTTAGCTTGATTTTCAATATACATGGCCGTTCATGATATAAAGCCTTGAACCTTGACCTTTACGCATCCCAATGGTACGATCGTCATTCCTTTCATGAAGAGCATAGTACAATTTCTATTATAGAGTAGTATTTTGGGAAAATTTATTCAACAATTTGTTTTTATTACTTTTCGGTAATATTTCACAATTCTCATGCAGAACAAATCCGATATAGAAAAAAAATTTCCAGAGGGCATGGTACCCTTGGGGAATTCAACGTTCCGGTTCGCTTGTCACCCCAAAGTCCCATGTTATACTCGATGTTGCAGGAAGCTTGATCTTTACATTTATCCATACGATATCATCCAGCTCAAAAACAGGTTAGGGATGAATTCAGAGGATTTCCTCAATCAATATGTGGAGGTTGTCAGAGGATCGAATCCATACTTTCCTACTCTCATGCTTAAAATGACTGAAAATGAGGAAAGGTTATGTCCTTTTCTCAGCAATACAGGTTGTTCGGTCTATGAGGAAAGGCCATCCGCATGCAGGACATATCCTTTGGAAAGGGCGGTTGACCGCTCGACCAGGCGTGGGAGAACAGAAGAATATTATTTCCTGACCAGACATGATTACTGCCTGGGACATCAGGAAAACACTGCATGGACCGTTAAGGAATGGATACGCGATCAGAAACTCTATTATTACAATGTGATGGATGATCTGTGGGCTGAAATGGACACCATATTTGCCGGAAATCCCTTTGCCGGCGAGGGAGCCGCCGGCCCCAAGCAGATCTTGTCGTTCATGGTATGTTACAATATTGATCGGTTCAGGCAATATGTGGGAGACCACAACCTGCTCAATAAATTCAGGCTGGACAAGGCAAGGCGCCGGCAAATTGAAAAAGACGATGAGTCCTTGCTCAGATTCGGCTATGACTGGCTCAAATATTTGCTTGCGGGCATGCCCACCCTGGTACAGAAAAAATAAGGGCATCAGCCATTATTTCTTCTTCCACCTGCCATTGTTGCCGTTTCTTATTTTAAGTTCCGTCTTCTTCTGCACGTAACGCACCGCTTTATACCCAAGTATATTATTTATTCCGCCAGTGAGTTCTTTGCAGGGCCGGACAGAAGTGTCCGTGGGCGCGTCAATATCGACCTCGCCCCTGTTGGTAAAATGCAATGTAAAAGAAAGGGTGCATGGGCCGTGATATTGTCTTATGACCCGTTTAAGGATCTCAAGGGTATTCCTGGTAATTTTGTCGGATTGGAGAATGACAGTGGTTTTTTCCGTATATTTGACCCGGGCTTCCGGTATGAAGTCCACGCTTTCGGCAATAATTTTGGGGCCCCGCTCATCTTTTTGTGCAGTACCGAGAACAATGACCGGCTCATCGCTCGACAGGAGGCCGGAACACACCGCAAAGGTATTAGGAAAGACTACCACTTCGGCGGATGTGGTGGTGTCTTCCAGAGTGATAAAGGCCATGGGCTCGCCTTTTTTACTTTTGAGTTCCTTAACTGATTTTATCAGACCGCCAACCCTGACCGGTTGATTGTCGTTCCATTCGTGGAGCCCGGCAAGATCAGTATCAGTGACAGCTTTTATTTCACTGCGATACCCATCCAACGGATGGCCGGTGATATAAAAGCCCACAGTTTCTTTTTCAAAGGCCAATTTTTCTTTATCCGGCCATTCCGGTAATTCCGGTAATACAATTGCTTTTGATTTGCGAACATCCTCATCGGGAAGCAGACCGAATAAGGAAATTTGCCCACTCAGCCTGTCCCGTTGCGCTGCCTGGGCCTGTTCCATGGCCTGATCAAGAATGGCGAACATTTGTGATCTCTTGGCGTTTAATGAATCAAAGGCACCCGCTTTAATGAGACTTTCAATGACCCTTCTATTGGCCCGGCGAGAATCGATTCGTGCACAGAAGTCTTCTAGAGAGTTGTATGGTCCGTCCTTTTTACGCTCGTCGATAATGGAGTCAAGGGCGGCACCACCAACATTTTTCACCGCTGCGAGGCCGAAACGGATCCGGTCATTGACAACGGTAAAATCTTTTTCGCTTTCATTGATGTCCGGAGGAAGAACATCGATTTCATGGTCCTTGCATTCATTGATATACAGCACCACCTTATCGGTGTTATTCATGTCGCAAGAAAGGAGAGCTGCCATGAATTGCGCCGGGTAGTGCGCTTTGAGGTAAGCGGTCTGGTATGATATCAGAGCATATGCGGCGCTGTGCGATTTGTTGAAACCATACCCCGCGAACTTGGCCATCAGATCAAATATATATTCAGCCTTGTCCAGCGGGATATTGTTTTTTTCAGCACCGGCCATGAACTTGTCTTTTTCCGCGGCCATGACTTCGGGGATTTTCTTGCCCATGGCGCGGCGCAGGATGTCAGCATCCCCCAGGGTGTAGCTCGCCAAAACATTGGCAATTTTCATAACCTGTTCCTGATAAACGATAACACCGTACGTCTCTTCCAGAATGGATTTCAGTTGCGGCAGCGGATACTTGGCCATCTGTTTGCCGTGTTTGGTGTTGACAAAAGTATCAACCATGCCGCTTTCAAGGGGACCGGGTCTGTACAGTGCCACCAGGGCAATAAGGTCTGTGAAGATCTCAGGCTTCATCTTCATGAGCAGGGAACGCATACCGGCACTTTCAAGCTGGAATACGCCCAAAGCGTCTCCTCGGCATAAGAGGTCATAGGTTTTGGCATCATCCAGCGGGATTTTGCTTATAGCGAGTCTGTGGTGGATGTCCTGCTCGATAAGCTTCACGGCCCGGTCAATGACGGTGAGGGTTTTGAGGCCAAGAAAGTCAAACTTGATAAGGCCGGTCATCTCGGTGTACTTCATATCGTACTGAGTCAGGACTTCATCCTTGGGACCTTTGCATAAAGGCAGGTATTCCACCAGCGGTTCCGGTGAAAGGACCACACCGGCAGCATGGGTCGATGTGTGTCGCGGCATGCCCTCAAGAGCCATGGCAATGTTGAGCAGTTCCGCCACCTGTGGATTGTTCTTCTGAGCGTCTTTTAGTCTGGGTTCCTGTTCTATGGCATTTTTAATGGTGATTTTCAGCTGGTCGGGAATGAGTTTGGCTATCCGATCCACATCGGCAAAGGGCATGGCCAATGCACGGCCGACATCGCGGATTACAGCCCGGGCTTTCATGGAACCGTAGGTGATTATCTGGGCAACATGATCTGCACCATACTTTTCCTGTACATATTCAAGGACTTCCCCGCGCCGTTCCTGACAGAAATCAACATCAAAATCGGGCATGCTTTTTCTTTCAATATTGAGAAACCGTTCAAAAATGAGGCCGTAGGGTAGGGGATCAATATCGGTAATCCGCATGCAGAATGCTACCAGGCTGCCGGCGCCGGAGCCGCGACCGGGCCCCACCGGAACTTCATGTTTTTTCGCCCAGTTGATAAAGTCTGCCACAATGAGAAAGTAGCCGGCAAAGCCCATGGTATTTATGACTTCGATTTCAAGTTCCAGGCGGCTTCGGTAATCTTTTTCTAGCTCATCCGTTAAGCCGTTTTTTTCACGAAATTCCTCGAATCTCTCCTCAAGGCCATGCCTTGCCGCTCTTTCGAAAAGCGATGCAAGTGTTTCATCTTCGGGGACAGAATATTTGGGAAAATGGTGTTCACCAAAAGAGAGTTCCAGATTGCAGCGTCTGCTGATTTCAATTGTGGCTTCCAGGGCTCCGGGGCAATCGGCAAAAGCCTTTTTCATCTCCTCAGGGGATTTAAAATACAATTCATCGGTTGAAAAACGGAATCGGCCCGCATCATGAATGGTTTTGCCGGTCTGGATACAGAGTAACACTTCATGGGCATGGGCCCCTTCTTTATTGAGGTAGTGACAATCGTTGGTGGCGACAAGTTTGATATCCAGTTCCCGCGAAATTTCTCTAAGCTCGTTGTTGACGATTTGTTGTTTCTCAATGCCGTTATCCTGCATTTCAAGATAAAGCCGATCTCCAAAAATATCTTTAAGAAACAGGGCTTCTTGCCGGGCTGCTTGCGTGTCTTTGTCTTTAGCGATGAGATATGGGATTTTTCCGTGCAAACATGCGGTGAGGGCGATAAGTCCCTCATTATGTTCGGCAAGGACTTCCTTGTCGATTCTGGGCTTGTAATAAAATCCTTCCAATTGGGCGATGGCCGCCAGTTTCATGAGATTTTTGTAACCCGTTATGTTCATGGCCAGCAGGACTATATGGAAGGCCGCGCTTCCGGAACTTTTGGCATTCTTGTCAAAACGGCCTCGAGGCGCAATATAGAATTCACAGCCGATGATAGGTTTAATTCCTTTCTTTCGCGCTTTTACATAAAACTCCAGGGCGCCGAACATGGCGCCATGGTCGGTGATGGCCACCGCATCCATGCCGAACGCCTTGCATTTTTCGAGCAAGTCGTCAATGCGAATTGCGCCGTCAAGGAGGCTGTAATGCGTATGGACATGCAGATGGATAAAGTCGGATGGTTTCTGTTCAGTCATGTTTCAAACCTTCCTATTGAAAATGCCCAGATCATCAAGAGCTTTTAAGCTGTCCCAAAGGTCTATTTCTTGATGGGGCTCGAGGGTAATAATTGGATGCATTTTGTTTTTCTCAAGATGATTAAAGAGGCCTCGGAAGTCTATGGTTCCTTTGCCGATGGCAAGATGTTCGTCCCATTTGCCGTTGTTGTCATGTAAGTGGAGTTGACCGAGCCAGGAATCCATTGCCGGTAGCCAATCCTGCCACGAATTTCTGGCAAAGGCCTGCACATGGCCCACATCCAGGCAAAATCGCGCATATGAAGAATCCAGGGATTCAAGAATATGTTTGTGGGCCTCTGGGTCAGTTTCAAAAGTGTTTTCAAACATGACCACCGTTTTGTACCGTTCAGCTATGGCAAGAAGATTTTCCCAGGTTTTCATTGAGTTGTTGAACCACTTCTGGTAGCGCATTTTGTGCTTGTATTTATCAAAGTCAAGATGACAAACAATTGATCGGGGTTGGAAAACCGGGATAAGCTCAAAAGCTTTCTTGAGTTTGTCCCTTGTTGCAGCAAGGATAACATGGTCCGTGGCTCCGGGACAAAGATCTAAAAATGGTGCGTGCAGGGTGCAGGATAGTCCTGTAACTTCGATTTTCTCGGCAACTTTTTCAAAATCTTTTAGGGAATGGGTGTATAAAATATCCCCTTCAAGGCCAACTTCCGGCTGGATGCGGTTGTCGCAAAAAAGCTGTAACAGATCATTTTTTAGCCTCTCAAAGGGAGCATTTACAAAGCATTTGGAAGTGATGTGAGGCTTCAATGAGGTCATGCGCTTTTAATGAGCTTATTTATCCGTTTCCTTGAGTTGTTTCGCTTCATCTATGAGCATGATGGGAATATCGTCTCTTATTTCATAGAGAAGTTTGCAGGTATCGCAGGTAAGCCCGTCTTTTTTAGCAGTTACCTTTACAGGACCTTTACATTTCGGGCAGGCCAGGATATCAAGAAGTTCTTGACTGATCATAGTTTCACCATTTCGAATGTTGATTTACTGACACAGTTTTGGGTAAAAAATCCTAAATTATTAATATTGCAAGCTGGTTATGCTGCATCATGTCGAGTTTTTTTGTGGTGAGAGGAGCAGTTTACACAGAGTGTAAACTTTATGCAGCAAGAAGATCGTTGGTCAAGAAAAAAATAGTATCGGTAATTATTTCATAGGAACTTGCATGTGACAGAATAATTTAATAAACTCCCCACGGTTCTCGGGCATTATAGCTGCTCAATTTAAAGAACCAGTTTCATGACAGAGGCTTTAAATAATGATAGAATTTGGTTGCCTCTATTTCTTATAGGCCTGCACAAAATTGCAATCTACGGCAATTTTGTGTTAAATACGACTTCGTCGTTCTCAATAATTGGTATGAACACAATGGTTGGTATTACCGCGGTTATAATTACTTTAAATGAGGCCCACAATATTAAAGACTGTATAGAGTCGATAAAGCCGGTATGCAATGAAGTAATTGTTGTTGACTCAGGTAGTACAGATAGTACAGTTGAGATTGCTAAGGCCTTGGGAGCAAATGTCTATATCCAGGAATTTCTGGGTGACGGACCACAAAAAAATTATGGCCCACGTTTCGCCAAGAATGATTGGGTTTTAAGTATCGATGCCGACGAACGTCTGCATGGCGACGCTATTGAAACAATTGCTGATCTTGGCCTGGAAAAAACCGAATATGATGGTTTTGCATTAAGAAGGAGAAATTATATCGGCAGTCGCTGGATAAAGGTGTGCGGTTGGTATCCAGATTATCTCATACGACTCTACAATAGAAAAAAAACACGATATTCCGACAGAAAAATTCACGACATAGTTGTCACGACAAACTTTAAACGCACCAAGGCTGATATTATTCATTATTCGTTTAGGAATATTGGCGAATTATTTGGAAAATCCGACCGGAGTTACAGCACGTGGGCTGCTAAACTGATGTATAAAAATGGTAGAATGGCAACTTGCTTTTCGCCATTTTTGCACGGGGCAAGTGCATTCCTGGTTAGTTATTTTTTTCGAAAAGGCTTCATGGCAGGTGTGGATGGGTTTACCGTCTCATTGAGTGCAACTCTAAACTCATATTTGAAATACGCCAAGTTGCTTGAATATTATCGAGATAAGGCAGTCCTTGAACGAGAAGATTTTAATACCTTTTTTTAGCATATGGTTGAGAGGCTTTTTCTATCCGGACTTGTTGAACACACCTGGGGAGAGCTTGCACCCTCGGCATGCATTTCCTCTCACTTGTCGGAGCACAACATTACACCTATGATAGCTGCCCATGAAAATACCTGATTATGGTTCTTTAGATAAATTTTCTTTTTTTTACTGGACGACCGCGGCATTGGTGATGTTCACCCCTTCTGGCGCATTATTGATAAAACATGGAAGCAGTGCGCCAACTACTTTGTTGGCCATTCTGGGACTATCAACGCCTTTTATTAGGCGATATCGCTCTTTTACCACTGAAGAAAAAAGGTTGTTTGCCAATGTAGTCTTTTTTGTGGGTATTGTGTTTTTATCTACCTTATGTGGTGGAGTCTTCTCAGAAGCTGTAAAAATGTTAGGCCATTATGCACGATTGCTGTTGGTGATTCCTATCATTTTCCTTTGTGCCAGAATCCGTCTAACTCAGGATTGGTTATGGTACGCCATGGCTATAGGAGCGATTACAGCTGGTCTTTTTGCTCTTTATGAATCTTGGCAAATGGGAGTTTTTAAAAATACCGCCTATCGTGCCCATGGTATGACCGGTCCCATGATTTTTGGACACCTATCTCTAACCATGGGTTTTATGACGATAGCGGGGTGGGGATTTTTTAAGGAACAAGGGCAGAGGTACCTTATTATACCGTCTCTTGCGCTTATTTTAGGTCTGGTTGCCTCTTTTCTTTCCGGAACGCGTGGTGCATGGATTGCTATCCCTGCTTTATCATTGCTATATTTCTGGTTCATGCGCCGGCGTGGGATGCGGCAATGGCATATCACCATAATACTTATGGTCTTGGGGAGCATCATAGCGGCAGGTTATTTATTTCCCCAGACGGGTATTAAAAAGAGAATCGATATAGCGCAAAAGGAAATTGAGCTGTTGTTTGCCGCTGATAAAAAACTTACTACTGTTGAGGGAGTTGAGGGCGGTGTTGATGTGCGGCTTAAGATGTGGAGCGCCGCCTGGAAAATTTTTCTTGAAAATCCGCTATTGGGAGTCGGGGAGGGCATGTACCAAGAAAAGGTCCGTGAGTTTGCTGAATCCGATAATCGCTATAAAAAGATAGTGAAATATGGATTTAAGGATCCGGATAATGAATATTTTTATACGCTTGTTAATCGAGGGCTTCTCGGTTTAATCAGCCTTTTGCTTTTATTTCTTTTTCCTGCATGGATGTTTTATAAGGCCGCATCATCCGAATCACCAACGTTGGCTCGCCTCGGGCTGGCAGGGCTGGTGTTGATTGTCGCCTACATGCATTTCTGTATGACAAAGTCTGTATTATCCGTTTCCGTGGAACTAAATTTTTTCTCATTTTCGCTGGCGTTACTTGTTAGCCTGATTTCATCAAGTTATTGGCAGATGTCAAAAAACGAGAAAGAATATTGAAATTTTTTACGTGGATTGAAGTTCCCCGCGGCTTGCCGCGGGGAATCTCCGTATGTAAGGACTTTTTGACTTTATTACATTCGCTCGTTTTTCCCGCAGTCCCGCTGAAGCGGGACGGGGAATGCGCCCGAAGGAAGTGCTCTTGGAATGCACTTCGCTATGCATGTTCAATATGCTGTTCTTTAATCTTTTCTTATCAGTCCTTTAAGCGGCTTGATTAGGTAAACGTTGAAGATCTGTCACATAAATTTGGCAAAAGGTTACCGTGGTGGTGAACGCCAGACGGAAATGCTTATAAAAGCTCTGTCAGTGTTAGGCGTGCCCCAAAAACTAGTGGCACGGTATGATTCACCCTTGGTGGAAAATTTGGCAAAAACACATGGTGTTGAATGCAAGACGATCAGCAAACCTTATTTTAAGCATTTTTCAATTTGTCGTCGTGCTGAATTGGTTCATGCCCACGAAGCAAAAGCCGGACAATTTGCGTATATTGGTCATCTATTGACAAGAACGCCTTATCTAATTACCCGGCGCGTATTAAATATCCCGAAAAGAGATTTCTTTACTAAGGCAGTATACGGACATGCAGCCGGGATCGTGACTTTGTCAGGGGCGATACGACAAAGCCTGCACCGCGCCAATCTCCATCTCCAAACACAAATAATTCCCGACATGGCGAGCCGCTTGCAATATGACAGGAAAACAGTTGATGATCTCAGGTTTCAATATACTGATAAGTTTATTGTCGGACATGTCGGCGCCTTGGTTAATAAAGACAAGGGTCAGCTTTATTTGATTGAAGCGGCACGCACCCTCCAGAGTGCGTATCCTGATATGCATTTCCTTCTTTTAGGGAGTGGGAAGGATGAAAGGTGGCTGCGTCGCGAGGCCGAGGGCTTGACCAATCTTGAGTTTCTGGGATTTCGACCAAACATAGGCGATTATCTTGCACTCTTTGACCTTTTTGTTTTTCCGTCGCTGCAAGAGGGGATGGGTTCATCCTTACTGGATGCTATGGATTTTGGATTGCCAATTGTTGCCGCTCGGACCGGCGGCATCCCCGAAATTATCAAAGACCAAGAAAATGGATTGTTAGTTCCGCCTCAGGATGCCACGTCCCTGGCTCGAAGCATAGAATGTCTCTATCAGAATGGAAATTTGCG